>DAIBBI010000057.1:0-22075 GCA_027442615.1 Ferrovaceae bacterium | reverse complement strand
TGGCGGCGAGACCGTAGCCGCCTTCCTCGGTGTGCCCGGTCTTGAGGCCGTCGGCGAGGCCCTTGTCCACCAGCACGTTGCGGTTGCCCTGCGCGATCGGCTTCGCGCCGGGCGTGCCGTTGTAGCTGAACTCCTTCTCCGAGAAGAAATGATAGTATTCGGGGAAATCGTGGATCAGGTCGTGGCACAGCATGGCGATGTCGCGCACCGACATGACGTGTCCGGGCGCTGGCCAGCCGGTCGCGTTGGCGAAATGGCTCTGCGTGAGGCCGAGTTGCTTCGCCTTCTGGTTCATCAGTTCGGCGAACTGCTCCTCCGACCCGGCGACCGCCTCGGCCAGCACGATGCAGGCGTCGTTGCCTGACTGCACGATCATGCCGCGGATCAGGTCATCGACGCGCACCTGCGTGCCGACCTGGACGTACATCTTGGACCCCTGCATCCGCCACGCGCGCTCGCTCACGGGCAGCTCCTGGTCGAGTTTGAACCGACCGGACTTCAACATGCTGAAGACGATGTAGGCCGTCATCAGCTTGGTCAGCGAGGCAGGTTCGACGCGCTGATCGGGGTTGAGTGCGGCGAGGAGCTGGCCACTTTCCACCTCGAGCAGGGTGTACGAACGGGCAGCCACATAGGGGGCGGTCAGGATGGAGTCTGCTGGGGCAGCAATTTCAGGGATGAGGCAGAAAAACAAAAAGAACGGGTAGAACAGACGACGCATGACGGTAACCTGATGGCCAAAGCTGGCATTATACCCCGCGTCATTTTGGAAACAGGCGCTCCACCTCCACTTCGGTGCTGCCCTGGTTGATGTAACCCAGTTTCCAGGCGGCGGTGTAGCTCAGGTCGATCAGACGATCCGAGCGAAAGGGACCCCGATCATTGATGCGGACCACCACCGATTTATGGTTGGAAAGGTTGGTGACCCGCACATAACTGGGAATGGGCAGCGTGGGATGGGCCGCCGTCATGGCATACATGTCGTAGGGCTCGCCACTGGAGGTTTTTTGATTGTTATAGCGCTTGCCGTACCAGGAGGCCATGCCCCGTTCCTTGTAGGGCCTGTCCGAAGTATCCGGAACATAGACCTTGCCAAAGGCGGTGTAGGGCTTGTTGGCAAATTTCTGGAACGGCTCCTTTTTGGGCACGGCATCGGGGACGCGATCCAGATGCTCGGGCGGGTGCTTGTCCGGGCCGTCATCGAGATAATATCCCCCCTTGCCGGAGCCGGCTGGGGCGGTTTTGGAAGGTGTCGAGGCGCACGCGCCCAGGAGCGCCGGGAGCAGGACAATGACGGCAATGCGCCAGGAGGAGTTCATTGTTTGACCAGTTTGCGGTGGTGATGAACGCTCATCAAAATGCCGATGCTGATGAACAGGGTGACGAGCGAGGTTCCGCCATAACTCAAAAAAGGGAGCGGTACGCCGACTACGGGCAATATCCCGCTCACCATGCCCATGTTGACGAAAGTGTAGGTGAACAAGGTCATGGAAAGCGAGCCCGCCACGAGCCGGGCAAAGGGTGTTGAGCCTTCATTGGCAATGAACAGGCCGCGTGTGATGATGACCAGCATGGCCGCCAGGAAGACCATTTCGCCCAGCAGGCCAAACTCTTCGCCAAACACGGCAAAGATGAAGTCCGTGGTGTGTTCGGGAAGAAAATCCAGGTGGGATTGCGTTCCCCGTAACCAGCCCTTGCCAAACAGGCCACCCGAACCCAGGGCGATCATGGACTGGAGTGTGTGGTAGCCCGCACCCAGGGGGTCCTGGCTGGGGTCGAGCAGGGTCAGAATGCGTTTTTTCTGATAATCGTGCATGACGTGCCATACCATGGGCATGGCGGCCAATCCCGCCGCAAACAATCCTCCCATGACCTTCCAGGACAGACCGGCAAAAAACAGGACATAAAAACCTGAAGAGGCAATCAGCAGGGCCGTGCCCAGATCGGGTTGGCGCACCACCAATGCCACAGGCACCAGCAGAAGCAGGGCCGCTGCCGCGAAATCCCGCCATGTGATGGCCTTGCCCCGCCATTCAAAATACCCCGCCAGGGCGAGCGGCAGTGCAATTTTCATCAATTCGGATGGTTGAATGCGCATGGGGCCCAGATGGAGCCAGCGTCGTGCGCCGTGGCTGACTTCACCGAACAGCGCCACGCCCACCAGGGCCACCAGCGCCACTGCGTATACCGGAAAAACCACGCGCTCGATTTTATGGGGTGGGGTGATGGCCATGGCCCACATGGCCATGAAGGCCAGGCCCAGATTGCGTGCCTGGCTTGCCACCTTGCCCATGTCGGAACCTGAAGCACTGTACAGGACCACAAAACCCAGCGCCATCAGGAGCAGGCTGGTATTGAACAGGGTGGGGTCCAGCGGGGCAACCAGCCGCGCGCGCAGTTCCTTAATCGTGGGCACTATCGTCTCCCGCGTCATTGGCGTTGGGTACGCCTTTCACCTGTTGTCCCAGCAGGTAGAAATCCAGCACCTGGCGTGCAATGGGCGCGGCGATGGAGCCGCCGTGCCCGCCATTTTCCACCAGCACCGCCACGGCAATTTTTGGATGATCTGCGGGTGCGAAAGCCACGAACAGGGCATGGTCGCGATTGCGTTCGGCCGTGCGGCTTTCGCTGTACTTCTCTCCCTGTCGCACCCCCACCACCTGGGCCGTACCGGTTTTTCCGGCGATGAGGTAGGTGGCACCCGCCCCGGCCTGAGCCGCTGTTCCCCCCGGTTTCATCACGTCCACCATGGCGTCGCGCACAAAATCCACATCGGCCTGCTTGAGCGGCACGGTGCGCACGGTTTCAAGAGGCATGCCGCGAATGCTGCCCGTGGCGCGGTCACGAATGGCGCGGACCAGATGGGGCCGCATCATGACGCCATTGTTGGCCAGTGTGGCCATGGCCTGTGCCAATTGCAACGGGGTGGCCAGCACATATCCCTGGCCAATGCCGCTGATCACGGTTTCGCCGCCATACCAGTCCTGTTTGAAACGCTTTTGCTTCCATTCGGTGGAAGGATACAGGCCCGGCATTTCGCCATCCATATCGAGCCCCGTCTTCTGGCCAAATCCAAACTGGGTAAAAAAGTCATGCATGGCGTCAATGCCCAGATCATTGGCGAGGCTGTAGTAATAGGTGTCGCAGGACTGGACAATGGACAGGTGCATGTCCACCGCACCATGGCCGCCTTCCCGCCAATCGCGATAACGGTGGCTGCTGCCCGGAAAGGCAAAGTAACCAGGGTCGGAAACCTTGTAAGTGGTGCTGCGTTTGCCCAGGGTCAAGGCCGCCAGGGCCATCAGGGGTTTGACCGTCGAACCCGGGGGGTATTGCCCGCGCAGGGCCCGGTTGTTGAGCGGTTTGTCGGGTGAGTTGTTGAGGGCGTTCCAGTTGTCCTGGTCGATGCCGTCCACGAACAGATTGGGGTCGAAACCCGGCTGGCTGACCAGGGCCAGGATTTCCCCGGTGGCGGGCTCAATGGCCACCAGGGCGCCCCGATGTTCTCCGAAGGCTTTTTCGGCAGCCTGTTGCAGTTTGGCGTCAATGGTCAGGGTGAGGTCGTTTCCCGCGACCGGGTCGATGCGGGCCAGCGAGCGCACGCCATGGCCGCCCGCGTCGGTTTCCACCTGCTCGGAGCCCGTCGTGCCATGCAATTCCTGCTCATAACGCCCCTCAATGCCGAGCTTGCCGATATGGTTGGTGCCACGATACTGATCCGTCAGGTTTTGGTCGTCCAGGCGGTCCTGGTCGTCCTCATTGATTCGGCCAATATAGCCGATGAGATGGGAGGCGCTGGTGCCCAAAGGATAGTTGCGTATCAGCCGTGCCTGGATGTCCACTCCCGGAAGGCGGTAGCGGTTGACGGAAAGGCGGGCAATCTCCACTTCGGTCAGGCGATTTCGAATCGGTGCAGGAGACATTCCATGGGTTTCATCCAGCAGCTTGCGGAACAGCTTGCGATCCGAGGGGGTGATGGTGACGAGCGTGGAGAGCTGGTTGATGACCGTCTCGAGGTCGCCGCTACGGGCTGGATTGATCTCCAGCGTGTAGGTGGAGTTGTTCTCGGCCAGGACCATGCCGTTACGGTCCAGAATCAGGCCGCGATTGGGGACGATGGGCACGATGCTGATGCGGTTGGCTTCGGCCAGCGTGTGGTAATACCCGTGGGAGACGACCTGCAGCCAGACCAGCCGGGCCAGCAGCAGCAGGCACAGGACGAGGATCAGTCCGGACAAGACCTTCAGGCGCAACTGGAATTGCCATCGTTCCTCCTGGGGATCGCGCAGCGTCTGACGCACCTTCAGGAAACCCTGGCGTGTTCGTCGCGTGCCCGTTGACGTTCCAGCAATGTGGGCAGGGCAACCCATAAGAGCGCCGTGAATGGTGATTGAAGCCACCACAGCCACCCTGGCAGCGGGAATTTGAGGATCAGGGCCGCGAGCGCCGTGATGAGCTGGCTGACGAACAGAATCGGCAGAATATGCAGCGCCTGGTTGGCCGCATAGAACGACAGGATGCGCGTTCGGTAATGAATGGCCAGAAAGTAAACGATGGAGTAACCCAGGGCATGGATTCCAAGGGTCGAACTGTCGGCCACGTCGGCGAAAATGCCCAGAGTGAAGGCAATCCAGCCGCCAATCAACATGGGTTCGCGAACCGTCCAGTACACCAGCAACAAGGCCATGAAGTCAGGGCGCAGCAATAGCCACGGGCCACTCCAAGGCAAGAGCATGAGCAAAAAAGCCACCAGAAAACTCAATGCCACCAGGCGTACCGTTGCAGGACGCTTCAGAATTTGCGGTTCTTGTGTCGTGCCGATCATGTCAAGGCTTTTTCGGTTTTCGCAGCACGCGAGCCGAACCCAGGGGCTCGGCCTGCGGCTGGTCCAGATTGGGGAGATTTCCCTCCTGGGGCCGGGCGCTGTCCAGCACCAGAACGTAGCGATGGCTGAAGACCGCCGCAGTGGGAATGCAATGTACCTGCGCAAAGGCCGACACGGAGTCGCGCTCGACGCTTTTGATCGTCGCCACGGACAATCCCGCGGGGTACACCCCGTCGATTCCCGAGGTGACGAGTTGATCGCCCGCCTGAATGTCCGACCCCACCGGAACATAGGGGAGCGCCAGCGTGCCCGGCTCGCCATTGCCGTAAGCCATGGCCCGCAATCCGTTGCGCACCACCATGACGGGTAGTGCCTGGTTTTTGTCGGTGATGAGGGTGATCTCGTCGTTGAAGGGATTGACGGTGGTGATTTGTCCGACCAGGCCCTCAACGGAAATGACCGGGGATCCAGCGCGAACCTCTCCGCCCTGGCTGGCGCGGATCACGATTTTCTGAACGAAGGGGTTATGCGCAACGGCGATGATTTCGGCCACGATGCCGGGCGAGGCTTGCTGCTGGCGCAAATTCAAAAGCCCGTTCAGGGTGTCAATCTGGGACTGCAGCGCCTTGCTTTGTTGTACCGTGTCGGCTTGCTGCAGCAGGCGCTGGCGCAAGACCTCGTTTTCTGCCTGCAGATTGTGCTGCGAGTCGAGCGCTTCCCCCGCACTGTTGATCAGCCAGCCTGGTAACCCGGCAATTTCCTGCAAGGGGTAGATGACGATGCTGACCGCTTTGCGAAAGGCATCCAGCTGGTGGAAGCGAAAATCCACCACGATGCAAACCACGGCCAGGGCGCAATAGAAGGTCAGTCGCGCCAGTGGGGAGGGGCCGCGGGTGAACAGATCGGGCGTGCGAATGTCCATCATCAGTCCGCCCCTTGGCTCAGGTCCGATGGTCCGTAGAATGCGCTCGGTGAATCAATCAGAAGTGAACACCATGCCCAGGCGGTCGATTTCTTCCAGAGCGCGGCCGCAACCCCGCACGACACAGGTCAGTGGGTCTTCGGCAACCAGAACGGGAAGGCCGGTTTCCTCGATCAACAGGCGATCCAGGTCGCGCAACAGTGCGCCGCCACCCGTTAGCACCATGCGGCGTTCCGCAATGTCTGCGCCCAGTTCCGGCGGGGTCTGCTCCAGCACCGAATGAACCGTACCAATGATGGAATTGAGGGGATCGGTGAGCGCTTCCAGGATTTCGTTGCTGGAAATGGTGAAAGTACGGGGAACGCCTTCGGCCAGATTGCGTCCCTTGACCTCCATCTCGCGGACCTCGGAACCGGGGAATGCCGAACCGATCTGCTTCTTGATTTGCTCTGCCGTGGTTTCGCCAATCAGCATGCCGTAGTTGCGCCGGATGTAGTTGATAATGGCTTCGTCAAATTTGTCACCGCCCGTCCGGATGGACGCAGCGTAGACCAGGCCGCCCAGGGACATCACACCCACTTCGGTCGTGCCCCCGCCGATGTCGACGACCATCGATCCGGTTGCATCAGCCACGGGCAGGTTGGCGCCGATGGCGGCGGCCACCGGTTCCTCGATCAGGTAAACCTGGCGTGCCCCCGCCCCAAGGGCGGATTCGCGAATGGCGCGCCGTTCCACCTGCGTCGAGCCGCAGGGAACGCAAATGATGATGCGTGGGCTGGGCGACAGGAGGCGGGACTCATGGACCTGTTTGATGAAATATTTGAGCATCTGCTCGGTGATGGTAAAATCGGCGATCACGCCATCCTTCATGGGGCGAATGGCAGTGATGTTGCCCGGGGTGCGACCCAGCATCGCCTTGGCGGCCAGCCCCACAGCCAGGATGACTTTCTTGCCGTGGGTTTCGCCGTCTTGCCGGATGGCCACTACGGAGGGCTCGTTGAGAACGATGCCCTTGCCCCGTGAATAGATCAGAGTATTGGCCGTACCCAGGTCAATGGCGAGGTCGGTGGAAAAATAACCACGCAGAAATTCGAACATAACGCGTCCTTAGGTGACTTGCTTCAAAGCTCTCCATGATACTCCATTACCCCCTTCATTTCCATGCCAGGAGTCTTGTCCGTGGCCTTGACTGAAAACGATCTGCGCCGTCTGGCGCGCCTCGCCCGGATTCGCATTGAAGATGGCGAAGCCGGCCCGCTCCTCGCCCAATTGAGCGGCATTCTGGGGCTGATTGACCAGTTGCAGGCTGTGGACACCGAGGGTGTTGAGCCGCTCTCCCATGCGCTGGACCTGCAGCAGCGGTTGCGCCAGGACGAAATCACCGAAACGGATCGCCGGGAGCAGTTCCAGGCCGTGGCGCCTCAAGTGGAAGCGGGGCTCTACCTGGTTCCCAAGGTCATCGAGTAACCCGACATGAATCTAGCAACGACCTCGTTAAGGCAACTGGCCCAGGCCCTGCAAAAGCGACAGATCTCCAGCCGCGAACTGGCCCAGGCCTACCTGGAGCGGATTGTCCGCCTCGACTCCGGCATCGGGGCCTTCATCACCACCGATCCTGAACGGACCCTCGCGCAGGCGGATGCCGCCGATGCCCGGATTGCCTCCGGCACGGCAGGTCCGCTTACCGGGATCCCGATTGCCCATAAGGACATTTTCTGTACCCAGGGGTGGCTGACCACCTGCGGCTCGAAAATGCTGTCCAATTTCGTGTCGCCCTATGATGCCCACGTCATCGAACAATTCGAGGCTGCCGGGGCATTGATTCTGGGCAAGACCAACATGGACGAATTTGCCATGGGGTCCAGCAATGAAACCTCCTTTTACGGAACGGTCAAAAACCCCTGGGATCCCACCAGGATTCCCGGCGGCAGCTCGGGAGGCTCCGCTGCCGCGGTTGCGGCACGGCTGGCGCCTGCGGCAACGGCCACCGACACGGGAGGCTCCATCCGGCAACCCGCAGCCCTGTGCGGCATCAGCGGGATCAAGCCCACCTACGGCCTGGTGTCGCGTTACGGCATGATTGCCTTTGCCTCCAGCCTGGATCAGGGCGGGGTGCTGGCCCCCAGCGCCGAAGACCTCGGGCTCGTGCTCAACGCCATGGTCGGATTTGACGAGCGCGACTCCACCAGCATCGAGCGGCCCGCCGAGGACTATACGGAACTGCTGGAGCAACCCCTGAAGGGACTCCGCATCGGCCTGCCGCGTGAATTTTTCAGCGGGGGCATCAGCGCCGACGTGGAGCGCGCCATCGAGGCGGCATTGCAGGAGTACGAGCGCCTGGGTGCAACGCGGGTGGAGATCAGCCTGCCCAATACCGCGCTTTCCGTGCCGGTCTACTATGTGCTGGCACCGGCCGAAGCCTCCAGCAACCTGTCGCGTTTTGACGGCGTGCGCTATGGGTGGCGCGCGCCCCAGTACGAGGATCTGGGCGACATGTATGAACGATCCAGGGCACAGGGCTTTGGCGCGGAAGTCAAACGCCGGATCCTCACCGGAACCTATGTGTTGTCACGGGGTTATTACGATGCCTACTATCTGCAGGCGCAGCGGGTGCGCCGACTGATCGTGGACGATTTCAGGAGCGCATTCGCGCAATGCGACGTGATCATGGGTCCATCCACCCCGACCGTGGCTTTCGGTTTGGGCGAAAAAACCAGCGACCCGGTCCAGATGTACCTGTCCGACATTTTCACCATCAGCGTCAATCTGGCCGGCCTGCCCGGCCTGTCCATTCCGGCAGGTTTTGGTGAGGGAGGGTTGCCGGTGGGGCTGCAGCTCATCGGGGATTACTTCAGCGAAGCGCGTTTGCTCAACGTGGCCCACCGCTACCAGCAAGCAACCGATTGGCACGCCCGGGTTCCCGCCCTGGCCAGTGTTTGAGGAGGCGACATGGATTGGGAAGTCGTCATCGGTCTTGAAACCCACGCGCAGCTCGCCACGCATTCGAAAATATTCTCGGGTGCCTCCACCGCTTTCGGCGCGGCCCCCAACGCCCAGGCCTGCGCAGTGGATCTGGCCCTGCCCGGGGTCCTGCCCGTGCTCAACCGCGCTGCCGTAGAGCACGCCATTCGTTTCGGACTGGCGGTGGGTGGCAGCGTTGCGGCGCGTTCCATATTTGCGCGCAAGAATTATTTCTACCCGGATCTGCCCAAGGGGTATCAGATCAGCCAGTTCGAAATTCCGGTGGTGTCCGGCGGCCAGATTTTCATTGAGCGCGACGGCGTTGAAACACCCATCCGCTTGACCCGGGCCCATCTGGAAGAGGACGCCGGAAAATCGCTCCATGAGGATTTTCATGGGCTCTCCGGCATCGACCTGAATCGTGCCGGAACGCCGCTTCTGGAAATTGTCTCCGAGCCCGACATGCGCAGTGCGGCTGAGGCCGTGGCCTATGCGCGCGACCTGCACCGGCTCGTCACCTGGATCGGCATTTGCGACGGCAACATGCAGGAAGGGTCGTTTCGTTGCGATGCCAATGTTTCGGTGCGTCCCAGAGGGCAACGGGAATTCGGCACGCGCTGCGAGATCAAGAACCTGAATTCGTTTCGCTTCATGGAAAAGGCCATCGAGTTTGAAATCCGGCGCCAGATCGAACTGATCGAATCGGGCGGGACCGTGGTTCAGGAAACGCGGCTGTATGACCCGGATCGCGACGAGACGCGTCCCATGCGCTCCAAGGAAGATGCCCAGGACTACCGGTACTTTCCCGACCCCGACTTGTTGCCCCTGTGCATTGACGCTCCCTGGATAGCCCGCGTGCGGGAGGCCCTGCCCGAATTGCCGGAGGCCATGCGCGGACGATTTGTCGCCGACTTCGGGTTGTCCCATTATGATGCCGGCGTCTTGACGGCCTCCTACGATCTGGCACAGTACTTTCTGGCGTTGATGGCCTGTGTCGCGGGAGAGGCCAAATCATGTGCCAACTGGGTGAGTGGTGAACTCGCTGCGGCCCTGCATCGGGATGGGCTTGAAGTGCGCCAGAGTCGCATTTCACCAGAGCAACTGGGAGGGTTGTTGCGCCGCATCCATGACGGCACGGTTTCAGGCAAGATGGGCAAGGAAATTTTTGACGCCCTGTGGAAGGATGGCGGGGAGGCTGATGCCATCATCGCGTCGAAGGGACTCAGGCAGATTTCCGACGTTTCCGCCCTGGAAAAAATCGTGGAGGAGTTGATGGCAGCACATCCCGATCAGGTGGCCGAATATCGCTCCGGCAAGGAGAAGGTGTTTGGGTTTTTTGTTGGCCGTGCCATGAAGGCCAGCGGCGGACGGGCCCATCCGGCGCAACTCAATGCCATCCTCAAAGACAGGCTGGCCGGCTAGATGAATGCGCCCCGTTCCCTGGGCCATGTGACGCCCCAGCGGGCTCATTTTGACGAGCCGCTGAAGCTGGCCTCGGGTGCCACCCTGGCAGGTTTTGATCTGGTCTACGAAACCTATGGTCAGCTCAACGCCGCACGCAGCAACGCCATCCTGATTTGTCATGCGCTCTCCGGTACGCACCATGTGGCTGGAACCTATGAGGGCGATCCGCGTTCCACCGGTTGGTGGGACAACATGGTGGGGCCCGGCAAGCCGGTGGATACCGATCGGTTTTTTGTGGTGGGTGTCAACAATCTGGGCGGTTGCCACGGTTCAACGGGGCCTTCCAGCATGGATCCGGCCACGGGCCGCCCCTTTGGCGCGCGGTTTCCCTTCGTGACGGTGGCGGACTGGGTGAATGCCCAGGCGCGCCTTGCCGATCACCTGAACGTCCGGCGTTTTGCTGCGGTCATGGGCGGCAGCCTCGGGGCCATGCAAGCGCTGCAATGGAGCCTTAGCTATCCCGAGCGGCTTGGACATGCCATCGTGATCGCAGGCGCCCCAAGCCTGTCGGCCCAGAACATCGGGTTCAACGAAGTGGCGCGGCAGGCGATTACCACGGATCCCGATTTTCATGGTGGCGATTACTACGCCCATGGCGTGATTCCCGAGCGCGGCCTGCGCCTTGCCCGTATGCTGGGACATATCACCTACCTCAGCGATGACGCGATGATGGAAAAATTCGGGCGCGAATTGCTCGCCGACCAGCCGCACTTTTCCCTGGATGTGGAATTTGAAATCGAATCCTACCTGCGCCATCAGGGGGACAAGTTCGCCGAGCGCTTCGATGCCAACACCTACCTCATCATGACCAAGGCGCTGGATTATTTTGATCCGGCAGCACAGGCCAAAGGCAATCTGTCGGCCGCAATGGCCCCTGCCAGGGCCCGATATCTGGTGCTGTCCTTCACCACCGACTGGCGGTTTTCGCCAGGCCGTTCGCGTGAAATCGTGAAGGCCCTGCTGGATAATTCAATTTCCGTGAGCTACGCCGAAATCGAATCCACGCAGGGGCATGATGCCTTCCTGATGGAAAACAAAGACTACTTTGCCGTAATGAGCGCCTATCTTGAGCGCGTGGCCCGCGAGGTGGGGGCGTGATCCGCGCCGATCTTGCGGCCATTGCCCGCTGGATTTCGCCCGGCGCGAAGGTGCTGGATCTGGGTTGCGGCGATGGCCAGTTACTGACCTACCTGCATCAGGTCAAGCAGGTGAGCGGCTATGGCATCGAGATCGAGCCGGAACGGGTGGTGGCTTCCATTCGCAACGGCGTCAACGTGCTGCAGATGAACCTCGAGACGGGGCTTTCCGGTTTTGATGATCACTCCTTCGATACCGTCATCCTGTCGCAAACCCTGCAGGCCATGAGACAAACCGAAGCCATCCTGCGCGACATGCTGCGCGTGGGACGCGAGGGTATCGTGACTTTTCCCAACTTTGGCTACTGGAAAAACCGCATGCAGGTACTGCTGGGGACCATGCCCAAGTCAGAGGCCATGCCCTACGAATGGTACGACACCCCCAACATCCATCTATGCACCCTGGACGATTTTGAGGGCCTGTGTCGCACCATCGGTGCCAGGGTGATCGAGCGCATCGTCATCAGTGCAGAGGGGCGGCGCGTGAGTGCGTTCCCCAACCTCTTGGGGAGCCTCGCCATTTACCGTATCCGGGCCTAGAGTGCAGACAGGGTTTGGCGCTGACGCCAGACCAGCCAGATTCCCGGAAAGGCTGCTGCCACGGCAAAGAGAAAAAACGGCTGCCATCCCAGGGTGGCCACCAGGACTCCGGACAGCGGCCCCACGTAGACCCGCCCCATAGCCGAAAGCGCGGATAACAGGGCAAACTGGGTGGCACTGAAACGGGCGTTGCACAACGCCATCAGAAGCGCTGTAAAGGCGGCGGTGCCCATGCCGGAGGTCAGGTTTTCAAGAAACACCGCCAGCACCATCAACTCAAAACGATGTCCTGCTCCTGCCAGCCAGACGAAGGACAGGGCCGCCACACCCTGCAACACCCCAAACCAGAGCAGGGACCTGTAGAGACCCCAGCGCACCATCAACCCCCCGCCCAGGATTGCGCCACCCAGGGTGGCGAACAGCCCCACCCCCTTGTTGACGGCGCCCACCTCGGCAATCCCGAAACCGACACCCTGGATCAGAAATGCGGTGGTCAGGGAACCAGCGAAGGCATCGCCCAGCTTGTAGAGGATGATCATGCCCAAAAATGCCCAGGCCTGTGGGCGCGCCAGGAATTCCTGCAGGGGCAGCATTACGGCGTCGCGCAGGGTGCGGGGAGGCATGCTCGGGAGGGCGGGTTCCGGCGCACTCAGGGTGGCATAGAGACCCACGCCCATCAGGGCTGCCATCACCCCGTAAGTGGCGGGCCAACCCCAGACCGAGGCCAGCACGAGGGCCATGGCGCCAGAAGAGAGCATGGCGAGGCGGTAACCCAAAACCGTCAGTCCGGCGCCCAGGCCGCGCTCGGCGGCGGGTAGCACATCGGTGCGGTAGGCATCGATGACGATGTCCTGTGAGGCAGAAACAAACGCCAGCGCAAGGGCGGTGAGCGCCACCAGAAAGGGCTGTTCGCGCACCGACAAGGTTCCCAGAAGCAGGATCAGGCCGGCCAGGATCATCTGGGTAACCAGCATCCAGCCGCGCCGCCGTCCTAAAAACGGCATGACGAAACGATCCATGAAGGGCGCCCAGAGAAATTTCCAGGTATAGGGAACGCCGGCCAGGGTGAGCAGGCCGATCGTTTTGATGGAGACAGCCTCCGCGGCCATCCAGGCCTGCAGCGTGGCGCCGCACAGGGCAAGGGGCAGCCCGGAAGAAAAACCCAGAAGCAGGACGGCCCGAAGGCGTCGGTTGGACAACCAATGCAGTTGCTGGCAAATGCGGTAAACGGGCATGACGCATGATGCCCCGTGATGGAGAGCCGGTGCAAGTCTGCTCATGTTATGCTTGAAACTGTTGAATCCATCCTGCCGTCATGACAGATTTCCATTCCCGGTTTATCGACTTTGCCGTCCAGCATCAGGTCATTCGTTTTGGCGAATTCAAGACCAAGGCAGGACGCCTTTCCCCCTATTTTTTCAATGCGGGCCTCTTCAATACAGGCGCCTCGCTGCATGCGCTGTCCGAGTTCTATGCAGACGCCATCCTCGATTCCAGGTTGCCCTTTGATTTTCTGTTTGGTCCGGCCTACAAGGGCATACCCCTGGCCGCGGCCATTGCCATGGCGCTTGCCGGGCGCGGGCGAGACACACCCTTCTGCTATAACCGCAAGGAAGAGAAAGACCACGGTGAGGGCGGAACGCTGGTCGGGGCTGTGCCCGTGGGACGCGCGTTGATCGTGGATGACGTGATTTCGGCAGGGACTTCCATCCGCGAATCCGTGGCGTTGCTCAAGGCTGCAGGAGCGGTTCCGGTGGGCGTCATGACGGCGCTGGACCGCAAGGAGCGCGGTGCCTCGGCGCTGTCAGCCACGCAAGAGGTGGCTGCGCAGTTTGGCATCCCCGTATTGAGCATCGCATCGCTGGATCACCTGATGGAATACCTGGAGCGCGATCCGGCGCGGGCTGATGACCTGCTGCGCATGTCAGCCTACCGGGCCCGGTATGGTGAATTCAACAGGCCTGCTGATTGAGTCGCGCAATCAGTTCGCCCAACCGCTCTGAATCGTAGGCATTGAGGATTTTCCGGATCAGCGGTTGCAGATCCGGCAGGCTCGTCTTGAGGATGATCTGTTTGATTTCGGGCAGGTGGGCCGGATGCATCGAAAACGCACGAAGCCCAAACCCCAGCAGCAAGCGCGTCAACTCGGGGTTCCCAGCCATCTCGCCGCACACCGCCACAGGGATTCCGGATTTCAGGGCGGTGCGGATGGTGTGAGAGACGAGAAACAGTACCGCCGGGTGCGTTGGGTCGTAAAGATGGGCCACGCTGTCATCGGTGCGATCGATGGCCAGAGTGTACTGAATCAGGTCATTGGTGCCGATGGACAAAAAGTCCAGCTTGCCAATGAATACGGGTAGCGCCAGCGCCGCTGCCGGAACCTCGATCATTCCTCCCACTGGAATGTCTTCCTTGAAGGGGATGCCCTCGGCACGCAATTCCGTTTTGGCCTGCTCCAGGAGTGAGAGTGCCTGGGTAAGCTCGGTGCCATTGGAGAGCATGGGCAGCAGGAGGTGGACGTTGCCAAAGCGCGAGGCGCGCAGTATGGCCCGCAACTGCGTTTTGAACAGGCGCGGCTCCGACAGGCAGTAGCGGATGGCGCGAAGCCCCAGCGCCGGATTCAGGGTTTGTGCCTTGGGGGCCTGTTCGATGGGCTTGTCGGCGCCAATGTCCAGAGTGCGTATCGTGACGACGTTGCCACGCAGGGCCTCGGCCACCCGACGGTAGGCGTTGAATTGCTCCTCCTCTCCGGGCAGGTCGGTGCGATTCATGAACAGGAACTCGCTGCGGTACAGGCCAATGCCGGTGGCGCCACTTTTCTTGACGGCATCCACGTCGTCCGGGGATTCGATGTTGGCCCACAGCTCGATGTCGGTGCCATCCAGCGTCGTGGCCCGGGTGGTGCGCAGGCGCTTGAGCTTTTGCCGTTCGAGATGCCATTGTTCCTGACGCAGCCGGTATTCCGCCAGGACCAGCGGGTCGGGATTGACGATGACAACCCCGGCCATGCCGTCCACGATGATGGGTTCGCCCTCGCGAATCATGGCCCAGGCATGGTGCAATGCCACCACGGAGGGAATGCCGAGGCTGCGCGCCAGAATGGCAGTGTGCGAGGTGGCGCCACCCATGTCCGTGATGAAGGCGTGAAACGATTGCTGTTTGAACAGCATCATGTCGGCCGGGCCGAGATCGTGCGCCACCAGAATGCCGTCCATGTCCGCCCTATGCTCCGGCACGACGGTTGCCGGCTGACCCATCAGCGCCTTCAGGACGCGTTCCACCACTTGCGTGACGTCCTCCTTGCGTTCACGCAAATAGCTGTCCTCGATCTGTTCAAACTGTTCGATCAGGGAATCCATTTGCTGCTTGAGTGCCCACTCGGCATTGCACCCTTGCTGCTGAATGAGAACGCGCGGTGCGCCAGAGAGGGTGTCGTCGTTCAGGATCATCAGGTGCAATTGCAGGAAGGCGGCAAATTCCGGCGGCGTGCCCGCCGGAGCCTGGCGCTCCAGTTCGTGCAATTCATTGCGCACGGTGGCGATGGCCTTGTCAAAACGCTGAACTTCGGCATCCAGGCGTTCCTGGGGCACGGAATAGTGGGTGACTTCAAGGGAGGTCTGCAGGAACAAATGTGCGTGACCAATGGCAATTCCCTGAGCAACCGCAATTCCATGAATGGAAAAGCTCATGCTTATTCCGCCTCGTCGAAACGATTGTTGATGAGCGTCACCAGGGCATCCATGGCGGCATCCTCCTCTGCGCCGCGTGTTTCGAGTCTGACGCTGGTGCCGCGCGTTGCGGCCAGCATCATGACGCCCATGATGCTTTTGGCGTTGACGCTGCGGCCATTGCGACTGAGCGTGACATCGCAGGGAAAGGCTGAAGCCGTCTGGGTCAGCTTGGCGGAAGCGCGGGCATGCAGGCCCAGCTTGTTGATGATTTCAATGTCGCGTGTTGGCATGTACGGGGGCTATGGTGATGTTGGTGATCATTCCGGTGCGATGACCCGGCTGGCCGGAACCCTGAAAGAAAAGGTGCTGCCCTTGCCAGGCTCACTGGAAATTTCCAGCCTGGAATCATGGTGCATCGCGACCTGTTTGACAATGGCAAGGCCCAGGCCCGTGCCGCCCGTTTCGCGCGAGCGTGCGCGATCCACACGGTAGAATCGCTCCGTAAGGCGGGGAATATGCTCGGAGGGAATGCCAATGCCCGAATCCTGCACTGAAAAAACGCCATCGGTGCGTTCGCGTTTCCAGACAAGCATGATGCGTCCCCCTGCGGGGGTGTAGCGTATGGCGTTGGTCACCAGGTTGCCAAAGGCGCTGAGCAATTCTGATTCAGAACCGACGATGCTGTCCGGGGAGAGCACGGAAGCTTCCAGTTCATGCTGCCCGCGGCTGAGCTGGCGCCCCATTTGCACGAGCTGTTGCATCAGGGCGCTCACCGGGACGGGAACGTCTTCGGAGGGGGACTGTTGGCTTTCCAGGCGCGAGAGCGTCAAAAGTTCCTCCACCAGGTGTCGCATGCGTTCCGTCTGGGCCTGCATGGTGGTCAGAACCCGCCGCTGCGTGGCAGCGTCGAGGGGCTCACCCTCCAGCATGGTTTCGATGAAACCGCCAACGACGGTCAGCGGGGTTAGCAACTCGTGGGATACGTTGGCCACGAAATCCTGACGCACCTGCTCGTCCCGTTCCACCTGGGTGATGTCGTGGCTGACCAGCATGCGTTCGTCAGGACTGTAGGGCACCACCTGGATGGACAGGGACAGATCCCCGCCACGTACCCGCCTCATGATGAGCGGCCGATCGGAGGGCGGGGCCTTGAGGTAGGCGCCAAACTGGGGGTGGCGGATGAGGTAGGTCAGGCTTTGGCCGCGGTCCTCATTGAGATGGATGCCCAGATGCCGCTCGGCGCTGGGATTGCACCAGCGGATTCGATCGGCAGGATCAATGACGACAACGCCGCTGGGGAGCGCTGCCCCCGCATGCTGGAATCGTTCGAGTGATTCGCGCAATTTGTGCTGGGTTTGCTCGGCATGTTTTTCGAGCCGGTAGAGCTGGCCAAAGACCTGGCCCCAGGTGCCGCCAAGCTGGTAACCCGCACTCATCTGATGGCGCTGCAACCAGCGGTTGAGGGTCAGGAGTTGCCATGAATCGCGTGCCACCATGCCAGCCATGACCAGGGCAAATGCCACGAGACCCCAGACCCAGCCCACGACGAGGCTGAGCAAGACGCTAAACGACAAGGCAAGAAACAGGACGCCCAGGGTGTATTTGATGAATTGTTTCATGGTCTCAAAGGGCTTCTTAGCCCCTGAGAGTACCAGACCTGAAGGAATCAGGGGAGGGCAGTCAACCGGTAGCCCGAGCCGCGAACGGTTTGCAGCAACTGGTCGGTGCCGCTAGGCTCCAGGGCGGCACGAAGTCGCCGGATATGGACATCCACGGTGCGTTCCTCGATAAAGACATGATCCCCCCACACATGATCGAGAATCTGGGTGCGGGAATAGACGCGCTCGGGATGCGTCATGAAAAAATGAAGCAACTTGAATTCGGTGGGCCCCAGGTCCACTTCGGTCCCCTGGGCGCTGACACGGTGCGTGCCGGGATCCAGAATCAGCCCCTTGAACTGGGCCTGGTCTTCCGTCATCTGGGGGGCGCGTCGACGCAACACCGCCTTGATCCTGGCGTTGAGTTCCCTGATCGAAAACGGCTTCGTGATGTAATCATCGGCGCCCGATTCCAGGCCCAGCAATTTATCAGCCTCCTCAACCCGTGCCGTCAGCATGATGATGGGCACGTTGCGGGTGCGCTCGCTGGCGCGCAGTCGGCGCACCAGGTCCACTCCGCTCATTCCGGGTAGCATCCAGTCCACCAGCACCAGATCGGGCAGTGAGTCGCGCACCCGCTCCAGGGCCTCATGGGCGTCCCCGACCAGCACGGCATCGTGGCCGGCCTGACTGAGGTTGAGCGCGATCAATTCCTGAATGGCCGTCTCATCTTCGACGACCAGTATGCTGGCTCCCAAATGAACCTCCAAGGTTGGCGTAGGCAAGAGTGTAGTCGTTTCCATGATGCACCCTTATACCCACGGGATATGACGCCCATGTTACAACAACGAAAATCGAGGGGATATTCAGGGAGATCGATGCGACCCCGCAACCACCTTGATCTGGAACAGGCGGCACTCCAGGGCTCCATTGAAAAGCGGGATGCGACGCGAGGTGGTCAGTCGGATCAACTTGGGCAGGCGCATGTCCGCGGTAAAGAAGTGGGCCGTCCAGCCGGCATAGCGTTGCTTGAGGGTGTCTCCCAGTTTGGGATAAAGCAGTGCCAGCTCTGCCTGTTCCCCCATGCGCACCCCGTAGGGGGGGTTGGTGATCAGCAGGCCCGATGGTGCGGGCGGCGAAGATTCCAGCATGTTGACCTGTTTGAGCTCGACGCATTCCAGCAAGCCTGCCGCTGCAAGATTGGCGCGGGTGGCCTCCAGTGCATCGCCCTTGAGATCGTATCCCCAGATGGGCAGGGGGCGGGCGGCCTCGGCACGCTTTTCGGCCGCCGACCTGATGCGCGTCCATTCGGCCGGGTCCCACCCGGCCAGGCGTTCGAAGCCAAAGGAGCGGCCCAGCCCGGGAGCCCGCTGGAGCGAGCGTTCCGCAGCTTCCACCAAAAACGTTCCGGCTCCACAAAAAGGATCGAGCAGCGGAATGCCAGGTTGCCACCCCGCCAGTTGCAGGATACCCGCGGCCAGATTTTTCTTGAGGGGGGCAGCGCCGGATTCCAGGCGCGATCCTCGCTTGAATAGTGCTTCGCCCGAGGTGTCGAGATATAGGAAGTAATTGTGTTCGTTGAGAAAGGCGTGAATGCGCACGTCCGGTTGGCGGGTGTCCACGGAAGGGCGGCGGTTGCAGCGCTCCATGAAGTGGTCGCATACGGCATCCTTGATGCGCAGGGTGACGAAATCCAGGCTTCTCAGGGGGCAGCGATGCGCGTTGAGGTCCACCATCAAGGTTTGCTCGACATTGATCCACTGCAACCAGGGCAGCCGGCGCGCTGCTTCGTAGATTTGCTGCTCCGTGGTGTAAACGCCGGTGGCCAGTTGCCATAACACACGGCTCGCGATTCGACTCTCCAGATTGACGAGCATGGCCAGGGCGAAGGGGCCCTCAAACGTTGCTCCGGCATCGGACGCTTGTGCCGACTGGGCGCCCAGGGCCGTAAGCTCTTCGGCCAGGGCCGCTTCCAGGCCTCGCGGGCAGGGTGCAAAAAAGTGGTGGGAGGATTGGGGCATCAGAAGGGTTTCACAACGGCCAGGATGATGACGGGAATCAGGACCAGTACCGGGGCCTCATTGAACCAGCGGTACCAGACGTGGGTATGCGTGTTGCGATCCAGTTTGAAGTCCTGCAACAGCAGGCCGCACCAGATGTGATAGAGCACCAACAACAGGACCAGGGCCATTTTGGGGTAGAGCCAGCCGCCCTGGTCGTCAAAAACGAAGGCCAGGACCAGTCCGGAGACCACCGTCAGAAGCCCGCCGGGCGTCATGATGCCCCAGAACAGCTTGCGCTCCATGATCTTGAAGCGGTCGCAGCCGGCCTTGTCCCGGGAGGACATGGCGTGGTAGACAAACAGGCGCGGCAGGTAAAACAGGCCGGCAAACCAGGTCACCATGAACATCACATGGAAGGCTTTGAGATAGAGCAGGGACATGCGTGGGCTCCGGGGGGGGGCTAAAAACGGCAGGCCAGCGTCACCCATTCCCGAATGAGGTGCAGGCGCCGATGGAAAAAATGATCCGAACCCGGAACCACCACAATGGGCAGATCCTGAGGGGAGGCCCAGCGCATGACATCTGCAAGGGGGATGGTCTCGTCCAGTTCGCCGTGCATGACGAAGGTGTTGGCGGGCACCTCCCCGAGCGGGCAGCTGCCCACGGCAGGCCCGATCATGACCAGTTTCTGGCAGGGTATGCGGCGTGCCACCTCGCTCTGGACGTAGGCGCCAAAGGAAAACCCGGCAAGGAACAACGGCAGGCCGGGCGTGTAGCTGCGCGCATATTCATGCACTGCAAGCCAGTCTTCCGTTTCTCCGCGTCCCTCATCATGCGTTCCCTCGCTTGCTCCCACCCCGCGAAAATTCATGCGCAGGGTGACGCATCCCAGGCCCGAAAAGGTGCTGGCCAGGGTTTGGGTTACCTTGTTGTCGAGCGTGCCACCGTAGAGGGGGTGCGGATGGGCCACCAGGGCAAGGCCCCGCGCCTCGCCAGCGGGGAGGTTGATGACGGTCTCCAGCTTTCCAGCCGGGCCGTCGATGATGACCGTGGAGCGTTTATCCAGCATGGTGCGAGGTTCGTAATCCGTAAACCGCCATTCTATTCGGATTTTGGTGGGCTGAGGCGTTGCAGCTGGGTTTTGAAGAGTTTTCCCCGCGCCACATAGCCATTGGCGTTGTCTTGCAGGCCGGCGATTTCTTCCGGGGTGAGGGTGCGCACCACGCGCCCAGGGCTGCCCACGACAAGCGATCCATCCGGGATGACCTTGTTTTCCGTCAACAGGGTGTTGGCGCCGATCAGACAATGCCTGCCGATGACCGTATTGTTCAGGATGACCGCCTTGATGCCGATCAGGCTGCCATCGCCCACGGTACAGCCGTGCAGCATGGCCAGGTGGCCCACGCTGACGTCATTGCCGATGGTCAGCGGCACGCCGGGGTCGGTGTGCAGAACGGCCCCATCCTGGATGTTGCTGCGCTGGCCAATGACGATGGGGGCATTGTCCGCGCGCAGGACGGCATTGCACCAGAGGGTGGATTCGGCTCCCAGGGTGACCGCGCCGATGACCACGGCGTTCTCGTCCACGTAACTGCTAGAATCGATCGAGGGTGTATGCTGGCCCAGTTGATAGATCACATTCGGTTCTCTCAAAATTCGGGAAGGGGCATTGTGCCTCAGCATACAACTTCCTGCTTGATCTGCGTCAGGGGCAATAGACCGATTTTGCTGATATACTGTTCCCGGGCCCAATGTTAAAATTCGGCACCATTAAATAAGGCCTTATCTCGCGGAAAATATAAAGGCCGAACTCTACTACGAGGAGAATATTATGCATTTTGCAATCCCCAAATGGGCGGCCCCGTTGTTGGGCGCCTCCCTGGTGACACTCGCGCTGGGTGCCATCGCTGCCGACCCCATCAAGATTGGCGTTTCCGGCCCCTATACGGGCGGTTCGTCCCCCATGGGCCTGTCGATGCGCGACGGTGTCCGCCTGGCTGCCGATGAAATCAACAAGGCAGGCGGTGTCCTCGGGCGCCAGATCCAGCTGGTGGAGCGGGATGACGAAGCCAAGAATGAGCGCGGCGTGCAGATTGCCCAGGAGTTGATCAACAAGGAGCAGGTGGTTGCCGACCTGGGCTTCATCAACACCGGCGTGGCCCTGGCCTCCCAGCGGTTTTATCAGGAAGCCAAGATCCCTGTCATCAACAACGTGGCCACGGGTTCCCTGATCACCAAGCAGTTCCTGCCTCCCGAGTTTGCCGACAACTATGTCTTCCGCACTTCGGCCAACGATACCATCCAGTCGGGGATGATCGTGGAAGAGGCGGTGGTGAAGCGCAAGTTTACCAAGGTGGCCATCCTGGCCGACTCCACCAACTATGGCCAGCTGGGTCGTGAAGATCTGGAAAAGGCACTGGCGGCCAAGGGGGTCAAGCCCGTTGCTGTTGAAAAATTCAACATCAAGGATACGGACATGACCTCCCAGCTCCTCAAGGCCAAGGCAGCCGGAGCCCAGATCATCCTGACCTATGGCATCGGGCCGGAACTGGCGCAGATTGCCAACGGCATGGCCAAGCTGGGCTGGAAGGTTCCCATGGTGGGAAGCTGGACCCTGTCGATGGCCAACTTCATCGACAATGCCGGCGCGAACAGCGACGGCGCGCGCATGCCGCAAACCTTCATTCAGGAGCCCAATACCCCCAAACGCAAGGCATTCATCGACGCTTACCTGAAGGCCTACCACCCCACCAACGGTCGCATTCCCTCCCCGGTTTCTGCGGCACAGGGTTATGACTCCATGTACCTGATGGCTGCCGCCATCAAGCAGGCGGGTTCCACTGAAGGACCGAAGATCCGTGCGGCGCTGGAAAACCTGAACCAGAAGGTGGATGGTGTCGTCACCAACTACAACAAGCCCTATTCCCATGACAATCACGAAGCCATCAGCGTCGG
>DAIBBI010000001.1:0-63597 GCA_027442615.1 Ferrovaceae bacterium | reverse complement strand
AGCACACAGCACATGGCAAGAAACGTGCGAATTGTCATGGACCCGATCAGTTGGTTAGCAGACGTTGAATATCGTTATAAAGTGCAAATCCCATCAGGGCGGTCAGAAGCATCAAACCTACCCGTTGCGTCAACGCCAGCGTACGATCGGAAACGGGACTTCCCTTGATCAACTCGACAACATAATACATCAAATGACCGCCATCCAATAAGGGTACTGGCAACAGATTCAGCGCTCCCAGGCTGATGCTGATCAATGCAATGAAGGTGAGATAGGGTATGGCGCCCATGCGCGCGGACTGTCCGGCATAGTCGGCAATCTTGATGGGCCCCCCCACGTTTTTCCAGGAGGCCTCGCCCACCACCATGGCCCCAAAAGTCTTGAAAGTCAGCCGGATCACTTCCCAGGTCTTGCTGCCCGCATGCCGGAACGCCGCAATGGGACCTTCGCGCTCCGTAGTCCAGAAACGCGCGTTGAGCTCCGCAGTGAGGCGGGGCGACAGGCCGATCTTGCCCACCACTTCCCCCTGCTCTCCAGGTTCGGCCCGCGGCGTGAGCGTGATGGTCCGGGTGGCTCCTTGCCGCTCCAGGGTCAGGGTCAAGGAACGGCCGGCGCTGGCGCGAATGATCTTCACCAGCGCCTGCCAGGAAGGAAGCGGCTCCCCGTTCACGGCCAGGATGCGGTCGCCCGTCTGCAACCCGGCATGCCCGGCAGGGCCATCGGGAAGGACCCGGCCGGCTTCAGGGGGAATGGGGAAATCCCAGGGTTTCAGACCGATTTGATCGAGCAGGTCGGCATCCTGCTGCTCAGGCTGCAACTGGGACAGGTCCAGTGCGTGCAGTGCGACATGTCCGGCGCCATCCTGGGTTTCCATCTCGATGCGGCCCCGTTCCAGCGCCTGATCGATCTGCAGCAACTGCACTTCATTCCAGGTGCCCACGGATTCGCGGTCCACCCGGGTAATCCGCTCACCCGCCTGAAATCCGGCACTGGCCGCCAGGGTCCCGGGGGGTGGCGCATCCACGTAGGGCACGAGCCCTGGAACGCCGTACAAATAAAGGCCCCAATAAACCAGGAAAGCCAGGATGAAGTTGGCAAGCGGCCCTGCCGCCACAATGGCAAACCGTCGCGCCAGGGATTGGCGATTGAAGGCGCGCGAAACCTCTTCAGGCGGCACAAACCCTTCCCGCTCGTCGAGCATGCGCACATAGCCTCCCAGGGGAACGGCGCCAAGCACCCATTCGGTTTGATCCGGTCCGCGCCGGAACAGCCACAATGGCTTTCCAAAACCGATGGAAAACCTCAGCACCTTGACGCCCACCCGGCGCGCCACCCAGAAGTGCCCCCATTCGTGCACCAGGATGAGCAGCAGGAGAGCGCCCAGAAAGGCCAGGAGCGTTTGCACGCCATTGCCGAACAGGGCCATCAAGGCACCAGCTGCCGGATCAGTGCGGCTGCGCTGGCGCGACCTGCCGCATCGGCTTCCAGCACTGCAGCCAGCGTGTCGCCCGGCCCGGCGGAAAGCGTATCCATGACCCTGGCGATCAGCCCTGGAATCTGGTCAAAACGCATCCGTCCCTCCAGAAATGCAGCCACGGCCACTTCATTGGCGGCATTCAAAATCGCCGGCGCCGTGCCCCCCGTGCGGATGGCCCGATAGGCCAGGGATACGGCCGGAAAGCGCTGCAGATCGAGAGCCTGAAAATGCAGCGCGCCCACCGCCGCCAGATCAAGCGCGGAAACCCCCGAGGCAATCCGCTCGGGAAAAGCCAGGGCATAGGCAATGGGGGTGCGCATGTCGGGGCAGCCCAACTGCGCGATCACCGACCCATCCACGTAAGCCACCATGGAGTGGATGATGCTTTCCGGATGGATGACGACGTCCACCTGCTCGGGTTGCGCTTCAAACAGCCAGCACGCCTCGATCAACTCGAGGCCCTTGTTCATCATGGTGGCAGAGTCCACTGAAATCTTGCGCCCCATCACCCAGTTGGGATGCTTGCAAGCCTCTTCGGGAGTGACGCGGGCCAGTTCCGACAAGGGGCGGTGCAGAAACGGTCCACCCGATGCGGTCAGGGTAATGCGCCTGACCCCGGCCACGGCAAGCTTCCGGGAATGGTGGTGAGGCAGCGACTGGAACACCGCATTATGCTCGCTGTCCACCGGCAGCAGGGCTGCGCCGCTTTCGCGCACGGCATCCATCAGGAGCGCTCCGGACATCACCAGGGCCTCCTTGTTGGCCAGCAGGATGCGCTTGCCTGCCCGCGCAGCAGCCAGGGTGGGGGCAAGGCCCGCAGCGCCAACGATGGCCGCCATGACGATGGCAGCCTCGGGTGCGGCGGCCACCTGGCACAGGGCCTCGGGCCCATACAGGATCTCGGTTTCCAAACCCACACCGGGCACCGTCAACAACCGGCGCAACCGCTTCGCATCCTCCGCATGATCCACCACCGCTACGCGCGGCGCGAAACGCAGGCATTGTTGCGCCAGCTTCTCCACGTTGCGATGCGCCGTCAACGCGAAGATGCCGTAGCGCTCGGGATGCAGGGCCACCACTTCCAGGGTGTTGCAGCCGATGGTACCCGTGGCCCCCAGCAGGGTCAGGAACTGCCGCGCCATCAAACCTTCTCCATCAGCAACAACGCCACCAGCGGCAAGGTGGCCGTCAGGGCGTCGATGCGATCCAGAACGCCCCCATGGCCTGGCAGGAGGGTGCCGCTATCTTTCACGCCGGCGCAGCGCTTGATCCAGGATTCAAACAGGTCGCCCTCGATGCCCAGCACCGTCAGGACGAGCAACAGGGGAATCCAGCCGGTCGAGAGCGCACGGATGACCTGACCCGTGGGGTGGTCCTGCGCCTGCCCCGCCCACTGCCCCAACGCCACGGCGTAGACCAGCACGGCCACCACGGCTCCCGCAACACCCTCCCAGGTTTTTCCGGGGCTGATGGCCGGGGCCAGTTTGCGGCGTCCGAGCGCGCGCCCAACGAAGTAGGCCGCCGTATCCGACAACCAGACCACCGCCATAAACATCAGCAGCGTCCAGGGCCCCGCCATGCGCAGGCTGACCAGGGCAAATCCCGTCGGCAGGATCACCACCCACCCCGTCAGCGCCAGCAGGGCGGGACTGTCTGCGCGCCACTGACGCGCAAGCCAGAGGGGTGCCAGCAGTATCCAGAACAGGAGGGAGGCGGCATAAAGCACTTCAAGCGACACGCCCGAATCCTGCGCAGATGCCCAGGTCATGCCCCCTGCCAGCGCCCCCGTCAGCAGGACGTAAAGCATACGGGAGGCGCCTGGAAAGCGGGCCAGCCCGGCCCACTCCCAACTGGCCTGCAGGGCCGCCGCCAGCATGGCGCCCTGCCAGATTGTCGCCGGGGCCCTGAACAGGAGCAGCCCCAGCAAAACCAACAGGACCGACGCCGTCAGGAGTCTGGCGCGCAACATTGTTCGCTGGTCCGCCCAAATCGGCGTTCGCGCTGCTGGTAGGAGCGGATGGCCTCATTCAGGCTTTCCGCATCAAAGTCGGGCCACAGGGTTTCAGTGAAATAAAGCTCGGTGTATGCAAGCTGCCACAGCAGGAAGTTGCTGATGCGCTGTTCGCCGCCGGTGCGGATGAAAAGATCGGGTTCAGGAGCATCACCCATGGACAGGTGGGGCGTCAGGTCCGCTTCGGTAACCTCTCCCGCCGCCTTGTCGGGATGGGCGCGCAGTAGGGCGTTCATGGCCTGAAGGATGTCCCAGCGCCCGCCGTAATTGACGGCAACGGTGAGGGTGAGGCGGGTGTTGTCGCAGGTCAGCGCATGCGCTTCGGCAATCAGCGTTTCAAGGCGGGGGCCAAGGCGGGTCAGGTCGCCAATGATGCGCACCCGGATATTGGCGCGGTGCAGGCGGGAAATTTCGTTTTCCAGGTTGCTGATGAACAACTGCATCAGCATGGAGACTTCTTCGGCAGGTCGGCGCCAGTTTTCGCTGCTGAAGGCAAACAGGGTCAGGTATTCCACCCCCAGTCGCGTGGCGCTTTCCACCAGCGTACGCACCGCCTCGCTGCCGCGCCGGTGGCCGGCGATGCGGGGCAGCAGCCGTTGCCGCGCCCAGCGTCCGTTGCCATCCATGATCAAGGCAATATGCCGGGGAACCCTGCCTGTCTGCGGTATGTCTTCTGTGGAACTTCGCGAACGCGCCATGTCTGCCTTCCCAGCAAGTTTTTTCGGGAAGGTCAAACAGCCATCAGCTCGGCTTCTTTGACGGAAAGCAGCTTGTCGATCTCGCTCACGTGACGATCCGTCAGCTTCTGGATGTCGTCCTGGGCGCGGCGCTCTTCGTCTTCAGAGATGGATTTGGCCTTCTGCAATTCCTTCAGGTGCGCCAATGCATCACGCCGGACGTTGCGCACCGCCACGCGGGCATTTTCAGCTTCAGCCTTGACCACTTTGGTCAGGTCGCGGCGGCGTTCTTCGGTGAGCGATGGCATCGGCACCCGGATCAGGTCGCCCTGCGCCGACGGATTGAGCCCCAGATCGGCATCGCGAATGGCTTTCTCGATGGCAGCGACCATTTTCTTTTCATAGGGCGACACGCCGATGGTCCGGGCATCGATGAGGTTGATGCCGGCCACCTGATTGATCTGGGTCGGGGTTCCGTAATAGTCCACCCGCACATGATCCAGCAATCCTGCATGGGCGCGGCCGGTGCGCACCTTGCCCAGATCCGTCTTGAGCGTCTCGACGGATTTCTGCATTTTCTGTTCAGCAGATTTCTTGACATCGGCAATCATGGCGTTCTCCGGACAGCTTAATTGGTGACGAAAGTGCCTTCAGCCTCTCCCATGACCACGCGCTTCAACGCGCCGGGTTTGAAGATGCTGAATACGCAGATGGGCAGGTTCTGGTCGCGGCACAGCGTCAATGCCGTGGCGTCCATGACCTTGAGATTGTTGACGATGGCTTCCTCGAAAGTCAGCCGTTCGTAGCGTTTGGCCTGGGGGTCCTTGAGCGGGTCGGCCGTGTAGATGCCGTCCACCTTGGTGCCCTTCAGCACCACCTCCGCGCTCATCTCCACCCCGCGCAGGGCAGCCGCCGTATCGGTGGTGAAGAACGGGTTGCCCGTTCCGGCGGCAAAAATGACCACCTTGCCTTCTTCCAGATAGCGCAGGGCCTTGCCGCGAATGTAGGGTTCGGCCACTTGTTCCAGATTCAGCGCGGACTGGACGCGGCTGACCACCCCCACCCGGCGCATGGCATCCTGCAACGCCAGCGCGTTCATGACCGTGGCCAGCATGCCCATGTAATCCGCAGTAGCCCGATCGATGCCTTCGGCACCCAGGGCCACCCCACGAAAAATGTTGCCGCCGCCGATCACCACGCCCACCTGCACGCCAATCTGGGTGACCGCAGCCACCTCGGCCACGATGCGGTCGATGGTGGCGCGGTTGATGCCATAGGCATCATCGCCCATCAGGGCCTCACCCGACAACTTGAGGAGAATACGCTGATAGGCAGGTTTCATGGTGAAGCCTCAGGCTCCGGCCGCGGCACCCGCGGCTGCAGCCACTTCCGCGGCAAAATCTTCGCTCTTCTTTTCGATTCCTTCGCCGACGATGAACATGCCAAAGCCGTTCACGCGGGCGCCGCGGGCCGCCAGGAGTTTTTCAACGGTCTGGTCGGGGTCCTTGACGAAGGGCTGCCCCAGCAGGGTAACCTCGGCCAGATACTTGACCATGCGTCCGTCCACCATGCGCGCAATGATATCCGCCGGCTTGCCCGACTCGGCAGCCTGGGCCGTATAGATTTCGCGTTCCTTGGCCAGAAGCTCGGCAGGAACGTTTTCCTTCGACACGCAAATGGGTTTGCTGGCCGCAATGTGCATGGCAATGTCGCGCCCCAGGGTGTCGTCGCCGCCCACCAGATCCACCATGACGCCAATGCGCGCGCCGTGCAGATACTGGGCAAGGCGCCCTGCAGCTTCGAAACGCACGAAGCGGCGCACCGTCATGTTTTCGCCCAGCTTCATGATCAATGCCTTGCGCGCGGCTTCCAGCGTTCCGCCATCCGGCAGGGCACCGTTGACCAGCGCACCCACGTCGGCGGGCGCCTGGCGCGCCACCTGCTCGGCAACCTGGCGGGCAAAGGCCACGAAATCCTCATTCTTGGCAACGAAATCGGTTTCGCAGTTCACTTCCACCAGGGCGCCCAGCTTGCCGTCCGCCGAGACATGCGTTGCCACCACGCCTTCGGCAGCAATGCGGCCGGCAGCCTTGCTGGCCTTGGCACCGCTGCGAATGCGCAGGAGGTCTTCGGCGGCCTTCAGGTCGCCCTGGGCTTCCGTCAACGCCTTCTTGCATTCCATCATGCCAAGCCCGGTAAGCTCGCGCAGTTCCTTGACCATTCCTGCGGTAATTTCCGCCATTTCAATACTCCACGATGCGCTGCGGCAGGGCCGCAGCATTCAAAAATTATTCAGCAGCCTTGCCTTCTTCCACCTCGACAAACTCTTCCGTCCCGGTGATTTCCGTGAGGGATTGGGCACGGCCTTCCAGAATGGCATCCGCCACGCCGCGCGCATACAGGCGAATGGCTCGCGTCGAGTCGTCGTTGCCGGGGATGACGTAGTCAACGCCCTCGATGGAATTGTTGGTGTCCACGACGCCAATGATGGGGATTCCCAGCTTGCGCGCTTCAACGATGGCGTTTTTCTGGTAGCCCACGTCGATGACGAACATGGCATCGGGGATGCCGTTCATGTCCTTGATCCCACCCAGGCTGCGCTCAAGTTTTTCAAGTTCGCGCTGATAATCGAGGGCCTCTTTCTTGGACAGCTTGTCCATGGAGCCGTCGGCCGTCATGGCAGCGAGGTCGTTGAGGCGCTTGATGGACTGCTTGACCGTCTTGAAGTTGGTCAGCATGCCGCCCAGCCAGCGGTGATCCACGAACGGGGCGCCGGCGCGTTGCGCCTCTTCGCGCACGATTTCGCGAGCCTGGCGCTTGGTGCCCACAAACAGCACGCTGCCCTTGTTGGCGGCAATCTGGCGCACAAACTTCATGGCCTCCTGATACATCGGGAGGGTCTTTTCCAGATTGATGATGTGAATCTTGTTGCGATGGCCAAAAATGAAGGGGGCCATCTTGGGGTTCCAGTAACGGGTCTGGTGGCCGAAGTGAACTCCGGCTTCAAGCATTTGCCGCATGGTTACGGACATGGTTAACTCCTTTAAGGGTTGAGCCTCCACCGGTCGATAACACCTGCCAAGAGGCAGGCACCCTGGTTTTTCCGGACCGGTGTGCGTGTTCGCGGTGTTGCCACCGCACCAAAATTGGGCCTGGGATGCCGGCCCGATAAAGCCGGATATTCTAGCATTTTTGGCCCGCCTCATACAAGAGCGCCTGGGCAGGGTGCTATAATTCCCCCAAAGTTCAATCACCATTGCCTCAAACCCATAGCCATCCCATGCCCATCTCCATCAAAACCCCGGAAGAAATCCAGCACATGCGCGTGGCCTGCCGCCTCGCCTCCGAAGTCCTGGACTTCATCGCCCCCTACGTCAAGGTGGGCGTCACCACCGGCGAACTGAACAGCCTGTGCCATGACTACATCGTCAACGTGCAGCACACCATCCCGGCGCCGCTGAACTACTGCCCGCCAGGCCACACGCCTTACCCCAGTTCGATCTGCACCTCGGTCAACCACCAGGTCTGCCACGGCATTCCCGGCTCGAAGGTGTTGAAGAACGGCGACATCGTCAACATCGACATCACCGTCATCAAGGACGGCTTTCACGGGGACACCAGCCGCATGTATTGCGTGGGCGAACCCAGCAAGCAGGCGCAACGGCTTTGCGCCATCACCTACGAGGCCATGTGGCTGGGCATTCGCACCGTGCATCCCGACCATCATCTGGGGGATGTCGGGCACGCCATCCAGACTTTTGCAGAAAACGCCGGTTATAGCGTGGTGCGGGAATTTTGCGGCCATGGCATCGGCCGCAATTTTCATGAAGATCCCCAGGTGCTGCACTACGGCCGCAAGGGCACGGGCGTCAAAATGCGCCCGGGCATGATCTTCACCATCGAACCCATGATCAACGCCGGCAAGCGCGACATTCGCCAAATGGCCGATGGCTGGACCATCGTCACCGCGGACCATAGCCTGTCCGCCCAGTGGGAGCATACGGTGCTGGTCACGGACACCGGCTTTGAGGTGCTGACCCTGTCCGAAGGAGCACCGCCGCCACCGTGAGCGCTGCAGACCCCAAAGCCCTGAGGCAACAGCTGGGCAACCGGCGCGAGGCGCTAAAGCAAGCCTATCTGCAAAACCCCCATCCCGCGCGGCTTCTGTCGGGCTGGAGCAGCACGGTGGATGGCGTACTGGCCGGCCTTTGGGAACAGGCCGGCTTCAATTCGCAGGCTGCACTCGCCGCCGTGGGTGGCTATGGACGGGGTGAGCTCTACCCCTATTCCGACATCGACCTGCTGCTGCTGCTTCCCGAAACGCCCGATGCCGTCACCACTGAAAAGGTCGAACGCCTGGTGGGCCTGTTGTGGGACATCGGCCTCGAGGTGGGCCATAGCGTGCGCACCCAAGAGGAGTGTCTGCTGGTGGCCATGCAGGACCTGACCATCACCACTACCCTGTCCGACGTGCGCTATCTGGCCGGCAACCCCGGCGCCATTGCGCGCCTGCGCCTGGCCCTGCGCCAATCGCTGGACCTGCCCGCTTTCGTCACCGGAAAGATCGCCGAGCAACGCGCCCGCCACCTCAAGCACAACGACACCGCCTTCAACCTGGAGCCCAACATCAAGGAAAGCCCGGGGGGGCTGCGCGACCTGCATTCGGTGATGTGGCTGGCCTGGGGCACGGGGCTTGATGCCAACTGGGCCACCCTGGCCCACGAGGGGCTGATCACGCTGCGCGAAGTGCAACAGGCACGCAAGCAGCAACGCTTTTTGCAGGACTTGCGCATCCGACTGCATTATCTTGCCGGACGCCGCGAAGACCGGCTGTTGTTCGATCATCAAATCCCGCTCGCAAAACAACTGGGATACGAGGACCACGGCCACCGGCGCGCCAGCGAAGTCATGATGCAGGCCTACTACAAGACGGCCAAATCCGTCCTGCTGCTCAACACCATCCTGATGGAACAGCTCAATACCCTCGTTCATCCCGAAGCCCCCGGGGACGTCGAACCCCTGGCAGGACCATTCGTGCGGCATGGCGAACTGATGGGCACCGTGCCCGAAGACCTGTTCGATCACGAGCCCGACCAGATCCTGGAAGGTTTTTTGATGCTGCAGCGTCACCCGCACCTGCGCGGCTTCACTCCGGCGGCATTGCGCGCCGTATGGCGCGGAAAAAACCGCATCAACGCCGCCTTTCGCGCCAATCCGGACAACCAGCAGCGATTCATGGAGATCCTGCGCCAGCCCCTGCGCACGGCAGACGTCCTGCGCCGCATGAATTACTACGACATCCTGGGGCGCTACATACCGGTATTCGGCCGCATCGTGGGGCAAATGCAGCATGACCTGTTTCACGTCTATACCGTGGACGAACATATCCTGCGGGTGCTGCGCAACATCCGGCGTTTTGCCATCCCCCAGTATGACCACGAATTTCCGTTCTGCTCCATGCTGATGCGACAGTTCGACCGGGTGGACCTGCTCTACCTCGGCGCGCTCTTTCACGACATCGCCAAGGGGCGGGGGGGCGACCACTCCGAGCTGGGCTGCTCGGATGCGCGCTACTTTTGCCGGCGGCATGGCCTGTCGCGCGCCGACAGCGCCTTTGTAGCCTGGCTGGTGGAACAGCATCTGCAAATGTCGGCCGTGGCGCAAAAGCAGGACCTGTCCGACCCCGAAGTCATTCGTCGTTTTGCCGAACGGGTGGGCGACCAGCGCCACCTGACGGCGCTTTACCTGCTCACCGTGGCCGACGTGCGCGGCACCAGCCCGAAGGTATGGAACGCCTGGAAAGGCAAGCTGCTGGAGGACCTGTACCGCGCCACCCAACGCCATCTGGCAGGCTCCGGTGCCGACCTCGACACCGTCATTTCAGAAAAGCGCCAGGATGCGCTGCGCATCCTGCGCCAGTATGGATTTACCAACGCCGCGGGAATCAACCTGTGGAAGACCCTCGACCCCACCTATTTCCAGCGCCATGATTCGCAGGACATTGCCTGGCATGCACGCAGCCTGCACAGCCGGGTCGGCTCGACCGAGCCCGTGGTGCGCGCGCGCCTGTCCCTGGTCGGTGAAGGCCTGCAGATCCTGATCTACTCGCCCGACCAGGAAGCCCTGTTTGCGCGCATCTGCGGTTATTTTGACCGCATCGGCTACACCATCATGGAGGCTCGCATCCATACCACCCTGGACGGACATGCGCTCGATACCTTCCAGGTCATGCACCGCAGCGCCGAGTCGGAGCATTACCGGGACACCCTGAAGCGGATTGAAACCGAACTGCAGGAACGCCTCAAGACCCAGGCCCCCCTCGAGGCGCCCCAGAAGGGCCGGCTCTCGCGTCACCTGCGGCATTTTCCAATTCCCGTCATGGTGCACCTCGACGCGCCGGAACGCGACGCCATCCGCCCCCTGACCATCGTGGCCGGCGATCGCCCGGGGCTTCTCTACCGAATTTCGCGCGTGCTGGTCCAGCATGGCATCAATCTGCACGGAGCCCGCATCAATACGCTGGGCGAACGCGCCGAGGACACCTTCCTGATTTCTGGAGCGACGGTGGAATCCGCGTCCGGCAAGGAAAAATTGCGCCAGGACCTTCTGGCCACCCTGGAAGAACAATAGGGCGTCAGTCGTCCCGTCCCGCGCCTTCCAGCCCGGGAAACAGCACATCGGTAAAACCGAACCGGCTGAAGTCCTCGATCCGCATGGGATAGAGAATGCCCATCAGATGGTCGCATTCGTGCTGGACCACACGGGCATGAAACCCCGTCACGGTGCGATCAATCGGTTGCCCCTTCTCGTCATACCCCCGGTAGCGCAGGTGGGTGTAGCGCGGCACCACGCCCCGAAAACCGGGCACCGACAGACAACCCTCCCACCCCTCTTCCACTTCGTCGTCCAGGGGCGTGAGCACGGGGTTGATCAGCACCGTCTGCGGCACCTCCTCTGCATCGGGATAGCGCGGGTTATGCGCCACCCCAAAAATCACCACTTGCAGGCTTGCGCCGATCTGCGGCGCGGCAAGCCCCGCACCATCCAGATGCGCCATGGTGTCGCGCATGTCCTGAAGCAGTTCGAACAGCTCCGGGGTATCGAAACGGGTGACGGGTTGGGCCTCCTGCAACAGCAGCGGATGCCCCATGCGCAGCACTTCCCTGACGGCCATGCTAGAGCAACCCTTTCTGTGCCAGCCACGCCCTGAATTCCGGACCGGCCTCGGCATGCCGGATGCCGTAAGCCACCGTGGCCATGAGGTATCCCAACTTGCTGCCGCAATCGTAGCGGACCCCTTCGAAGGGCAAGGCCAGCACCATCTCCTGCTTGAGCAGGCCGGCGATGCCGTCCGTCAGCTGAATCTCGCCGCCGGCACCCGGCGCCACGAGGCGCAGCAAATCAAAGATCGCCGGGGTCAGCAGGTAACGCCCCACCACGCCCAGGTTGGAGGGCGCCACTTCGGGCTCGGGCTTTTCGACGATGCCGACGATTTTATGGATGTTGCCAGGGCCGTATTCCGTATTGACGATGCCGTACTGGCGCGTCTGCTCCCGGGGTACCTGCTGCACGCCCAGCACAGATGCCCCAGTGGCCGCATGCAATTGCACCATTTGTTGCAGCACCGGCACCCGGGCGTCCACCAGGTCGTCCGCCAGCACCACGGCAAACGGTTCATCCCCCACCAGGGGCGCTGCACAGAGAATGGCGTGCCCAAGCCCCAGGGCCTCGGCCTGGCGCACGTAGGCGCAGCTGATTCCAGGAGGCAACATGTTGCGCACCTGTTCCAGCAACTCGAGCTTGCCCCGTTGCTCGAGCTCGACTTCCAGTTCATAGGCCTTGTCGAAATGATCTTCAATGGCGCGCTTGCCGCGCCCGGTGACAAAAATCAGTTCGGTGATTCCAGCCGCGATGGCTTCCTCAGCCGCATACTGAATGAGCGGCTTGTCCACGATGGGCAACATTTCCTTGGGGCTCGCCTTGGTCGCGGGCAAAAAGCGGCTACCCAGCCCCGCCACGGGAAATACGGCTTTTTTGATTGGTTTCATTGCGATGAGGTTTCCTGATTCAACAGTGTCAACAATTGCGCTTCGTCCAGAACCTGAATGCCCATGGCGCGCGCCTGTTCCAGTTTGCTGCCGGCATCCTCTCCGGCCACCACATAGTGCGTCCGCTTCGAAACACTGCCAGCCACCTTGCCGCCGGCATTCTCGATTCTAACCTGCGCCTCCGACCGGCTCAAATGCGGCAAGGTTCCGGTCAGCACCAGGGTGAGGCCCGCCAGCGGGCGCGCCAGCACCGCGGATTCCTGTACCCGGGGCCAGTGGATGCCCTGTTCCAGCAGCCGTGCGATGACTTCGCGGTTATGGGGCTCGGCCAGGAAATCGTGAATGGACTGGGCCACCACCGGCCCCACATCGGACACCGCCTGCAAGGCTTCCTGCGTGGCGGCGAGAAGCGGCGGCAAATCGCCGAAATGGCGCGCCAGGTCGCGCGCCGTGGCTTCGCCCACGTTGCGGATGCCCAGCGCAAAGATGAAACGGGCCAGGGTGGTTTGCCGGCTCTGTGCGATGGCAGCGAGCAGGTTCTGCGCGGATTTGATGCCCATGCGCGGCAATGAGGCCAGCCTGTGGAGGTCGAGGGTGTACAGGTCGGGCGCGGCTTGGACGGCGCCGCCTTCCACCAGTTGGTCCACCAGCTTTTCACCCAGCCCGTCAATATTCATGGCACGCCGCTGGGCGAAGTGCAGCAGGGCCTGCTTGCGCTGCGCCGGGCAGAACAGCCCGCCACTGCAGCGGCTGGTGGCTTCGTCGGCAGTGCGCGTGACGGCACTGCCGCATACGGGGCAAAGCTCGGGCATGGCAAACTGACGCGCCCCGGGGCGGCGTTGCGCCAGGACCACGGCCACCACTTCCGGGATGACGTCGCCCGCGCGTCTCACCCACACCTGGTCCCCAATGCGGATGTCCTTGCGCCGGATCTCGTCCTCGTTGTGCAGGGTGGCGTTGGTAACCGTCACCCCGCCCACGAATACCGGCTTGAGGCGGGCCACGGGCGTCAGTGCGCCGGTTCGCCCCACCTGGACGTCGATATCCACAATCTCGGTCAGGGCCTCTTCGGCAGGAAATTTATGCGCGATGGCAAATCGCGGTGCACGCGAAACGAAGCCCAGCTCCTCCTGGAGGCGGAAGGCGTCCACCTTGTACACCACGCCATCGATGTCGTATCGCAGCGCCGGTCGCTGCCGGCCAATGCGCTCAAAATACTGCAGAAGCCCCGCCACGCCCTGCACCACCGCGCGCCCGGGAGCCACCGGAAAATGAAGCCGGGCCAGATGGTCCATCAACAGGGCTTGGGTGGGGGGCAGGGCAAAGCCCTCGACTTCGCCCACACCGTAGGCAAAAAACGACAGGGGGCGCTGCGCGGTGAGGGCGGGATCCAGCTGGCGCAGTGCGCCTGCCGCGGCATTGCGGGGATTGACGAAGGCCTTCTCGCCACGAACCGCCTGGGCGGCATTGAGGGCAGCGAAATCCTGCTTCAGCATCAGCACTTCGCCGCGCACTTCCAGGATCGGCGGCGGAGCGTCGAGCGGCAACCGCAAGGGAATGGCCCGAATGGTGCGCAGGTTGGCCGTGACTTCCTCGCCGGTTTCACCGTCGCCGCGCGTGCTGCCTTCCACCAGGACGCCATCGCGATAGACCAGGCTGACCGCCAGCCCGTCAAACTTCGGTTCGCAGGCATAATCCACCACGTCCAGGCCCAGCCCCTCACGCACGCGCCGATCGAAGTTCCGAATGTCGGCCTCGGAGAAACCGTTGTTGAGGCTCAGCATCGGCACCCGGTGGATCACTTCCCGAAAACCATCACGCGGCGCCGACCCCACGCGCAGGGTCGGCGAGTCCGGCGTCATCAGCTCGGGATGCGCCGCCTCCAGCTGCTGCAGTTCGCGAAACAGGGCGTCGTACTGCGCGTCCGGGATGGTGGGCGCGTCCAGCACATAATACTGGTAGTTGTAGCGGGCCAGCGCTTCGCGCAATGCCCGGGCGCGCACTGCCAGGCCAGACATGGTCAGTGGGTAAACAGGCGCAGCGCCAATGCGCTGCCCGCGGGGATGCCCTGCGCTTCCATTTGCTGCAGAATTCCCGTCAACTGCTTTTCAATGGCAGCCATCTGTCGCGCACCCAGCGCCGCATTGTTGTCGTCCACCACTTGCCCGTAGAGCGTGCCTGCCATGCGCCCGGCCATGGCATACATGTCGCGCAGTGCTGCAAGGGCATCGCCCACGCGCGGCACGTCCAGAAGAAAAGTCACGCCCGACACCAGCGAGGCGTCCACCGCAATGTCCAGAAAGGGCACCGAATCCCGATGCGCCAGCGTAAACCGATCGCGCTGCTGTCCGTCGCGGGCATGGAACACGCCGTCGTCACCCAGCTGCAACCCCTCGGCTTCAGCAACGCTGCGCACCCGCTGCATGCCGGGTTCGCCGCCCTCGGGAAACATCACGTTCACGCCGATCAACACGTCCACTCGCGCACAGAACCGGTCCAGGGCATCCGCCGCCGCCAGGGCCGTTGTCATGTCGCCCGGCTCGTGATTCATGCCCAGATGCTGTGCCAGTGCGCGCATCTCGTCAGAGAACAGGGTCAGCCGGGTTTCATTGACCGGGCCGCTGCGGCTGGAGAGCTGCAACATGGCGGCAAACGCATCAAAGCGGTGCTCGGAAGGCCCCTGGATGGCAAACCAGCGGCCGCTTGCCGCATCCAAACCGGCCCAGCGCACATTGCGCGTGGTGATCGTGCTGGCGATCAGACCCTGCCAGAGGTCGGTAGCGCTGACGGGGTGCGCGCCGCGCAGGGTCACCGAATATTCCACTGCGGGATCGGCGGCGGCGCCTTCGGGAAGCCCGGGCAATGCGCTGCGCTGCACGGGCCGCGGCGCGACCGCCTCACCCTCCAGCAGCACGTCCGTGCCGCTTTCGGGCAGGACTTGTTCGGCCATGCGTCGGTAACGGTATTCCTGGATCCGGCTGAACACGAAAATTCCCGCAATCAGCGCAGCACCCAGTGCAGCCAAACCCATTTGCAAGTCACTCATCGACCCCTCTCTTTGGCATCCTTCCGCCTTTGCCGCATCAGGCGGTGACGGTTTCGGTCAGGCGCATGGCTTCTTCGATGTCCACCGCGACCATGCGGGACACGCCAGATTCGGCCATGGTGATCCCCACCAGCTGGTGGGCCATTTCCATGGCGATCTTGTTGTGCGTAATGAAAAGAAACTGGGTCTGCTCGGACATTTTCTGCACCAGCCGAACAAACCGTTCCGTGTTGGCATCATCCAGCGGCGCGTCCACTTCGTCCAGCAGGCAAAATGGCGCAGGATTGAGCTGGAACAGGGAAAACACCAGCGACAGCGCGGTCAATGCCTTCTCGCCACCGGAAAGCAGATGGATCGAGGTGGTTTTTTTGCCCGGTGGTTGCGCAATGATCTGCACGCCGGCGTCCAGAATTTCCTCGCCGGTCAGTTCGATGCGTGCATGCCCGCCGCCGAACAGGCCGGGGAACAGGGTACTGAAGCTTGCATTGACGCGATCGAACGTCTCTTTCAACTGCTCGCGGGTTTCGCGATCGATCTTGCGCATGGCACTCTCGAGCGTTTCCACTGCCGCCATCAGGTCAGCCACCTGGGCATCCAGCCAGCGCTTGCGTTCACGCGAGGTTTCAAGCTCGGCAAGCGCCGCGAGGTTGACCGCACCCAGGGCCTCGATGCGTTGCGTCAGGCTGCCGATCTCGGCCTGCAGGGTGGTGGTACGCACCCCCTTTTCCAGCATCTCGGCAAGTTCGGCTTCGTTGGCATGGTTGGCTTGCAGGGATTCCTCGGCGCGCTCCAGGTTAAGCCGCGCTTCCTGCTCCTTGAGGCCCAGCTCATTGAGGCGTGCGCGCAGGGGCTCCTGGCGCTGCTGCGCGGCGAAGCGCTGCTCCTCCAGTTCGCGCAGGGTTGCGGCCAAGCCGTCGAGCGCGGCACGCGCCGCACTCAACTGCGTCTCGCAGGCTGCGCGCCGCTCCAGCACATTCTGCAGATGTTCGTTCAGGGGCGCTTCCAGCGCCTGATCCAGATCCTGCTGCAGGGTTTGCAGGCGGGGTTCGCGTTGGGCAAGGCGTGCCTCGGCGGCGCGCCGGGAATTTTCCAGGTGGGCCATGCGTTCCTGCGCCGATTTTTCCAGGAAGCCTGCTTCCTGGGCCGCGCGTTCGGCAGACTGCAAGGCATTGCGCCGGGCGTCGCGCGCCCGATCCGCTTCGCGCCAGGCCTGGTCCAGGGCGGTCAGCGCCTCCGTTGCCGCGCGGAATTCCCGTTCGGCCTCCACCAGCAACTGCTGGTGGTTTTGCAGCCGTTCCTGCTCGGCTGCATGCTGGCGCTCCAGCTCGATCTTTTCCTCGGCCACCTGGCGGGCGCGCTGCTGGTGTCGTTCCAACTGGCCCTGCAGCCGCGTGCGTTCCACCTCCAGCGCGTGGCGCGCGCCTTCTGCGGCACGCGCTTCATTTTCCGCCGTGGCCTGCTCGGTGCGACTGGCGGCCAGGAATTTTTCGGCGGCTTCGCGCCGCGCTTCCAGCAGGGCCCCCTGATGGTTGAGTTCGTCCAGCGTCTGCTGATGTCCTTCAATCTCCCGGGCACGCGACAGGGCCCCGTGGAATTCGCCCTGGGGGGCAAAAAACAGGACGGAATGCCGTTCGATGAGGTGTCCCTCGCGCGACACCAGCACCACCCCGGGGGGCAGGCGGCGTGCGTCTTCCAGCGCCGCGCCGAAATCCTCCACCACATAAACGCCCTGCAGCCAGGCCTCCAGCGCCGCTTCGCAGGCCGCCACCCGCACGGTGACGAGTTCGCGCAGCGGGCGCGGACGCGAGGCGAGTGCCGACAGGTCAGGTGACGCCGCAGCCATGGCTGCGGACCCCGGCAGGAAAAGCCCGACCCCTGCAGGAATTTCATCGGGGGACCAGCGTCCCACGGCGCTGTAATCCTCGCTGCGATAAGCGTTCAGTCGCGCGCCAAGCGTGGCTTCAACCGCCAGTTCCCAGCCGGTGGCCACCTGAATGCCATGCCAGAACACCGGAAGGTCCGTCAGCCCATGCTTCCGGACCAGGCCCTGCGAGCGCTCCTGCACCCCAAGGCGCGACTGCATGGATTCCAGCGCCTTGAGTTCCGCCTCGATGCGCGCACGTTCACGGCGCAGCGCTTCGGCCTGATTGCGCGCCTCGGTGAACGCGGTTTCACAGCGCGTCACGCGCACCGCCATGGCCTCCCTCGTGGCGTGAAGGATGGTGCCACGCACTTCCCGTTCGCGCAGCTGCCGCGCAATCTGCTCGAGGCGCCCACCATCCGGCACCACCCATTGCGCCTCTTCTGCAGTCAGTCGGGCGCGGCGCTCGCGCAACTGCTCCAGCAGCCGCTCGGAGGCTGTGCGCTCGGAGCGGGCGCCGCTGATGCGGCTTTGAATCTGCGTTTCGTTGCGGCGTGCCTGCTCCAGGGCCTGGCGTCGGGTCTGGCTCAGCGCCTCGGCAGCCGGCAGGGCTTCCTGCTCCTGGCGCACCCGTGCGGCCCCCACCTGTACCAGCTCCAGGGCCCGATCGAGTTCGCCCCGCAAATGCGTCAGCGATTCCTGATCGGAGGTCAATCGCTGCCGGTCCTCACCGATGTCCTGTTGCAGGCGAGCCATTTCGCCTTCCAGGCGACGACGCTCGAGACGCAGGGCCTGGAGCTGGTTCTCGGCCTGCGTGACTTCGGCATTGGCCTGATACAGCGCGCCTTGCGCCGCGTTGAGGACATCACTGGCGGTGTAATGGCCACTGCGCTGCTCCTCCACCTGGCGTTCCACGTCGCGCAGCCCGGCAATGGCTGCGTCCAGTTCGATCCGGGTTTTTTCGATGTCGCGCAGGGCCCGGTTGCGACTGGCTTCGGCATCGCGCTTGCGGGTCAGCAGCAGCAGGTTCTGCGCGCGTGCCAACTCATCCTGCAGCGTGCGCCACTGTCCGGCCACTTCGGCCTGCCCTTCCAGCTTTTCGATTTGTTGCGACAGCTCGCGCAGAATGTCCTCGGTGCGCAAGAGGTGCCCACGGGTATCCTCGAGGCGCAACTCGGTTTCGCGACGCCGGTCCCTGTAGCGCGAGATGCCCGCCGCCTCTTCCAGAAACACGCGAATCTCCTCCGGCTTGGATTCGACGATGCGGGAAATCATGCCCTGTTCGATGATGGCGTAGGCGCGTGGGCCAAGTCCGGTGCCCATGAACATGTCCTGCACGTCGCGGCGCCGCACATGGACGTTATTGATGTAGTAGTTGGAGACTCCGTCGCGCGCCAGCACCCGGCGCACCGCAATTTCGGCGTACTGGGACCACTGTCCGGGCGCGCGGCCGTCCGCGTTGTCGAACACCAGTTCGACGCTGGCCCGGCCTTGCGGCTTGCGGTCGGTGGTGCCTCCAAAAATGACGTCCTGCAGGGTTTCGCCGCGCAGGTGGCGGGCCTGGGATTCGCCCAGCACCCAGCGCACGGCATCAATCACATTGGATTTGCCACAACCATTGGGACCGACGACCCCGACTAGTTTTCCGGGGACGGGAATCTGGGTAGGTTCGGCGAAGGACTTGAAGCCAGCGAGCTTGATGTGTTTGAGGTGCAATTGAGCGCCAATGGACAAAAAAAGTTTAGAATGAGAGGATTTTACCCGATATAGGACGACTCCCCAATGGCATCGCAACCCAGCCGAACACTGGAGACTTTTCCCAACCCCAACCCCGGCCGCGACTACCTGATCCACATGGAACTGCCGGAGTTTACCTGCCTTTGCCCCAAGACAGGCCAGCCGGATTTTGCCTGGCTGACCCTGGACTATATCCCGGAAACCCTCAACGTGGAGTTGAAGAGCCTCAAGCTGTATCTGTGGTCCTTCCGCAACGACGGCGCATTTCACGAAGCCGTGACCAACCAGATCCTCGACGATCTGGTGGCCGCCACCGCCCCCCGGTTCATGCGCCTCCTGGCGCGCTGGAACGTGCGCGGCGGCATCTACACCCATGTGCTGGCCGAACATCGCGCACCGGGATGGAGCCCCGCCATTCCCCTGCCGCCGCTCGCCTTTGCCGCGGAATCGCCGTTACGCCCCCAGACGCCATGAATCCCCGCCTCGAGCGTCTCCAGCCCTATCCTTTCGAGCGTTTGCGCGAACTGATGCGGGGGGTCGTCCCCAATCCGGCGCTGGCCCCCATCGCGCTGTCGGTGGGAGAGCCGCGTCATGCCACCCCGACGTTCATAGAGCAGGCGCTGACCCGCCACCTGTCCGGGCTGTCCCATTACCCCGCCACCCTGGGCAGCGACAGCCTGCGCGCCACGCTGGCGGACTGGCTGTGCCGGCGCTTTGGCCTTGACGCGCTTGATCCCGCCACGGAAGTCCTGCCCACCCTGGGTAGCCGCGAAGCCCTGTTCTCGCTCACCCAGGTGTTGATGGACCCTGACCGGCGGGAGGCCCGCGCCGTCTGTCCCAACCCGTTCTATCAGATCTACGAGGGGGCCACCCTCCTTGCCGGCGGCCAGCCCTGGTTCGTCAACGCCGATCCGGCACGCGGCTTTGGCGTGGATTACGACAGCGTGCCCGAAGCCGTATGGCAGGACACCCAGGTGGTCTTCACCTGCTCACCCGGAAACCCCACGGGGCGCGTCATGACCCTGCAGGAATGGCGCGACCTGTTCGAACTCTCGGATCGCTACGGCTTTGCCATCATCAGCGACGAATGCTATTCCGAAATCTATCCGGACGAATCCCGTCCACCGCTGGGTTCATTGCAGGCTGCGGCGCTGCTGGGTCGCACGGGATACCCCCGCCTCGTGGCGATGGGCAGCCTGTCCAAGCGCTCCAACGTGCCCGTCATGCGCTCGGCCTATGCTGCGGGCGACAGCGCATTGCTCAAACGCTTTGCCCTCTACCGCACCTATCACGGCAGCGCCATGAACCCGGCCATCCAGGCGGCCAGCGAAGCGGCCTGGCAGGACGAGGCGCACGTGCGCGACAACCGCCGCCTGTACCGTGAAAAGCTGGAGGCGTTCCACGAAATCGTCCACCCGCATCTGCCGCTGGAGCGCCCGGAAGCCGGGTTTTACTATTGGGGACAGACCCCCATTTCCGACACCGAATTTGCCCGGGGACTGATGCGCGAAGCGCACCTGGCCGTGCTGCCCGGCAGCCTGCTGGCGCGCGAAGCGCATGGATTCAATCCGGGACGGAACCGGATCCGCATCGCGCTCGTCGGCACCATGGAAGAAACCCTTGAAGCGGCCCATCGTCTGGTCGCGTTCACCCACACCCTACAGGAACACGCTCATGTCCACGCCACAAACCCTGATTGAAAACGCTTTCGAGAACCGCGCCTCCCTTTCCGCGGAGGCCGCTCCTGCCGGGTTGCGTTCGGCCATCGACGAGGTGGTGGATGGCCTCGACGCGGGCCGGTTGCGCGTGGCAGAAAAAATAAATGGCGAATGGGTCACCCACCAATGGATCAAGAAGGCGGTGCTGCTGTCTTTTCGCCTCAGGGACAATGCCCGCGTGGACGGCGGCTTCACGCAATACTGGGACAAGGTGGACAGCAAGTTTGCACGCTACCAGGACGGCGATTTCGAAGCGGGCGGCTTCAGGGTCGTGCCCCCGGCCACAGCACGCCGCGGCAGCTACATTGCGCGCAACGTGGTGCTGATGCCCTCCTACGTCAACATTGGCGCCTACGTGGACGAATCCACCATGGTGGACACCTGGGCCACGGTGGGCTCCTGCGCCCAGATCGGCAAGCACGTCCATCTCTCGGGGGGCGTTGGCATCGGCGGCGTGCTGGAACCCGTGCAGGCCAACCCCACCATCATCGAGGACCACTGTTTCATCGGCGCGCGCTCGGAAGTGGTGGAGGGCGTGATCGTGGGTGAAGGTTCGGTCATCTCCATGGGCGTCTACATCGGGCAGAGCACCAGGATCTACGACCGGGAAACCGGCACCATCAGCTACGGCCGCATTCCTCCGGGCTCGGTGGTGGTTTCGGGCAATCTTCCTGCCGCCAACGGACAGTACAGCCTGTACTGCGCCGTCATCGTCAAGAAGGTGGACGCCAGGACCCGCGCCAAAACCAGCATCAACGACCTCCTGCGCGGTGACTGAGGGCCATGTGCCTGATCACCCTGGCGTGGCAGGTCCATCCAGCCTACGCGCTGGCGCTGGCAGGCAATCGCGACGAGTATCATGCGCGACCCACCCTGCCTGCCGCCTTCTGGCCCGATCACCCCGAAGTCCTGGCCGGCCGTGACCTCAAAGCCGGCGGCACCTGGCTTGGCGTGACACGCCAGGGCCGCTTTGCCGCCATCACCAACTACCGCGACCCGTCCCAGTTCGAGCAACGCCGCCGCTCGCGCGGCGAACTCCCGCAGGAGTTCCTGCTGGGCCGCATGCCGCCCAAGGCCTGGCTGGAGACGCTCAAGACGCGCCTGTCGGACTACAACGACTTCAACCTGCTGGCGGGCGACGAGACCGAGCTGTGCTGCCTGGAAAGCCGCACCGGGGCCATCATTCCCCTGCACCCTGGCGTGTATGGTCTGAGCAACCATCTGCTGGACACGCCCTGGCCCAAAGTCAGCGCCGCAAAGGAGGGTCTCGCCGCCCTGCTGGACGAAACCCCGACCGCACTCCCCTGTGCAGCGTCCGCCCCGGAGAACATGGCCCGCCTTGCCGAACGCATGATGGACCTGATGCATGACGCGACACCCTACCCGGATGCGCTGCTGCCTGACACGGGCATTCCCCTGGCGCGGGAGCGCCTGATTTCGGCCGCCTTCATTCGCGACCGGGATTACGGCACCCGCAGCACTTCGGTGCTGTTGCGCCGTCGTGATGGCCTGTCCTGGTTTGCCGAGCGCAGTTTCAGCCCGGAAGGTGCGGCCACCGGCGAATGCGGCATAATGCCCTCACCCTTGGAACCTTTGGCATGACAAACCCGACCCTCGAACTCGCCCAGCAACTGATCCGCATCCCTTCCGTCACGCCGCAGGATGGGGGTTGCCAGACCCTGATTGCCCGGCGCCTCGTCCCCCTGGGGTTTGTGGCGCAGGAACTTGTGTTTGGAGAAGTGCGCAATCTGTGGCTGCGCCGCGGCCATGAGGCACCGCTGGTGGTTTTTGCAGGCCACACGGACGTGGTGCCGCCAGGTCCGGAGGGCGGCTGGAATTCTCCGCCCTTCCACCCGGAGATTCGCGACGGATTTCTGTACGGACGCGGAGCCGCCGACATGAAAACCTCGCTCGCCGCCTTCGTCACGGCCATCGAAGGGTTTTTGCGCGACCATCCCGATGCGGAAGGCTCCATCGCCCTCCTGCTCACTTCCGACGAGGAAGGCCCCGCCATGGATGGCACGGCACGCGTGGTGGAATGGTTAAGGGCGCAGGGACAGACCCTGGACTACTGCATCGTGGGCGAGCCCACCTCGGTCAGGCAGCTGGGCGATACCGTCAAGAACGGCCGGCGCGGCTCACTCTCGGGACGCCTCACGGTACGCGGCGTCCAGGGCCACGTGGCCTATCCGCACCTGGCGCGCAATCCGATTCACGAGGCCGCCCCAGTCCTGGCCGAGCTTGCCGCAACGGCATGGGATGAAGCCAATGCCGACTTTCCTGCCACCACCTTCCAGATCTCCAACCTGCAAAGCGGCACGGGGGCCGGCAACGTCATCCCCGGCGAACTGACGGCCGCTTTCAACTTCCGCTTTTCCACGGCCAGTACCGAGGCTTCCCTGCGCGAACGCACGGAGGCCCTGCTGAGGCGCCATCACCTGGATTTTGACATCCAGTGGGAACTGGGGGCGCGACCCTTCCTCACGCCGCGCGGCACCCTGGTGGGTGCGGTGAGCGACGCGGTGCGCAGCGTGACCGGCCTCGTGCCGGAGGTGTCCACCACCGGGGGCACCTCCGATGGCCGCTTCATCACCACCCTCTGCCCAGAGGTGGTGGAACTCGGCCCCTGCAACGCCACCATCCACCAGCGCAACGAATGCATTGCGGTGGCGGACGTGGCGCCGCTCTCAGCCATTTACCAGAACGTCCTGCAACGTCTCCTGTCCACGGAATCACGCCCATGAACCATTGGAATCAGGCTGCCGAAGGTTTGCGCACGGTGCGGGACCTCATCCGTTTTACGGTCACGCAATTTTCCGCAAGCAAGGCCTATTTTGGCCACGGCTATCCCGGCCCCCTGGAGGAGGCCAGTTACCTGGTGCTGCACGCGCTGGGACTGCCCCACGAGGAGCGCAACCTGTGGCTGGATGCAACGCTCCTTCCTGCAGAACGGCAAGGCGCCCTCCACCTCGTGCAGCGGCGCATCGACGAGCGCATTCCCGCCGCCTACCTGACGCACGAAGCCTGGCTGGGCCCGTTCCGCTTTTATGTGGACGAACGCGTGATCGTGCCGCGCTCGTTCATCGCGGACGCCCTCAACGAGGGCCTGGAACCCTGGGTTGACGATTTCGAGGGCCTGGATCGGGTGGCGGACATCTGTACGGGCGGCGGATCGCTGGCCATCCTGCTGGCCCTGAAATGCCCCCACGCCGAAGTGGATGCCGTGGATCTGTCCCCCGACGCACTCGCCGTTGCGGAAAAAAACGTGGCGGAATACGGACTGGCGGATCAGGTGCACCTGCACCGGGGCGACCTGTTTGACGGGTTGCTTCCAAGGGCCTACGACCTCATCGTCTCCAATCCGCCTTATGTGGATGCCAAGGCCATGGCGGCCCTGCCCGAGGAATATCTCAAGGAACCCCGGATGTCGCTGGAGAGCGGGGTGGATGGTCTTGACCACGTGCGGCGCCTGCTGGCCGATGCGCCGAAATTTCTCAAGTCGGGGGGGTTGCTGGTGGTGGAAATAGGCCACCAGCGCGCCGCGCTGGAGCAGGCCTTTCCCCGCCTGCCCATGGTCTGGCTGGACCTGCCAGCGGGAGACAGTTACGTTTTCGTGGTACGGCGCGAAGACCTGGTCTGACCCTCGCCACGGCGCTGCCCACTGCGCTGCGCCGTGGGCATGGGCTCCATGCCCACCCACGCCAGCAACTTGTTCACTTCGGCAGGCTGGACTTCGATAAACTGCCCGCGCTTCAAACGCGGCGGCAGTTGCACGATGCCAAAGCGCACCCGGATCAGGCGCCCCACCATCAAATGCATCACCTCGAACATGCGCCGCACCTCGCGGTTTCGCCCTTCCTTCAAGGCAACCTGGTACCAGTGGTTGGTGCCTTCGCCGCCGTTGTCGCGAATCCACTCGAAGTGGGCGGGGCCGTCCTCCAGGAGAAGCTCCTTGCAGGCCTGGCGCTTCTGCTCTTCACTGAGTTCTCCCACCACCCGCACCGAGTATTCCCGCTCCATCTCGAAGCTTGGATGCGTCAACCGGTTGGCCAGCTCGCCGCTGGTGGTGAAGATCAGAAGCCCGCTGGTATTGAAATCCAGCCGCCCCACGCTCACCCATTTGCCTCCGCGCACGCGCGGCAGCGAGTCGAACACCGAGGCGCGTTTTTCCGGGTCGTCGCGGCTGACGATCTCGCCTTCAGGCTTGTGGTACAGCAATACGCGCGGCGCCATTTCGGCAAAATTGAGGCGCACCTTGCGTCGCCCCACGGTGACCACATCCCCGTCGCTGATGCGCGTTCCGATGGTGGCCACGAGGCCGTTGACCCGCACCTCGCCGCTGGCGATGAGGGTTTCCATGTCGCGCCGGGAACCGAGGCCGGACTGGGCGAGGACTTTATGCAGTTTCTGGGTGGGTAATGTCATCGGTCAGCAGCATCAGGGGGGGAAGTTCCTGCAACGAACGCAAATTGAGATCGTCAAGCAGGGTGGCAGTAGTGCCGTACAACGCCGGGCGTCCAGGGACTTCGCGATGGCCCAGGACCTCGATCCAGCCACGCGATTCCAGGGCGCGCAGGACCGTGCTGGCCACGGCAACACCCCGGATTTCTTCAATGTCCCCGCGTGTCACCGGCTGGCGATAGGCGATGATGGCGAGCGTTTCCATCACCGCGCGCGAATAACGCGGCGGCTTTTCGGGATTCATGCGGGCAATTTTTTCCTGGTACGCCGGGCGCGTCTGGAAACGCCAGCCACTGGCCACCTGGACGAGCTCGACGGCGCGCGCCTGCCACTCCTGCTGCAGTTCCTCCAGCAGGCGACGCACGGCATCACCGCCGAGTTCAGGCTCGAACAGGCGACGCAGTTCGTTGACCGTGACAGGTTCCGGGCTGGACAGCAAGGCGGCTTCCAGCAACTGTTTGGCTGCGGGAATCTCCGAATCGGGCAGACTCATGAAGGCAACTCCATCGTATTGTCAGCGAGGCTGAGATAAAGCGGGGCATAGGCCTCCGACTGTGAAACCCTGATCATGGACTCCTTGACGAGTTCCAGGATCGCAATGAAGTTGACCACCGCCACCGGAACCGTGATGCCGTCCTCGAACAGCTCGTGAAACACCACGAAGTTCTGTTCCCGCAGCCGGCGCAGGATGCGCGTCATGTGGTCGCGCACCGAAAGTTGTTCCCGTGAAATGCGGTGATGCTGGTTGACGCGGGCGCGCGAGAGCACCTGCGCCCAGGCCTGCTGCAATTCGTGCGCGGTGACCTGCGGCAGGCGCTGGTTGAGATTCTCGTCCATCCAGACCTGGACCACGGCAAACTCGCGCCCGGCACGAGGCAGCTCCTCGAGCGTGGCCGCGGCCTGCTTGATGCGCTCATACTCCAGCAAGCGCCGCATCAGTTCGGCGCGGGGATCAAGCCCCTCATCGGCCGGTGCCGCCACGGGCCGTGGCAGCAGCATGCGTGACTTGATTTCGATGAGCACGGCGGCCATCACCAGGTACTCGGCGGCCAGTTCCAGGCGTCCGTGACGCATGGCATCCACGTATTCCATGTACTGACGCGTGAGCTCCGCCATCGGAATGTCCAGGATGTCGAGCGAGTTTTTGCGGATCAGGTAAAGCAGCAGATCCAGCGGCCCCTCAAAGCTATCGAGGAAAACTTCCAGCGCCTCGGGTGGAATATAGAGGTCTTGCGGCAACCCGACGAAGGGCTCCCCCCTCACCTTGGCAATGGGCTCTGCCAGGGGGACCTCGAGCAGGTCAGCGACGTCGTTCATGAATACGCCAACCCCATGCTTTCACGCACGTCACGCAGGGTATCCGCGGCGAGCTTGCGCGCCCGTTCACATCCATCGGCGATCACGTTGCGCACCAGCGTGGGGTCATCCAGATAGGCCTGGGCCTTGGCGCGCATGGGCTGCAATTCCGCCAGCACGGCCTCCACCACGGGCTGCTTGCATTCCAGGCAGCCGATGCCGGCCGAACGACATCCTTGTTGCACCCAGTCGCGGGTTTTTTCATCGCTGTAGATCTGGTGGAACGAATAGACCGGGCAACGGTTGGGCTCACCCGGATCGGTGCGGCGGACGCGCGCGGGGTCGGTGGGCATGGTGCGGATTTTCCTGGTGACGGTGGCTTCGTCGTCACGCAGGGCGATGGTGTTGTTGTAGGACTTGGACATTTTCTGCCCATCCAGTCCCAGCAGGAGCGAAGCTTCGGTCAGCAGGGCTTGCGGCTCCACCAGGATCATCTTGCCCGTGCCTTCCAGGTAGCCAAAAACGCGCTCCCGATCCACCACCGAGAGGTTCTGCGTCTCGCCCAACAGCGCCCGGTCCGAGTCCAGCGCGTCATCGTCACCCAGCTCGTTGTAACGGGTACGCAACTCGAGATAGAGCTTGGCCTTCTTGTTGCCCATTTTCTTGACGGCCTGCAGCGCTTTCTCGTCAAAATCCGGTTCGCGCCCGTACAGGTGGTTAAACCGCCGCGCAATCTCTCGCGTGAATTCGATGTGAGGCACCTGGTCTTCACCCACCGGCACCCGGTTGGCACGATAGATCAGGATGTCGGCCGCCTGCAGCAACGGATAGCCCAGAAAGCCATAAGTGGACAGATCCTTGTCGGAAATCTTTTCCTGCTGTTCCTTGTACGTGGGCACGCGTTCCAGCCAGCCCAACGGCGTCATCATGGACAACAACAAATGCAGTTCGGCATGTTCGGGCACGCGCGACTGGATGAACAGGGTGGCCTGGTTGGGGTCCACCCCAGCGGCCAGCCAGTCGATCACCATGTCCCACACATGCGCCTCGATGGCCTGGGGCGCGTCATAATGCGTGGTCAGGGCATGCCAATCCGCCACCATGAACAGGCACTCGTGTTCATGCTGAATCCTGGTCCAGTTTTTGAGCACACCATGAAAATGCCCCAGGTGCATGCCACCAGTGGGGCGCATGCCGGACAGCACACGATCGGGGTACATAAATTCGAAAACTCCTGTGCTGCTTTTAGTGAGGGAAAGGGTCGCCCCAAGCCTGCCAGACCGGGACACATTGCGGCGGCAACGGCGGCAGCTTGCCCGGCTCGAGATAACTCTCGCCGGGGCCATGGTAGTCCGAGCCGCGCGACGCCATGAGGCCACGGCGCGTGGTCTCTGCCGCAAAAAGCTCCATCTGGTCGCGGGTATGGTTGCAGGTCACCACTTCAATGGCCTGCCCTCCCGCTGCCTCGAATTCATCGATGAGCGTTTCCATGAGGTTGCGTCCCACAGCATAGCGGCCCGGATGTGCCAACACCGGAATGCCGCCCGCACCGCGAATCCAGGCCACGGCATCACCCAGTTCAGCCCAGCGATGCTTGACGTAACCCGTTTTGCCCTTGATCAAAAAGCGTTTGAACACGGCGCGAACGTCCCGCGCCAGCCCCTGCTCCACAATGTAACGGGCAAAGTGCGGGCGGGCGACGATGTTGGGGTTATGGGCATAGCGCAGGGCCCCTTCAAGCGCCCCTGGAATCCCGGCCTTGGCCAATTCATGGGCTATTTTCTCGGCCCGCTCCATGCGTCCGCTCCGGATTCCCGCAAGCCCGCCCAGCAGGGTGGCGTTGGTGGGGTCGATGTTGAGGCCCACGATATGCACCGTGTGCTGCTGCCAGGTCACCGAAACCTCGACCCCGTTGATGAAGCGCATACCGAGGCCGCGAGCGGCCTCGCTGGCCTCCGCAAGGCCCTCGGTGTCGTCGTGATCGGTCAGCGCCAGGGTTGTGACGCCATTTGTCGCCGCAAGCCTGACCAGTTCGGCCGGGGCCAAAAGTCCGTCCGAGACCCGGGAATGATTATGTAAGTCGATGTTTTGCATTGAATATATTGAACTTTTCCTATGCCCATGATACCAAATAAGGGGCCACCCTGAAACACCTTGTCACCCGGTTTCCATGGACAAATCGCCAAAGAATCAAGGACAATAGTCGGCTATGAAATTTTTATTCGACCTCTTTCCGGTCATCCTGTTCTTCGTCGCCTACCAGTGGGGCGGCATCTACTGGGCTACGGGCACGGCGGTGGCGGCCAGCGTGCTGCAAATCTCCTGGCTGCTGGCCACGCGGCGCAGGGTGGAGCCGGCTGCCTGGATCAGTTTTGGCGTCATCACCGTATTCGGAGGTCTGACCCTGTGGTCGCATCAGCATAACATCCTGGGCATCGAACCCACCGTTTTCATTCGCTGGAAGCCGACGGCGCTCTACTGGATCTTTGCAGCCATCCTTTTTCTGGGGCCCGCCCTGCTCAACCGTAACCCGATTCGGGCGCTGTTGGGTAAGCAATTGCAACTGCCGGACACCACCTGGGGCCGACTGAACCTGGCCTGGGCCGTGTTCTTTACCCTGCTGGGGCTGCTCAATCTGTACGTGGCCTTCAATTACGCCGAGTCCGTATGGGTCCAGTTCAAGGTCTTCGGCCTGCTGGCCCTGATGGTGGTCTTCATCATCGGACAGGGGATACTGCTGTCCCACCACATGGAAAAAAGCAATGACCGCTGAAACCACTGTGGATCGCATGCGCCAGCAACTGGCTGCCTTGAATCCGTCCACCCTGACCATCCGTGATGACAGCCGCCATCACGCGGGCCATGCCGGCGCCGCGGGGGGCGGGGGCCATTACCAGTTGACCATCGTGGCGGAGGCGTTCCGTGGCGTTCCCTCACTGGCGCGCCATCGAATGATTCACGAAGCCCTGGGCCCCCTGATGCACAGCGAGATTCATGCGTTGTCCATCAAGGCCAGTACGCCTTTACCGTAGCAAACCCGTTTATTTTTTGACCCGAGGATGCCCCATGAAACTGAAACAAGCTCTGATGTCACTGATCCTGGTGGGCGGCCTGCTGGCCCTGACCCTCTCCTACGCCGATCAGACCAAGGAAAAAGCCCGCGATAGCGCCAAAGCCTCAAGCGCCAAGCGTGTCGTGGTGAATGGCGTCACCATCCCCGCCGCACGATTCGAGCTGGTCACCGAAGCCCAGGTGGCCCAGGGACAGACCCCCGGACCCGATCTGGAGCGTGGCGTGCGCGAAAACCTGATCGCCCTGGAATTGATCACCCAGCAGGCCGTCAAGGAGGGCGTCGAAAAGGACCCCAAGATCCAGGCCCAGATCGACCTGACGCGCGAACAGATCCTGACGCGCGCCTACCAGACCCGCTATGCCAAGGCCAACCCCATCAAGGATGACGTGCTGCGTGCCGACTACGACCGCATGAAAGCCGAACTGGGCAAGAACGAGTACCTGGTGGAGCACATCCTGGTGGCCAAGGAAGACGATGCCAAGGCCATCATCGCCGACCTCAAGAAAGGTGGGGACTTTGAGAAGATCGCCAAGGAAAAGAGCATCGACACCGGTTCTCGCGACAAGGGCGGCAAACTGGACTGGGCAACCCCCGTGTCCTATGACAAGTCCTTCAGCGAAGCCATGGTCAACCTCAAGAAAGGCGAAACCACCGAGACCCCCGTCAAGTCGCCCTTCGGCTACCACGTCATCCGTCTGATCGACATCCGTCCGCTGGAAGCGCCTCCCTTCGATGAAGTGAAGGACCGCATCCGCCAGGCCAAGGAACAGGAAGCTTTCGGTCAAATGGTGCAGCAGCTGCGTGCCAAGGCCAAGATCGAAGAGAAGTAATTGCCAGGGACGCGGGATTTTTCTCGTTACGCCGAACGGATCCTGTCTGCAGGAAAAATCCCGCCTGACCTCCTGAACGCGTCCACACAACAGCCGTGGACGCGTTCCTCCCTGATCCTGCGACTGGATCAGATCACCCGCAGCCTGCCCCCGGCCCCTCCTGAGCAAACCCTGATGGCCGCCTTGCGCCGATTGCGCAGCGAGGTGCTCCTGTCCATCATGACGCGCGACCTGGATGGGCGCGCGCCGCTCCCCGAAGTCACCCATGGCATGACGCTGCTTGCCGAAGTGGTCATTGCCGCCTGCGTCTCCTGGCTGCACCAGGACCTCCGCGCCCTGCACGGCACCCCCATCGGCGAGGAATCGCACGAACCACAGGAGTTGCTGGTGGTGGCCATGGGCAAGCTGGGGGGCGGCGAGCTCAACGTCTCTTCGGACATCGACCTCATTTTTGTCTACGAAGAGGACGGCGAGACCGCGGGCGGCGGCAGCGCCGCACGCCTGTCCAACCATGAGTTTTTCTGGCGCATGGGGCGCCGCCTCAACGCGCTGCTGTCCGAAATCACGGAAGACGGGTTCGTGTTCCGGGTGGATTTGCGCCTGCGCCCCAACGGCACTGCCGGGCCGCTGGCCGTGAGCATCGCCATGCTGGAAGAATATTTCGTGGTGCAGGGACGCGATTGGGAACGCTATGCCTGGATCAAGGCGCGCGTGGTTTCCGATCCGGACCGCCCGGGTGTGGCCCGCGGCACGAAGGCGTTGACCGAACGCGTCAGTCCCTTCGTGTATCGTCGCCATCTGGACTACTCGGCCATCGGCGCATTGCGCACCCTGCACCAGCAGATTCGTGAAGAAACAGGGCGCGACGCCCTGCGCCACGCGCAGTGGCGCGGCGCCGACATCAAACTGGGGCGGGGCGGCATTCGCGAAATCGAATTCGTGGCCCAGGTGTTCCAGTTGATCCGCGGCGGCCAGGATGCGGCGCTGCGCGTCATTCCCACGCTGGAGGTGCTGGGCGTGCTGGGACAGCGGGGCTTGCTGGATCAGGACACCGCGACGCGCCTCGCGGGCCACTATGTTTTTCTGCGCCGCCTGGAGCACCGCCTGCAATACCTGGACGATGCGCAGACCCACAGCATCCCCGTGGACGCCGGCGACCTGGCGCGCGTTGCCGGATCGCTGGGGTTTTCCGACACGGCGGCGTTCCAGCATGAGCTTGAGGAACGCACCCAGGACGTGGCGCGCGTCTTCGACCAGATCTTTCCTGCCGCCCCGCTGCAGGCTGCGGACAGCGCCGGAATGCGCCTGTGGCACGACGCCCGGCTGGAAATTTCCGATCCACTGCCGGATGTGCCGGAAGCCGCCCTGCTGCAACAGCTCTCGGCGCTCAAACGCGCGCCAGGCTACCGCGCCCAGAGCGCACGCACGCGCGAGCAATTTGACCTCGCCATGGGCCATGGCCTGAACCTGATGCTCGACACCAGCAATGGCCTGCCCCCCAACGTCCTGGTCACCCGCTTTCTGCATTTCATGGAAGCCATCAGCCGGCGCGCCTCCTATCTCATGCTGTTGGTGGATTACCCCATCGTCCTGAAACGCCTGCTGCCGCTCCTGGCGGCCTCCGAGTGGGCTGCCGGCTATATTTCACAGCGCCCCCAGCTGCTGGATGAACTGCTCACGGAAAACGACGAACAGGAAGCCGATTTTGCCGGTTACTGGAACCGTTTTCGCGCCACCCTGCGCCGTCGGCTGCAGGAGGCTGGCGATGAAGTGGAAGCGCAAATGAACCTGCTGCGCCACGCCCGCCATGCGGAAACATTTCACGTACTGGTGCGTGACCTGCGCGGCGAATTGCCTGTCGAGGTGGTGGCGGACCGCTTGAGCGCACTTGCCGATGCCATCATGGACCTGGTGCTGGAACGATGCTGGCTGCAGGTACCGCTGCGCCACCGGGAACTACCCCGCTTTGCCGTCATTGCCTACGGCAAATGGGGCAGCAAGGAAATGGGATACGCCTCCGACCTCGACCTCGTGTTTCTGTATGAAGACGAAGACGAGCGGGCGCAGGGCAACTACACCCATCTGGTGCGCAAGATTTCCAGCTGGATGACCACCCCCACGGGTGCGGGCGTGCTCTACGAAGTGGATACGCAACTGCGCCCCAATGGCAACGCGGGCATGCTGGTAAGTCCCGTGGAGGGTTTCCGCCATTACCAGATGCAGGATCGCGACAACTCTGCCTGGGTGTGGGAACACCAGGCCCTGACCCGGGCGCGTTTTTGTTGCGGCGATGCCGCCATCGGCGCCACCTTTGAGGCGATTCGGCGTGAAGTATTAAGCCGGGTGCGCGAGCGCGCCACGCTGCGCCAGGAGATTCTCAGGATGCGCGAGCGCATCCACCAGGGACACCCCAACCGCAGCCCGCGCTTTGACGTCAAACACGACCGCGGCGGCATGATGGACGTGGAATTTCTGGTGCAGTACCTGATCCTGGCGCATGCCCACCAGTACCCGGAGCTGATCGACAACGTGGGCAACGCCGCCCTGTTGCGGCGGGCCGGGGCAGCCGGCCTGATCGACGCCGTCCTGGCCAACACCGTGGCAGAAGGCTATGCGCGACTGCGCCGCCTGCAGCACCGCGAGCGCCTGCAGGGGGCGCTGGAAGCGCGCATTGACCCTGCGGAAGGGGTGGCCACCCGGCAGGCCATAGAAACCCTGTGGACTGCCGTATTCGAGCGCTAGCCCACAAACGCCCGGGCGTTGCGGAACATGCGCATCCAGGGTCCGTCCTCGTCCCATTCCCCGGGATGCCAGGAATGTTGCACGGTGCGGAAGGCGCGCTCCGGGTGCGGCATGCAGATGGTAAAGCGCCCATCAGGCGTGGTCACCCCGGCAATGCCCTGGGGTGAGCCGTTGGGATTCTGCGGGTAGGTGGTGGCCACGGCACCGTGGCCATCCACGTAACGCAACGCCACCAGGGAGCGCGCTGCAGCGAGGGCGGCATCGTGGGCAAAACGCGCCTGCCCTTCGCCGTGCGCCACGGGCACGGGCAGGCGGCTGCCCGCCATGCCGTCGAGGAATATCGAGGTGCTGGGCATGACCTCCAGCAGGACCACGCGCGCCTCAAACTGTTCCGAACGGTTGCGCGTAAAGCGCGGCCAAAGATCGGCACCCGGAATCAGTCCGGTCAATGCGCTCATCATCTGGCAGCCATTGCAGACGCCCAACGCAAACACGTCACCCCGCTCAAAGAACTGGCTGAACTGGTCGCGCGCGCGGCTGTTGTAGAGAATGGATTTGGCCCAGCCCTCTCCGGCGCCCAGCACGTCCCCGTAGGAGAAACCGCCGCACGCCACAAATCCGGAAAAGTCCTGCAGCGACACCCTTCCCGCAAGGATGTCGCTCATGTGCACATCCACCGCGGAGAATCCGGCGCGATCGAAAGCTGCCGCCATTTCCACCTGGCCGTTGACCCCCTGCTCGCGCAGGATGGCCACCGGGGGCCGCGCCCCGGTGTTGATCAGGGGTGCCGCAATGTCCTCGGCGGGATCGAAAGTGAGCGTCCAGGTCAGCCCGGGATCGGTACGGTCCGCAATGCGCGCATGTTCCTGGGCGGCGCATTCGGGATGGTCGCGCAGGGCCTGCATGCGATACGAGGTTTCGGACCAGACCTGGTGCAGGGCACTGACCGGCTGATCGAGTACCGTCACACCGTGGCGCACGACATGGAGCCGGTCGGCATCGGTCACTTCGCCCAGCACATGCGTGCAATTGCCCAACCCCACGGCGCCCAGGGCCTTGAGCACGGCTTCGCGCTCGCCTTGCGCCACCTGGATGACCGCACCCAGCTCTTCGCTGAACAGCGGACCCAGATCATCGGCTTCGGCAGAGAGTGTCGAGAAGTCGATGACGGCCCCCTTGCGTGAACAGAACAGCATTTCGGCCAGCGTGACGAGAAGCCCACCGTCGGAACGATCGTGATAGGCGAGCAGGCGGCCTTCACGGTTGAGCGACTGGATGATGACGAAAAACGCCCGCAGGTCCTGCGGTGAATCGAGATCGGGGGGCACTGCGCCCACCTGGCCATGGACCTGGGCCAGGGCACTGGCCCCCAGTCGATTCCGGCCGCGTCCAAGATCGATCAGCAGCAGCAGCGACCCGCCCGCCGCACATTGCAGTTCGGGCGTCAGCGTGCGGCGCACGTCGCGGCAATTGGCAAAGGCAGAAACCACGAGGGAGAGCGGTGCCGTCACGGCATGCTCGCCCACTTCATCCTGCCAGACGGTACGCATGGAAAGGGAATCCTTGCCCACGGGGATGCTGATGCCAAGCTCGGTGCAGAGTTCGAGCGTCACCGCACGCACCGTGTCGAACAAGGCGGCATCTTCACCCGGCGCCCCCGCGGCAGCCATCCAGTTGGCGGAAAGGCGAATGTCCCCCAGGCGATCGATGGCTGCGGCAGCGATGTTGGTGACGGCCTCTCCCACGGCCATGCGTCCCGAAGCAGGGCCCGAGAGCAGGGCCACGGGAGCGCGCTCGCCAATGGCAAACGCTTCGCCGCGATGGCCTGAAAAGTCAGCCAGCGTTACCGCCACATCGGCCACCGGCACCTGCCAGGGGCCCACGCAGGGGTCGCGCGCGCAAAGCCCGCCCACGGTGCGGTCGCCGATGGTAATGAGGAATGTCTTGTCGGCCACACCCGGCAGGCGCAACACCCGTTTCAGCGCACCCGCCACGTCGGCCCGCGCCCCGGCAAGATCAAGCGGTGGTGGATTCAGCACCGGTCTTTGGGCATCGCGCATCATGCGTGGCGGCTTGCCCAGCAGCGCATCGAGGTCCATGTCCACCGGGGCTGCACCCAGCAACGGATCGTCCACGCGCAGGCGATGTTCCGCCGTGGCCTCCCCCACGATGGCGTAGGGACAGCGCTCGCGCGCGCAGAGCGCCTCGAACAGGGCACGGCTTTCGGGGCGGATGGCCAGAACGTACCGTTCCTGCGACTCGTTGCTCCAGATTTCACGCGGCGACATGCCGGGTTCTTCGGAGGGAATCCTGCGCAGGTCGAACGCGGCCCCCACGCCGCCGTCATGGGCAAGCTCGGGAAAGGCGTTGGAGAGCCCGCCCGCACCCACGTCATGAATGGCCAGTATGGGGTTGTCATCGCCGAGCTGCCAGCAACGGTCAATCACCTCCTGGGCACGCCGCTGCATTTCCGGATTGGCCCGCTGCACCGAATCGAAATCGAGGTCTTCGGCATTGTGGCCGCTTTGCATGGAAGAGGCGGCCCCGCCGCCCAGACCGATGCGCATGCCAGGCCCCCCCAGTTGCACGAACAGGCAACCCGGCATGAGGGGTTTCTTGAAGGCATGCCGGGCATCGATGGCACCCAGACCGCCGGCCAGCATGATGGGTTTGTGATAACCGCGCATGCGCCCGTCGAAGGGCAATTCGAAGGTGCGAAAATAGCCGGCCAGATTGGGGCGACCGAACTCGTTGTTGAAGGCAGCGCCACCCAGGGGGCCCTCGGTCATGATGGAAAGCGCCGAGGCAATGCGCGCGGGACGCGCACCGGTGCCTTGCTCCCACGGCTGCTCGAAGTCAGGGATGTGCAGGTTGGACACGGAAAAACCCGTGAGGCCCGCCTTGGGTTTCGCGCCAATGCCGGTGGCGCCCTCGTCGCGGATTTCTCCGCCGCTGCCGGTGGCGGCCCCGGGGAATGGCGCGATGGCGGTAGGGTGATTGTGGGTTTCCACCTTGGCCAGGAAGTGGGTGGTGGCCTGCTGGTACCCATAACGCCCGGTCTGTGGATCCGGGAAGAAGCGCTGGGCCAATCCCCCTTCAAGGATGGCCGCATTATCCGAATAAGCCACGACGGTGCCTTCCGGATGCTTTTGATGGGTGACCCGCACCATCTGGAACAGCGATTGTTCCTGCGCCACGCCATCGAGCTTCCAGGAGGCATTGAAAATCTTGTGACGACAATGCTCCGAATTGGCCTGGGCAAACATCAACAGTTCGGCATCCGTGGGATTGCGCCCCAAGTCCGTGAACAGGGCCAGGAGGTAGTCGATTTCGTCGGGCGCCAGGGCAAGCCCCAGTTGCCGATCGGCTTCCACGAGGGCGGCACGCCCGCCTTGCATCATGTCCACGGTGGCCAGGGGTTGCGGGGCCGCCGGATCGAACAGGCGATGCGCCTCTTCGTAGCCGGTCAGGATGCTTTCGGTCATGCGGTCGTGCAAATGCGGGATCAGGCGTTGCCGAAGCGCTGCCGCATCGCCTTCCTGCAGGCAGATCTGGAACGTGGTTCCGCGTTCGATGCGGATGACGCCTTCCAAACCGCAGTGATGCAGGATATCGGTGGCCTTGGTCGACCAGGGCGAGAGCGTGCCCAGGCGCGGCACCACGACGATGGATTCCGATGCGCCGGAAAGTGGGCGGGCGGCTTCGCCATAGGTCAGGATGGCCTGCAGGCGCTCCTGCGCCTCGACGCCAAGGGGCGCATCGAGGGCCAGGTAATGATCATGCCAGGCCGCGAGGCCGGCGATTGCAAGCCCCTGCCGGGTCAACAAGGCGCAGAGGCGCTGCACCCGAAAGTCGGATAGGGCCAAGGGGCCGCGAAGGTGGAGAACCGAATGCATGGCAGAACCAGCGGGCTGTAAGGGAGCCTGCCATTATAACGGATGACGCAGCAAAACCCGCAGCATCCGATGAGCGCAAGGGTCTGCGGCATCCCCGGCAACGATGGCGCAACGGGACCTTCCCCCCCGCTGCGGGCGCCAGCGCAAAATGATCAGGGCGGGGGCGACAAAGCTGCCCGGCAGCACGGTGCCCAGCGCCCTGCGTCCGTTTTTCATGAAAACGCAAAGACGCCCATCGCCCGCCACATCCAGTCGCACCACGCTCCGTGCGCAGCACAGCCAGGCCTCGCGGCGCAGCCCCCGCACCAGCAGGACTGCGTCCGCCAGCAGCAGGAACCACACCGGAAACCGTGGCCAGGACAGCAGCAGCAGGCTGAGCGCCCCCGTCAGATGGCTTGCCATCAGCAGACAGGCGAGGGTCGGGGACGGACCCAGGCAGACCCTGACCATCCCGCCAAATGCAGTGGGTGCCATGCGATTTCGTCGGCAAATATGTCATCATGGCGGTCGTAACCCTGCAAGAGACGATCGAATTGCACAACACCACTCACCTGATTGACCTCTCTGCCCGCACCTTGATCCATGCCACCGGTGCCGAGGCAGCAACCTTCCTTCAGGGCCAGTTGACCCAGGATGTGGGCGCCCTGGAAGGTTCCCGCGTGCTGTGGGCGGCGCACTGCTCTCCCAAGGGGCGCATGCTGGCAAGCTTCCTGATGTGGAGGGAGGCAGATCAAATCTGGCTCGATGCGCCGCAGGAACTTGCCGAACCCGCGCTGCGGCGATTGCGCATGTACGTACTGCGCGCCAGGGTCAACCTGGAGGATGCGCGCGCCACGCAGGCCCGCCTGGGGTTATGCGGCTTCGGGATCGCGGACGTCCTGCGGGCGGCCGGATGCCCCCCTGCTCCGGCTCCTGGCACCCACGACCAGCAGGAAGGCGTCACCCGGGTGGCCCTCTCGACCGAGCGCCTGCTGCTGGTGGCACCTCCCGCCGTGCTCTTCGTCCTGCAGGCCCGCCTTGCACCGCTGTGCACGCCCGGCCATGCGCAGGACTGGACGGATGCGGCCGTGCGCGAAGGCATAGCGGAAATCACCCTCGCCACCCAGGACGAATGGATCCCGCAAATGCTCAACTGGGACCTCATTGGTGGCATCAGCTTCAAGAAGGGGTGCTACACCGGGCAGGAAATCGTGGCACGGACCCATTATCTGGGCAAGGTCAAACGACGCCTGCTGCGCTTTCGCGTTGCCGATCGCCCCGAGATCGGCCAGGACATCCTGCAGGAGGGCGTGCCTGCCGGAAAAGTGGCGCTGGTGGGTACCCACTCCACGCAGGGCAGCGAATGCCTCGCGGTGGTCCAGCTGGAAGCGCTCAACCATGGCTCCCTTACCCTGGGCAGTACCGAGGGCCCCCCTCTGGAACAGCTTCCCCTGCCCTACGCCGTGGCCCTGGACTGAGGACCGACCGCAATGGGAACGCGCCTGGGGCTTGCCGTGCTGTGGCTGCTGCACTTCCTTCCGCTCGCGGGCCTGGACGCGCTGGGCCAGCTCATGGGTGCCATCGCCGTACGGACGCGCTTTGCCCGCACCACCCTGATCAACCTCCATGCCTGTTTTCCCGAACGCTCGGCAGCGGAAAGAAGGCGCCTGGCGCGTCAGCACCTCGCCGCCCTCATCCGCAGCGTTCTGGAACTCGGCATTCTCTGGTGGTCATCCAGGGCACGCATCGAGCAGCTGGTACGCCTCAAAAATCTGGAGCACACCGAAACCGGTGGGCGCCCCATCATTTTCCTGACCCCGCACCTGGTGGGCCTTGAAATGCAAGGCGCGCGCATGGGCATGGCCTTTCGCGGCGTGGGTTTCTTCACCCCTTATAAAAATCCGCTGGTGGACCAGCAGGTGCGTGCCGCGCGCGATCGGCTGGGGGACGTGGTCATGCTGGAACGCAGGAAGGGGCTGCGCCCCCTGATTCGGGCCATCCGTGATGGGCGCAACCTGTATTTCCTGCCAGACATGGATTTTGGCGACCGGGATTCCATTTTTGCGCCGTTTTTTGGCATCCCCGCCGCCACGGTCACGACGCTCCCCTGGCTTGCCAGCATGACGGGAGCCGTGGTGGTGCCCTGCGTATGCCACCAGTTGCCGGACTGTCAGGGGTACGAAGTTGAATTTTTTCCGGCCTGGAAGGACTTTCCCAGCGGCGACGTGAATGACGACGTACAACGCATGAACGCGTTCATCGAAGCGCAGGCGCGGCGTTATCCGGAGCAGTACTTCTGGAGTCACAAACGCTTTCGCACCCGGCCGGACGCGGCCGAGCCTTACTTCTACCGCTGGCCGCAATCCCTGGATTAAGCCTTGAAGCGGTTGGGAATCGGGTCCTCGCCTTCCCAGATGGCGCGCATGGAGGCGATGCCGTGCGCCCCCGAGCGCCAGGCGGCTTCGAGGTCGGAAAGGCCCAGCCCGCCGATTGCCAATACCGGCAGGCCGCAATCCTCCACCTTGTGCGCCAGCGCCTCAAACCCCAGCGGTACGGCATCCGGATGCGATGCCGTGGGTGCCACCGGCCCCAATACCGCAAAATCAAGGCCCAGCGTCTCGGCTCGCCGCAAATCGTCGACACTGTGGCAGGAGGCGGCCACCAGGGGCAGCTCGGGACGCGTGTCCAGGGCAGCCAGCTGCCGCGCCGTGAGGTGCACCCCCGCCGCACCCACGGCGCGTGCCACGGCCACGTCACCGTTGATCAGCACCCGCGCCCGCCAGGGGCGTGCTGCGTGCACCACCTTTTCGGCAAGCCTGTGCAGCAATTCGGCCGGGAGCTCTTTTTCACGCAGCTGCACAAGGCGCAACCCGCGGTAAAAGGCGCGTTCCAGCGCCTCCAGAAATGCCGGTTCGCCCATGTCGGAGGCATGGGTGACGCCATACACGGTGGGCAGTTCCAGGGCTTGCAGGATGGGCGTGTTGGCCGGCAGCATCGGACTCACGGGCTCGCACCCCAGGCCCTGCCACGCCAGTTGCTGGTCTTCCAGCGGCTGGGGTTGCCCCGTCCACTGCGTGACCCGGAACAGGTGCAGCCGTACCCGGGCATGGGGATAGTCGAAGTGGCGGGTGATCCAGGGAAAGGCATTGCGGATCTCCACCCCCAGTTCCTCGCGAATCTCGCGCGTCAATGCCGCCCGCAGGGTTTCGCCAGGTTCGACCTTGCCGCCAGGAAACTCCCAGTAGCCTGCATACGCCTTGCCCGTCGGGCGTTGCGCCAACAGCGTGCGCCCCTGGCGATCAACCAGCACCGCCACCACCACTTCCACGCGATTCATCGGCGCGTCAGCTCCCCTGGCGCCCCACCCAGTGACGGGCAAAATGCCAGGCCGAGCGGCCGCTGCGCGATCCGCGCATCAGCGCCCATTGCAGCGCCTCGCGACGAAACCCCTCGGCATCGGCGAGCGTGCCGCCCAGCGTGCGCACCCAGTGGGTTGCAATCTCGAGATAAGCATCCTGGTCGAAAGAGTAGAAGGAGACCCACAAGCCGAAGCGGTCCGACAGGGAAATTTTTTCTTCCACCGTTTCGCCGGGGTGAATTTCCCCATCGACATGACGCGCCTCCTGGTTTTCTGAAAAGTATTCCGGCATGAGATGGCGCCGGTTGCTGGTGGCATACACCAGCACATTTTCGGAAGGCATGGCAAGCGACCCGTCCAGCACGGATTTGAGCGCCTTGTACTGCGCTTCGCCAGACTCGAAGGAGAGGTCGTCACAGAAAATGATGAAGCGCTCGGGCCGCCCGGTGATCTGTTCCATCACCTCGGGCAGATCCACCAGGTGGTCCTTGTCGATTTCAATGACGCGCAGTCCCTGGCCGGAAAACTCCGCCAGCATGGCCTTGATCAGCGAAGATTTGCCCGTGCCGCGCGCACCGGTAAGCAACACGTTGTTGGCCGGCAACCCGGACACGAACTGCCGCGTGTTTTCAGCGACGCGCGCCTTTTGCTCGTCGATGTCCTTAAGATCGGCCAGGCGAATCAGGTGCGGCCGGGACACCGCCTGCAGCCAGCCGCTGCTGCCGCGGCGACGCCAGCGCCAGGCCACGGCGGCATTCCAGTCGGGTACCGCGGGAGGGGCGCCGGGCATCCAGGCCTCCAGCCTCATCAGCAGGGCTTCGGCCCGGACGATCAACTGCTGGAAGGCATCGGCGTCCGTGGTCATGGCCCTAGCTTCGGTAGTCGGCGTTGATGCGCACGTAATCGTAGGAAAAATCGCAGGTCCACACCATGGCGCTGACTTCCCCACGCCCCAGCAGCACGCGGATGGTGATTTCGGGCTGCCTCATGACGCGCTGCCCGTCCGCTTCCTGGTAGGAGGCGGCACGCCCCCCCTGTTCGGACACCAGGACGTCGTCGAGGTACAGGCGCAAGCCCGTCACGTCGAGATCCTCGATGCCGGCATACCCCACGGCCGCGAGGATGCGCCCCAGATTGGGATCGGAGGCAAAGAAGGCGGTCTTGACCAGCGGCGAATGGCTGATGGCATAGGCCACCTTGAGGCACTCCGCTTCGGTCTTTCCCTCTTCCACGCGCACCGTGATGAATTTGGTGGCGCCTTCGCCATCGCGCACGATGGCCTGGGCCAGTTCCGTGGATACCGCCACGATGGCCTCGCGCAGGACGCGATAATCCTCACTCCCGGCGGAAGTGATTTCAGGATGGCGCGCCACTCCGGTGGCCATGACCACAAAGGAGTCGTTGGTGGAGGTGTCACCGTCCACGGTGATGCGGTTGAAGGAGTGATTGGCCGCGTCTTCGGTCAGCGCCTGCAGCAGGTCGGCACGGATCACGGCGTCGGTGGCCACAAATCCCAGCATGGTGGCCATGTTGGGACGAATCATCCCGGCCCCCTTGGAAATGCCGGTGACCGTGACCGTTTGGCCATGAAGGGTGATCTGGCGCGATGCGGCCTTGGCCACGGTGTCCGTGGTCATGATGGCTTCGGCGGCAGCGGCCCATTGATCGGCTTGCAGGGCCACCTGCGCCGGGGCAATCCCGGCGAGCAGGCGCTCCATGGGCAGGCGCTCCAGGATCACGCCCGTGGAAAAGGGCAGCACGTGTTCGGGCGCCATGCCCAGCACCTCGCCCACTGCGACGCAAGTGGCGCGCGCATCTTCAAGGCCGGGTTGGCCGGTGCCTGCATTGGCGCACCCTGTGTTGATGATGAGGGCGCGCGGTGCAGCCGCCTTGAGGTGCTGGCGGCACACCTGAACCGGCGCGGCGCAGAAGCGGTTTTGCGTAAAAACGGCGCCCACCCGGCTGTCAGGAGGCAGCGTGATGAGCAGGAGGTCACGGCGTTGTGCCTTGCGGATGCCGGCGGCCACGGACCCCAGCAAGACGCCGGGCACAGGATGAAGATGCGACACGGGATCTCCTCAGGTTAAACGGCCGTGACAGTGCTTGTATTTCTTGCCGGAGCCGCAGGGGCAGGGATCATTGCGACCCACCTTGGGCAATTCGCGACGTTGCGGCTGTGCACCGGCCTCGTCGGCCGCATCCCCAGCCAGCGCCTCGTCGTAGTCGGCGTGATGATACTGCACGTTGGACGGTGCACTGGGCGCCTCCTCCACCACCTGTTCCACGGCCTCGGGGCTCTGCACCTGCACGACGCACAGCAGGCGCGTCACTTCGCGCCGGATGGTGTCGAGCATGGCGCCGAACAGTTCAAACGCTTCGCGCTTGTATTCCTGCTTGGGATTTTTCTGGGCATAGCCGCGAAGGTGGATGCCCTGGCGCAGATGATCGAGATCGGCGAGGTGCTCGCGCCAGCGGTTGTCGATGGATTGCAGCATCATGGCGCGCTCGTAGGCATGCACCACGTCCGGCTCCACCGAGGCAAATTTGCCCTTGTAGGCCGCCGTGGCAAGCTCGAGGATGCGTGCGAGCAACCGGTCTTCATCCAGATCGGGCTGCTCGGTCAGCCACTGCCGGACCGGACAGTCCAGGCGGTATTCCTGCGCCAGCACATTCGCCAATCCGTCCAGGTCCCACTGCTCTTCCGCCGTCTCTGGCGGAATGGCCGCGCGGAATTCGCCGGTGAGCACATCGTCGCGCATGGCATGGATGGTGTCGGAGATGTCCTGGGCCTCGAGCAACTCGTTGCGCTGCTGATAGATGACCTTGCGCTGGTCGTTGGCCACATCGTCGTATTCCAGCAGTTGCTTGCGGATGTCGAAGTTACGGGCCTCCACCTTGCGCTGCGCGTTTTCGATGGCACGGGTCACCCAGGAATGCTCGATGGCCTCACCTTCGGGCATCTTCAACCGGTCCATGATGGCGGCCACGCGGTCCGAGGCAAAAATCTTGAGGAGCGGATCTTCCAGCGACAGATAGAAACGGCTGGAGCCCGGATCGCCCTGGCGCCCCGAACGCCCGCGCAACTGGTTGTCGATGCGGCGTGACTCGTGCCGTTCCGAACCGATGATGTGCAGGCCGCCCGCCGCGAGCACCTGATCATGGCGCACCTGCCATCCGGCCTGCAGGGTCGCGATGCGCGCAGCCTTCTCCGCTTCGCCCAGCGATTCGTCTGCCCGGACTGCCTGGATCTCGGGTTCGGGATTACCCCCCAGCACGATGTCGGTACCCCGCCCGGCCATGTTGGTGGCAATGGTAATGACCCCCGGACGCCCCGCCTGGACCACGATTTCGGCTTCGCGCGCGTGCTGTTTGGCATTGAGGACCTGGTGCGGCAATTTTTCCTGCTGCAGCAGGGCGGAGACGAGCTCCGAGCTTTCGATGGAGGTGGTGCCCACCAGCACGGGCTGGCCCCGCTCGTGGCAATCCTTGATGTCCACGATCACGGCATTGAATTTTTCCCGCGCGCTGCGGAACACCTGGTCCATGCGGTCCTGGCGCACCATGGGCCGGTGGGTGGGGATGATGACGGTTTCAAGCCCGTAGATATGCTGGAATTCGAAGGCTTCGGTATCCGCCGTTCCGGTCATGCCCGAGAGCTTGGCGTAGAGGCGGAAGTAGTTCTGGAAGGTGATGGAAGCGAGCGTCTGCGACTCGTTCTGGATGCGCACGCCTTCCTTGGCCTCCACCGCCTGATGAATGCCCTCCGACCAGCGCCGTCCCTGCATCATGCGCCCGGTGAATTCGTCCACGATCACGATTTCGTCGTTCTGCACCACATAGTGCTGATCCCGGTGGTACAGGGCATGGGCGCGCAGCCCCGCATACACGTGGTGCATCAGCAGGATGTTGGCAGGGTCATACAGGCTGGCGCCAGGCTGCAGCAGCCCCGCTTCGGTGAGCATTGCCTCGGCATGCTCATGCCCCGACTCGGACAGCATCACCTGGTGGGCCTTCAGGTCCACATGGAAATCGCCCGTGCCTTCCTCGGACTCCTGCGGTTTCAGGCGGGGAATCAGGGCATTGATCTGGCGGTACAGCTCGGTGCTGTCCTCCGCCTGGCCCGAGATGATGAGCGGGGTGCGGGCTTCGTCAATCAGGATCGAGTCCACTTCATCCACGATGGCGTGGTTGAGGCCGCGCTGCACGCGCTCTCCCACCTGCGTGACCATGTTGTCGCGCAGATAGTCAAAGCCGAACTCGTTGTTGGTGCCGTAGGTGATGTCCGCCGCGTAGGCCGCCTGCTTGTCCTCGTGCGCCATCTGCGACAGGTTGGCCCCCACCGAGAGCCCCAGGAACCGGTGGACGCGCCCCATCCATTCCGCGTCACGCCGCGCCAGGTAATCGTTGACCGTCACCACATGCACCCCTTTTCCCGTCAGGGCGTTGAGGTAGGCCGGCAAGGTGGCCACCAGGGTTTTTCCCTCCCCGGTGCGCATCTCGGAAATCTTTCCCTGGTGCAGGACGATGCCGCCAATGAGCTGGACGTCGAAATGGCGCATGCCCAGCACGCGCCGGCTGGCTTCGCGCATCACGGCAAAGGCCTCAGGCAGCAGGGCATCGAGCGACTCACCCTTTTCGAGACGGGCGCGAAACTCGGGCGTTTTGGCTTGCAGGCCAGCGTCATCCAGTGCCGTCAGTGCGGGCTCCAGACTATTGATGTGGGCGACGGTCTTACGGTACTGCTTGAGCAGGCGTTCGTTGCGGCTTCCAAAGAGTTTTTTCAGGACATTCGTGATCATGACGAGGGGGGCCGGCAAGCAAAAGAAACGATTTTACCAGAGTACGGGCCAGGCGCCCCGCTCCTGATAGAATCACCCCATGAGTACCCGCGCCCTGCAAGAGATCCTGCACGCAGACCAGGCCTTCGGCGCCCTCCAGTCCAGGGTGCAGTCCCTGACCGCCCTGCAACGGGCCTGGCAGGCAGCCTTGCCTGCCAGCCTGCGTCCCCATTCCCGTGTCGTCGGGGTGGAGGGTAGCCGGCTCGTGGTGGAAACGGAAAGCAGCGCCATGGCGGCCAAGCTGCGCCAACTGGCCCCCTCCCTGTCCAGGGCCATCGCGGAGGTACAACCCGAACTCTCCTCCCTGCGCCTGCAGGTGGCCCCCACGGCAAACCGCATTGCCCCCCGCGTGCGACCGGCACAGCCCCTCTCGGCCGAAGCCCTGGACCATTTCGAGGCCCTTGCCGGAGCGCTGGCGCCCTCGCCGCTCAAAACGGCAGTGCAGCGCCTGCTGGAAGCCCGAAAACGCTGAAAATGAAAGGGGTCAGAACGCCGGCTGGGTTTGCGGCAGGGGTTCGATGAACGCTGAAGGCAGCGGATCGCCCGCGGCAAAGCTGGCCCAGGCCCAGGCGCTGGCGTCGGCCAGCAGGGCCCGTGCGGCAACGTTGTTGAGGGCATGGCCCGATTTGTGGCCGAGGAAGGACCCGATGAGGGGGTGCCCCAGAAGGTAGAGGTCGCCCACGGCGTCCAGGATCTTGTGGCGCAGGAATTCGTCTGCATAGCGCAGGCCGTCTGCATTGAGCACGCGAAACTCATCCATCACGATGGCATTTTCCAGGCTGCCCCCGAGTGCCAGGCCCTGGGAGCGCAGCATTTCCACATCCTGCGTGAAGCCGAAGGTGCGGGCACGGGCCACTTCGCGCACATAGGACGTGTCCGCAAAATCCACCGTGACCGAAGAGCCTGTTTTGTCGAAGGCGGGATGGTTGAACTGCCCTTCGTAGGTAATGCGAAAACCGTTGTACGGCTCAAAACGCGCCACCTTGTCACCCTGCGACACTTCCAGGGGCTTCAATACCCGGATGTAGCGCTTGGCTGCAGGCTGCTCCACAAGGCCCACCGACTGCATCAGGAAGACGAAGGGCGCGGAACTGCCATCCAGGATGGGCACCTCGGGGCCAGACACGTCCACGAAGGCATTATCCACCCCCAACCCCGAAAAGGCCGACATGAGGTGTTCGATGGTGCTGACGCGGGCGCCGTGGGCTTCGATGAGCGTGGACAGGCGGGTATCCGTGACGTGTCCCGCCAGGGCCGGAATGGCCGGGGCCCCCGGCAAATCGGAGCGCACGAACACGATCCCGTTATCCACGGGAGCAGGGCGGATGTTCAACACCACCTTGACGCCGGTATGGAGCCCGACGCCCGTGGTCTGAACGGCAGTCTTCAAAGTACGTTGTTTCAACATATCCGCCATTATAGGCTAAAAACCCCCAAACCTTCTCCCTGACGGGAGCACTCAGTCGGCCTGCTTGCGCAGGAATGCGGGGATGTCGAGCAGGTCCATGCCATTGTCGCGCATGGCTTCCACCATGGTATTGCGCCCGCGGCGCATGACCGCCGGCTGGTCCAGCGAATCGTAATCCACTTCCAGGGGGGCGTTATCCGTTCCGGTGCGAACCACCATCAATGGCTGGGGCTGGGCCCGCTTGACGGGCTGGCCGAGGCCGGTGGCCACGATGGTGACGCGCAGCGAATCACCCATGGCCTCGTCCACGACGCTGCCGAAAATGACCGTGGCGTCTTCTGCCGTGAAGGAGCGGATGGTGTTCATGACATCGTGCACTTCCTTGAGCTTCATGCCCTGGCTTGCGGTGATGTTGACCAGTACGCCGCGCGCCCCGGTGAGGTTGACGTCCTCCAGCAGGGGACTGGCGATGGCCTGCTGGGCCGCCACGTGCGCGCGGTCGATGCCGGTTGCCACGGAAGAGCCCATCATGGCCACGCCCATTTCGGACATGACCGTCTTCACGTCGGCAAAGTCCACGTTGACGAGTCCGGGGCAGTTGATGACTTCGGCAATGCCTGCCACCGCACCCTGCAGCACGTCGTTGGCGGCCTGGTAGGCTTCCAGCATGCCCACGTCGTCACCCAGCACGCTCATCAGTTTTTCGTTGGGAATGATGATGAGGGAATCCACGTATTCGGACAGGGCTTCAACGCCTTCCTGCGCCGTCTTCATGCGCCGGCCTTCGAAACTGAACGGCTTGGTGACCACGGCGACGGTCAGAATGCCCTGTTCGCGCGCGATCTGGGCCACCACCGGAGCAGCACCGGTGCCCGTTCCCCCGCCCATGCCTGCGGTGATGAACAGCATGTCGGCGCCGGAGATCATTTCGGCAATGCGTTCGCGATCGGCCAGTGCCGCCTGGCGGCCGACTTCAGGGTTGGCCCCGGCACCAAGCCCCTTGGTCATGACGCCGCCCAGCTGCAGCAGTTTGTCTGCCTTGCTGCGCTTCAGCGCCTGACTGTCGGTATTCATGGCAATGAACTCCACACCGGACACGCCGCGCGTCACCATATGCTCCACGGCATTGCCGCCACAGCCCCCCACCCCGACCACTTTGATCACGGCATCGAGGGCTTCGCTTTCCTGAATTTCAAAATTTGGCATGTTAAGTTTTCTCCTTCCCGACAGAACGAATATTACCGAATTAAAACGCACTCTTGAACCAGTTTTTCATGCGATCCACCAGTTGTGTGAGTGACCCGATGCTGGCACGCGACACCTGCGCTTTCTGATGCTGTTCAAAACCTGAAATCAACAACCCCATGCCGGTGGCAAAGCGGGGATTGCGCACGACTTCGGAGAGCCCGCCGCGGTAATTGGGCAGCCCCACCCGGACCGGCATGTGAAAAATCTCCTCGCCCAATTCAAGCATGCCGCTCATGGCGCTGGTTCCGCCGGTGAGGACGATGCCCGAGGAGAGCAACTCCTCAAACCCGCTGCGGCGCAACTCTGCCTGGATCAAGGTAAAGAGCTCCTCGACGCGAGGCTCGATCACTTCAGCCAGCGTGTGGCGCGACAACTGGCGCGGCCCGCGGTCACCCACCCCCGGCACTTCCACCAGTTGATTGGCATCGGCCATCTGGCGCAGGGCGCAACCATGGGCAATCTTGATCTCTTCGGCGGCGGCGGTAGGCGTACGCAACGCCATGGCGATGTCGTTGGTGATCTGGTCACCGGCAATGGGGATGACCGCAGTGTGGCGGATGGCACCCTGCACGAACACCGCAAGGTCGGTCGTGCCCCCGCCAATGTCCACCAGGCACACACCCAGGTCCTTTTCATCCTCGGTCAGAACGGCGGTGGCAGAGGCAAGCGGCTGCAGGATCAAGTCGCGCACCTCAAGCCCGCAGCGCCGCACGCACTTCATGATGTTCTGGGCTGCCGAAACCGCGCCGGTGACGATGTGGACCTTGACTTCCAGGCGCACCCCGCTCATGCCCACGGGCTCACGGACGTCTTCCTGTCCATCGATGATGAATTCCTGGGTCAGGATATGCAGGATCTGCTGGTCGGTGGGTATGCTCACGGCACGCGCCGTCTCCAGCACCCGCTCCACGTCCATGGGAGCCACTTCCTTGTCCTTGATGGCCACCATGCCATGGGAGTTGAAGCTTTTGACGTGGCTGCCGGCAATGCCGGTGATCACTTCGCGAATCTTGACGTTGGCCATCAACTCCGCTTCTTCCAGCGCGCGCTGGATGGAATTGACGGTGGACTCAATGTTGACCACCACTCCGCGCTTGAGCCCGCGAGACGGGTGCTGGCCAAGGCCAATCACCTCAAACCCCGTGCCGTCGGGTGCCGCCTCGGCCACGATCACCACGATCTTGGACGTGCCGATATCGAGAGCGACGATCAGGCTTCGGTTGTCCCGATTTTTTGGAATCATGGACATTTATCCTCGTGCTCCAGCGCTGCGCAAGGCAAATCCGCCGGGGTAGCGCAGATCCACCAATGCGCCACCCGGTGACTCGTCCTTGAACACGAGGGGATAGACCCCGACGAAGCGGGCGAGGCGCTCGTGAATGTTGTCACGCCCAAGGGAGAGGGTCAGGCCGTTGTCCAGGCGCAGCGTCCAGGCCCGTCGTTCAGACAGGTCCACCGCCTCCACATGGCGCCCGATGGGGGCGAGTTCGCGATTGAATTGCTGGGCGGTGCGCGCCATTTCCGGACCGCTCCCCGCGGGACCGTCAAAGCGGGGCAGCGCATCGGCATAATCCGCCACGAAGACTTCACCCCAGGTGTTGAGCAGTTCCTCGTCACCCCAGTGGGCCAGCGGACGCTGTTCCTCCACCTCCACCTCAAGCCCGTTGGGCCAGAGCCGACGCATGCTCACGGCACGCACCCAGGGAATGGCGCGCAATTCCGCAGCAGCGGCGTCGAGATTGACGGTGAAGAAATTGCCGCGCAATGCATGTGCGCGCTTGGCGACGAGATCGCGATCCACCTGCTGCAGGTCGCCACTCACCACGGCGCGCTGGATCTGAAACATGGGGCGTTGCGCCACCCATCCCATCGCGGCCAGCACCAGCGCCAACACCAGCCCCGCCCCCATGGCCTTGAGGGTGAGCAGGAGCGTGCGCCGCAGCGGCGGCAACAGCGAGGTCCTGGATTCGTCGCGGCGACGCGTTCCCATGGAGGCGCCGCGACGACGGCCCACGCGCACCGGCGCCTCGCGTTCACGTTGCGAACGCGTTGCGCGTCGCCCCCAGGTCATCCAACCAGGTACCGTCAATACCGCCATTCAGACCTCCCTTGCTTCATGCAGCCTTCCCCACAATCCGGACTTCAGTCACCAGGGCCACCCCGCGTTCCTGCAACACGCGCGCCTGAACCTGTCCAATCAGCGTTTCGATATCCCGGGCCGTGGCACCGCCCAGGTTGACAATAAAATTGGCATGCTTGCGCGACACTTCGGCCGCGCCTTCGCGCGCTCCCTTCAGGCCACACGCCTCGATCAGCTGGGCGGCATGCCCCCCCTCGGGGTTGCGAAATACCGACCCCGCATTGGGTTGTCCCAGCGGCTGGCTGGCCACGCGGCGTGCCAGAAGCTCGCGGATGCGCAGCAACGCGGCTTCGGGAGAACCCGCGGGAAAAGCCAGGCGTGCCGCAACGAACCATTCCGGTTCCGGCTCCAGGGGGGCCAGGCCCGCCGCGCCCGGGCGTTCCACCGCATCGGCCGCGCGCAGCGCCACATGCCGATAGCCGATGTCGTAGTCGGCCGGAGTGCGAATGCGCAGACGCCCGGTGCGATCCAGCGTCGTGACCGATACCACGAAATTCCATGTTTCAGCGCCATAGCAGCCGGCGTTCATGGCCAGCGCACCGCCCATGGTTCCCGGGATGCCCGCCAGAAATTCGGCGCCCGAGAGTCCCAGGCGTGCCGCCATGCGCGCCACCTTGGGCGCCGGAACCCCTGCCTCCACATCCAGCAGCGTGTTTCCCTTGAGGTCTGTCCCCACAACCGCAGTCTCGCGCAGCGCGCCGTGCGTCAGCACCACCGTGGCATCCAGGCCCCCGTCGCGCACCAGCAGATTGCTGCCCAGCCCCACCACGTGCAACCGCTCGGCGTCGGCTTGCGTCGTGACGAAATCCACCAGGTCATCCCGATGCCGGGGCACGTAGCAATGGGCCGCAGCCCCGCCGGCTCGCCAGCTGACATGGCGACTCATGGGCTCGTTGTGGCGCAAGGTGCCGTTCACGAATGCCCTCCACTGAGCGACACCAGCTGGCCTGGAAGCTGCCCGATGCTGCCGGCTCCCATGGTGACCAGCACGTCCCGGGGCTGCAATGCATCCAGGGTGCGCTGCGCCAACTGGGCCATATCTTCCACAAGCACGGGCTGCAAGGCGCTATGCGCCTTGAGCGCAGCAACCAGGGTGAGGCTGTCGGCGCCGGCGATGGGCGCTTCGCCCGCGGCATAGACCGGGGTCAGCACCAGCGCATCCACCGAGGCCAACACCTTGACGAATCCTTCAAAACAGTCCCGCGTGCGGGTGTAGCGATGGGGCTGAAAGGCCAGCACCAGGCGCCGCCCCGGGAAGGCGCCGCGCGCCGCGCTGATGGTGGCCGCCATCTCCACCGGGTGATGGCCGTAGTCGTCCACCAGGGTGAAGCGACCCCCGTTGGGCAGGGGCAAGTCGCCGTAGCGCTGAAAGCGCCGTGCCACGCCATTGAATTTTTCCAGGGCCTTGATGATGGAGGGATAGGGCGCCCCCACCTCGATGGCCACGCTGATGGCCGCCAGGGCGTTGAGCACGTTGTGATGTCCGGGCAAATTGAGCGTGACATCCAGGCGGCGCGCCACCCGTTGCGTGCGGTCGGCCCGCAGCTCCACCCCAAAGCGCATGCGCCCGTCTTCGGCCACCACGTCCACGGCACGCACCGCAGCGTCGGCCGAGAAGCCGTAGCTCACCACGGGCTTGCTGACACGAGAAAGGATGTCGCGCACCACCGGGTCTTCAATGCAGAGCACGGCGACGCCATAGAACGGCAAATGTTCGAGAAACTCCACGAAGGCCGACTTGAGCCGTTCGAAATCGTGGCCGTAGGTATCCATGTGGTCGGCATCGATGTTGGTGACCACCGCCATGACGGGCTGGAGCACCAGGAACGATGCGTCGGACTCGTCGGCCTCGGCCACGATGAATTCGCCGCTACCCAGCGCCGCGTGGCTGCCCGCGCTGTTCAGGCGCCCGCCGATGACGAAGGTGGGGTCGAGCCCCGCCTCGGCCAGCACGCTGGCAATCAGGCTGGTGGTGGTGGTCTTGCCGTGGGTTCCCGCCACCGCAATCCCTTTTTTGAGGCGCATCAATTCGGCCAGCATGGTGGCGCGCGGCACCACGGGAATGTGCTGCGCTCGCGCCGCGACCACTTCGGGGTTGTCCGCCGTGACTGCCGTGGACACCACCACCGCGTCGGCGCCATCGATGTGCGCCGCGTCGTGGCCCTTCCAGATCACCGCACCCAACCCCGAAAGGCGCGTCGTGGCGGCATTGCAGCCGAGGTCTGACCCCGTGATTTCATAGCCCAGGTTGAGCAGCACCTCGGCGATGCCGCTCATGCCCGAGCCCCCGATGCCCACGAAATGCACATGACTGACCTTATGTTTCATTGCGCAATCTCCCTGCAGGCTGCCGCCAGGTCTTCGGTTGCTTCGGGCTTGGCCAGTGCGCGCGCGGCCTGCGCCATCTCCAGCAGGGCGGGACGGGTCAGCTCCTGCAGCCATTGCGCCAGCAGTGCCGGGTTGAGCCGGGATTGTGCGATCACGCGCGCCGCCCCCCGCGATTCCAGAAACTGCGCATTGGCCGTCTGGTGGTCATCCACCGCCGCCGGAAACGGCACCAGGATGCTGCCCACCCCTGCCGCGGCAAGTTCGGCAATGGTGAGTGCACCGGCGCGGCAGATGACGAGGTCGCACCCCGCGTAGGCCGCCGCCATGTCCTTGATGAAGGGGCGCAGGTCTCCCTCCACCCCCTGCTCCCGATAGGACTGGCGCAAGGTGTCCATCATCTTGTCCCCGCCCTGATGCAGCACGAGGGGGCGCTCTTCCACGGGAATCAACGCCAGCGCCTGCGGGATCAGCGTGTTGAGCGCTCGCGCCCCCTGGCTGCCCCCCAGGACCAGAATCTGCAGCACGCCGCTGCGCCCGGCGAAGCGCCTGGCAGGGGCCGCCAGCCAGCGAATTTCGGGGCGCACCGGGTTGCCCACCCAGGTGACTTTGCGCGGCACGCCGACAAGGCGCGCCAACGGATGGGTGGACGGGGCCTCAAAGGATTTTGGAAAGCCTTCAAAGACCCGGCGCGCCAGCCGTGCCAGCAGGCGATTGGTGAGCCCTGCCACGGCGTTCTGCTCATGGAGGATGAGGGGCTTCATCAAGAGCGCCGCAGTCAGCCCTCCGGGGAAGGCCGCGAAACCACCAAACCCCACCACCACATCGGGACGCTGGCGCAACAGGACCATCAGACTCTGGGCGCAGGCCAGCAACACCATCAGGGGCGCCAGCAGGGCCCGCAGCATGCCTTTGCCGCGCAGCCCGCCCACGGAAATGGTTTCGAACGCATATCCCTGTTCAGGAATCAGACGCGCTTCGATTCCGGCATGGGTGCCCAGCCATACCACCCGCCATCCTTCCAGGCGTAATTCCTGCGCCAGCGCCAACGCCGGAAAGACGTGACCGCCGGTGCCGCCTGCCATGATCAGGGCACAGCGGCTCATGGCGCACGCCCCCGCATCATCTGACGCGACTCGTAATCGATGCGCAGCAGCACCGCCAGCGCCACCACGTTGGCCACAATGCCGCTTCCGCCATAACTCAGGAGCGGCAGGGTCAGGCCCTTGGTGGGCAGCATGCCCATGTTCACACCCATGTTGACCACCGTTTGCACGGCAAACCAGACGCCGACGCCCTGCGCCGTCAGCGCTGCAAAATAGCGCTCCATGGACGCCGCCCGGTTGCCGATGGCAAAGGCCCGCCAAACCAGGAACACAAACAGCCCGATGGTCATGATCACGCCCACGAACCCCAGTTCCTCGGCAATCACCGCCATCAGAAAATCGGTATGCGCCTCGGGCAGGTAGAGCTGTTTTTCCACGCTGGCGCCGAGTCCCACCCCAAGCCAGCCCCCGCGTCCAAAAGCGATGAGCGCGTGGGTAAGCTGGTAGCCCTTGCCGAAGGGGTCAGCCCAGGGGTTCCAGAACCAGATCAGGCGGTTGAAGCGATAGGGGGACAGCACCACCAGCAGCACGAACCCCACCGCCAGCACCGCCATCAACACCACGAAGAGGCGCCAGTTGAGCCCCCCCAGGAACAGGATGGCCGCGGCGATGGCCGTCATCACGGCCAGCGCGCCAAAGTCCGGCTCACGCAACAGCAGGGCCCCCACCAGGAACATCACGATGAACATGGGCACAAAGCCCTTCTTGAAGCTGTGCATGAAGGCGGCCTTGCGCACGGTGTAGTCGGCGGCGTACAGCACCACAAAGCATTTCATGAACTCGGAGGGTTGCAGGTTGAGCACCACAAGCGACAGCCAGCGACGGCTGCCGTTGACTTCCTTGCCCAACCCCGGAATCAGCACCAGGACAAGACCGAGCAGGCCCGCGCCGAAAAGATAGGGGGCCCACTTCTGCCAGATCTCGACGCGCACCTGGAATGCCGCCAGTCCCGCCAGCAGGGCCACGACAACATAGATGAGCTGACGCACGAAAAAGTAGGTGGAGCGGTAGCCAATGTGGCGATCGGCTTCGGCGGAGGCGATCGACGCCGAATACACCATCACCACCCCCAGGGCCAGCAGGGCCAGAATGGTCCAGACCAGGGTGAGATCGTATTCGGAACGCAGCAGGCGCGGGGTGGCAAAGGTGGTGGTCATGCCCCCTCCCCCGCTTTCTGCTGCACCAGCGCACGCACTGCGGCAACGAACACCTCTGCCCGGTGCAGGTAGTTGCTGAACATGTCAAAACTGGCACATGCCGGAGACATCAGCACCACGTCTTCGCGTTGCGCCAGCCGTGCGGCCTGCCGTACGGCATCTTCCATGTCGTTGGCGTGCACGAGCGGTACGCCGCAACCGGCCACCGCCGCTTCGATGCGCGGCGCATCGCGACCGATCAGGACGAGCGCGCGGGCATGGCGTGAAAGCGCCGCCTTCAGCGGCGAAAAATCCTGGCCCTTGCCGTCGCCGCCGGCAATCAGCACAACCGGCGCCGTCATTCCCGTCAGGGCGGCCACGGTGGCCCCAACATTCGTTCCCTTGGAATCGTCGTAATAGGTCACGCCGGCAACGGTGGCCACGCGCTCGACCCGGTGCGGCAATCCCTTGAAGGATTGCAGGGCCTGTACCGCCACCGGGCGCGGAACGCCCAGCGCATCGCACAGCGCCAGTGCCGCCATGGCGTTGGCCGCGTTGTGGCGACCACTCAGGGGCAACGTGGCGAGCGCCATCACGGGCGTCGTACCGCAGCAGACCCAGTCATTGGGGGACAGACCCCAATCGCGCGCCGTGGGGGGTACATCAAGCCCGAAGGTGATGGCACCCGGATTGGCCATGGCCAGCGAACGCGGGTCTTCCCGATTCAGGATGCGCTGCCCGCAATGGGCAAAAATGCGCGCCTTGGCCGCCGTGTAGGCGTCCATGTCGGCGTAGCGATCCAGATGATCCTCGGTGACGTTGAGCACGGTGGCAGCACGCAGCGCCAGATTGTGCGTGGCCTCGAGCTGGAAACTCGAAAGCTCGAGCACGTAGACCTCGGCGGGCGTTGGCGCATTCAACGCTTCCAGCACCGGGGTGCCGATGTTGCCGATCACGGCGGTATCAAGTCCTGCGGCACGCACCATTTCACCCACCATGGTGGTGACCGTGGTCTTGCCATTGGCACCGGTGATGGCCACCACCCTCGGCGGCCGGGATAGCGACTGGATCGTGCGGGCAAAGAGTTCCACGTCTCCCACCACCTCCTGGCCACGCGCCATGGCCGCAGCCACTTCGGGCTCGGCCAGCGGCACTCCCGGGCTTGCCACGATCAGGGACTGGCCCTCAAAGCAGGCGCGCGTGAAAGGTCCGGTATGCACATCCACTTCCGGCGCCTCGCGCCGCAGCACCCCGGCGTGGGGAGGTTGTGCCCGCGTGTCCGCCACCCGCACGCGCGCACCGTGGGCACGCAACCAGCGTACCGTGGCGAGCCCGGTGTCACCCAGCCCCAGCACCAGCACGGTACGGGACTTGAGGGTTGCGGGATAGGGAGCGTTCATCATGGCGTGATCAGCGCAGCTTGAGGGTGGAGAGGCCGGCCAGGACCAGGATGATGGTGATGATCCAGAAGCGCACCACCACCTGGTTTTCCTTCCAGCCCTTGAGCTCGAAATGATGGTGCACGGGCGCCATTCGGAAGATGCGGTTGCCCGTCAGCTTGAAGGAAGCCACCTGCAACACCACGGAGAGGGTTTCCAGCACGAACACGCCGCCCATCACGAACAGCACGATTTCCTGTCGCACGATCACGGCCACGAGACCCAGCGCCGCGCCCAGGGCCAGCGCACCCACATCCCCCATGAACACCTCGGCGGGATAGGCGTTGAACCACAGAAACCCGAGGCCCGCACCGGTCATGGCAGCACAAAACACCACCAGCTCGCCGGCCCCTGGAATGCTGGGAAACGCAAGGTAGAGCGCGAACACCTTGTTGCCCGCCACGTAGGCAAACACCGCAAGCGCCCCGGAAATCATTGCAGTGGGCATGATGGCAAGGCCGTCCAGACCATCGGTCAGGTTGACGGCGTTGCTGGTCCCCACGATCACGAAGTAGGTCAGGATGACAAACCCCAGCCCACCCAACGGCAGCGCCACCGTCTTGAAGAACGGCACGATCAGGTCGGTTTCCGATGGCGTCGTGGCCATCTGCAACAGTGCCACCGCCACCACCGTGGCAATCACCGACTGCCAGAAAAACTTGGCGCGTGCCGAAAGCCCTTTGGGATTGCGATGCACCACCTTGCGGTAGTCGTCCACCCAGCCGATCACGCCAAAACCCATCATGGTCCCCAGCACCAGCCACACATAGCGGTTGGTGAGGTCGGCCCAGAGCAGCGTGGTCACGGCAATCGCCACCAGAATCAGCGCACCGCCCATGGTCGGCGTGCCGCTCTTGATGAGATGCGTCTGCGGCCCGTCATCGCGCACCGACTGGCCGATTTTGTAGGCCGTCAGCTTGCGGATCATGAAGGGGCCGATGGCAAATGAAATCGTCAGCGCCGTGAGGGTCGCCAGCACTGCGCGCAGCGTGATGTAGTCCACCACGCGAAATCCGTGAATGCTCTGGGACAGCCAATGGGCCAGTGCTAACAACATGTCTTCGTTCCTCGATGGCTGGCCGTCATTGCACCAGTCCCTCCACGACTCGCTCCATCTGCATGAAACGAGACCCCTTGACCAGCACGGTGGCATCGGCGTTGAGCTGTGGCTGCAAGGTGGCCACCAGCGCCGCCGCCGATTCAAAATGATGCGCCCGCGCACCAAACGCGCGACAGGTCTCCCGGGTCAGCTCACCCAGGGTAAAACAGTCGTCAATGCCTGCGGCACGGGCCACACGACCCACCTCGGCGTGCAGTAGGGGGGCCTCGTCGCCCAGTTCCCCCAGGTCTCCCAGCGCCAGGATGCGACGACCCGGACGCGCGGCCAGCACGGCAATTGCCGCCGCCACGGAATCGGGATTGGCATTGTAGGTATCGTCGATCACGAGCGCGCCGAGGGCCGAAAATCTGGATTGAAGCCGGCCCGGCACCCCCTGAAAACCCTCCAGTCCCAGGCAAATCGCCTCGGCCGGAATGCCCAGCGCCATGGCTGCTGCCGCGGCCGCCACGGCATTGGCCTGGTTGTGCCGCCCCGGCACGTTGAGCCGAACCTGGATGGAGGCTTCGGGCCAGGAGATTTGCAGGGTCTCGCCCCGAGTGGTGCCCTGCACCAGGGCCGGGCGATCCAGCGCAAAATCCACCACGGGGTGTCCTGCTGCACAATCGCGCAGCACGGCGGTCATGGCCTCGCCTGCAGGAAGGACGGCCACGCCCCCCGCGGGCAGCCCGGCAAAGAGCTCCCCCTTGGCGCGCGCCACGGCTGCGAGGCTACCCAGCATGCCCACATGGGCACGCTGCACGTTGTTGATCAGCGCCACATCCGGCTGTGCCACCCGGGTCATGGCCGCAATCTCGCCGACGCGATTCATGCCCATCTCGACCACCGCCCAGCGGTGCCCCGCACGCAGCCGCAGCAGCGTCATGGGCAAGCCCAGGGTATTGTTGAGATTGCCCACGGTGGCCAACACGCTGTCATCTGCCGACATTCCCTCCAGCGAGGCGGCGCTGCGCAGGATGGCCGCCAGCATTTCCTTGACGGTCGTCTTGCCGTTGCTGCCCGTCACCGCCACCACCCGCGGGTTGATGCGCCGACGCCAGGCTCCAGCCAAATCAGCCAGGGCCAGCGCCGTGTCGGACACCCGGATCAGATGAGGTCTGTCCCCGTCCCCGTCCGCATCGGCTTCCACCACGGCGCCCACGGCACCGCGACGCAGCGCTTCTGCCACGAAGGCGTGGCCATCGAAATGCTCACCGCGCAAAGCCACGAACAGGTCGCCCTGCCGGAGCTGGCGGGTATCCGTCGTGACGCGCTGAACGGCGGCTGTGGCATGTTCCGTGGCGTCTCCCAGGATCAGGGCGGCTTCCTGCAGGCTCATCATGCTGCTCATGCGCGCACCTCATCGAGACAATGCTGTGCCACGTCGCGATCATCGAAGGGCAACTTCTGGCCCGCCACTTCCTGGGTGGTTTCATGCCCCTTGCCTGCGATCAGGACGACATCACCCGCCTGCGCCGAGGCGATTGCATGGCGAATGGCTTCGGCCCGCTCGGGAATGCGCTGGAACGGCATATCCATCCCCTGGGCGATTTCATCGAGGATGGCATCCACGGACTCGTAGCGCGGGTTGTCGCTGGTCAGCACGACCATATCCGCAAGGCGTGCCGCCACTTCCCCCATCAGGGGCCGTTTGCCGGGATCGCGGTTGCCGCCACAGCCAAACACGCAAATCAGCCGACGCCTGGGGGCCACGGTTTCACGCAGGGTGGCAAGCGCCTTCTCCAGTGCATCCGGCGTATGGGCGTAGTCGATCACCACGTCGGGCAAAGCCCCTCCCCCCAGCCGCTGCAGGCGACCGGCAGGGGCCGCAAGTCGCGCAACCCCGTCACAAACCTGCTCCAGCGTCATGCCGGACATCAATGCAGCCGCCATGACGGCAAGCAGGTTGGACACGTTGAAGCGGCCCATGAGCGGCGCCCGCACCTCGGCCTGCCCCCATTCGCCGGCCACCTGGAAATGCAATCCCTGCAGGCTGATCTCCAAGTTGCGGGCCTGCAGGACCGATACCCCGGACGGGGCCTGCATTCCCTCCAGGGTGTAGCCGATGATTTTTGGGGTTTTGGGGACAGACCCCGAAACGGGGTCTGTCCCCTTCATCCTTTCCACCAGCCGCATGCCAAAGGGATCGTCCAGATTGATCGCGGCAAACTCCAGGCCGGCTGCATCGAACAGCAGGGCCTTGGCTTCGCCGTAAGCCTCCAGCGTGCCGTGATAATCGAGGTGATCGCGCGAGAGGTTGGTGAACAGCGCACCGCGAAACGCGATGCCCGCCACCCTGTCCTGAACCAGACCATGGGACGACACTTCCATCGCACAAGCGACAGCCCCCTGCGCCCGGTAGCGCGCCAGCGCCTGCTGCAGGGCAATGGCGTCAGGGGTGGTATTGAGCGCAGGCTCCAGTTGCAAGCGCAGGCCGTTGCCCAGCGTGCCCACCACGGCACAAGGCTTGCCCGCCTGTTCCAGTAATTGCGCAAGCCAATGGGTGCAACTGGTCTTGCCGTTGGTGCCCGTCACCCCCACGACCCACAGATGCCGGGAGGGCTCGCCATAGACCTGTCCGGCAATGCCGCTGATCTGGGCCCGCAGTCCCGCAATGCCTTGGTTGGGAACGTTCCACTCCGGTGCCCAGGCAAAGCCGTCGCTCTCCCAGAGCACAGATGCAGCGCCGCGCCCGATGGCCTCGGGGATGAAACGGCGCCCATCCGCCTGCGCCCCCGGATAGGCGGCAAAGGTCATGCCGGGCGTCACGGCGCGACTGTCCGACGTCAAGTCTGCCAAAGGCAAGCCCAGATGACGCAGGGCCGCGACATCCACAGGGTGTACGCGGCCAGGGGCGTGGGAGGCATGCAGGTCAGTGCTCATGTATCCTCCGCCGAACCTGCCCCCGCGGCGGGCGCGTCAAACAGACTGCTGTTGGGATCATCGGGAGGCACGGCCAGCATTTGCAACACATTGCCCATCAATGCGGAAAACACCGGGGCCGCAACAAGTCCCCCGTAATAACTGCTGCCCGCCGGCTCGTCGATCATGATGGCAATCAGCACGCGCGGTGCGGAGGCCGGAGCGAATCCGACAAACGACGCCACATAACGATTGGCATAGCGACCGCCGACCACCTTGTGCGCCGTGCCGGTTTTGCCGGCCACGCGATAACCTTTAACCTGGGCCGCTGGTGCCGTGCCTTCGGGCTTGACCACCAGTTCCAGCATGTCCGTCACCTGACGCGCTGTTTGCGACGATATGACCTGACGCCCGGAGGGAGGGGTACTCACCCGGGTCAGCGAGAGCGGGCGCAATTGACCGCCATTGGCAAAGATGGTGTAGGCCCGGGCCAACTGGATCAGGCTCACCGAGATGCCGTTGCCGTAGGACATGGTGGCCTGCTCGATAGGCTTCCACGAGCGGAAGGGACGGACCCTCCCTCCCGCCTCGCCCGGAAATCCGAGCTTGGGTGTCTGGCCAAAACCCACGTCAGTAAACATGTTCCACAGGGTTTCCGAAGGCAGGGTCAAGGCAATGCGCGCCGCACCCACGTTGCTGGAATGCTGGATCACCTGGGCCACCGTAAGCGAAGCGAAGGGATGGGTGTCGCGGATGGTGCTGGTTCCGATGGTCATCTGCCCGCCCCCGGTGGGTATGACGGTATTGGGGGTGACTTTACCCGCTTCCAGTGCCGTGGCGATGGTAAATGGCTTCAGGGTGGAACCCGGTTCGAAGGTGTCGGTGATGGCGCGGTTGCGCAGTTGCGCGCCCGAAAGGTGCTCGCGGTTGTTGGGGTCATAATCAGGATAGTTGGCCTGCGCCAGCACTTCGCCCGTCTGGGTATCCAGAATGACCACATCCCCGGCCTTGGCCCGGTGGACCATCACCGCGTTGCGCAGCTCGCGGTACGCCAGATGCTGGATGCGCCCATCCACGCTCAGTGCAATGTCCTGTCCGGGACGGGGCACACGAATGCTTTCCACGTCCTCGATGATGTGTCCCGCGCGATCCTTGATCACCCGGCGCGCCCCGGCGCTGCCGCCAAGATCCTTCTGGTACGCCAGCTCCACGCCCTCCTGGCCGTGGTCGTCGGCATCGGTAAAGCCCACCAGATGCGCGGTTTCCTCGCCCTTGGGATAGGCCCGATGAAACCCATGCTGCTGGAACAGCCCGGAAATCTTGAGATCCATGATCTGCTGTGCCACCTCGGGCGTCACCTGGCGCCTGAGATACACAAAATTGCCACGCCCGCCGCCATTGAGGCGCTGCGCCAGCTCCCTGGGGTCCATGTGCAGCAAGCCTGCCAGTGATTTGCTCTGGGCTGGCGACAGCTCCACATCCTCGCGACTCGCCCAGATGGACTCCGCGGGCGTGCTGATGGCCAGGGGCTGTCCGTTGCGATCGCGGATGATGCCCCGGCTCGCCGGCATCTCGATGACGCGGCTGTAGCGTTCTTCACCCTTCTGCTGCAAAAATCCGGCATGAAATCCCTGCAGCCAGGCAGCGCGCCCCACAAGTCCCGCAAAGCAGGAGACCAGCGCAATCAGGAGCAGGCGCGAACGCCAGCCATCAAGACGCAGATTGAGGCGCGAGCTGTTGACGCCGACGTTCATCGCACCCCCTGGATTTGAGGCTGGCCCACCACGATCATGCGGGTCCGGGAGGACGGGGGCAGCTGCATCTGCAACCCATGAACCGCGCTGTCCTCGACGCGATGACTGGAGGCCAGCATGCCCTGCTCGATCTGCAACTGGTTCCACTCGGCAACCCGCTGCTCCGCCGTATCCTTTTCCTTCTGCAGGTCCACAAACAGCCGGCGTGCGCGATGCTGGGCATGCACCACGCCAATGGCCAACACCACGACCAGGGCAAACAGGACGATGTTAAGGCGGCTCATGCGGCCGTCCTTTCCGCCACCCGCATGACTGCGCTGCGACTGCGGGGATTGGCGGCAATCTCTTGCGCAGCGGGACGAACGGCCCTCCCCACGAGGCGCAGTCGCGGCGCCGGGCGATCCGCTTCCCGAACCGCAAAGCCCCGCGGAATTTCCGGCGGCTGCGCCTGCTCGCGCATGAACTGCTTGACGATGCGGTCTTCCAGGGAATGGAAACTGATCACCACCAGGCGTCCGCCCGTGTTCAAGGCCTGGAGCGCCTGGGGCAGCACGCCGGCAATTTCCTGCAGCTCGCGATTGAGGTGGATGCGCAGCGCCTGAAACGTGCGCGTGGCGGGATCCTGTCCCGCTTCGCGCGTGCGCACGGCCGAGGCCACGATGCGCGCCAGTTGTCCGGTGGTCTGTATAGGCTCCAGGGTGCGGGCCGTCACGATGGCCTGGGCGATCTGCCTGGCGAAGCGCTCTTCGCCATACTCGCGAATGACCCGGGCAATCTCGTCGCGCCCGGCGTGGGCCAGCCACGCGCTGGCAGGCTCGCCGCATGCCGTATCCATGCGCATGTCGAGCGGTCCTTCCAGGCGGAAGCTGAAACCACGCACGGCATCGTCAATTTGGGGAGACGAGATGCCCAAATCCAGCAACACGCCATCCACCCTGGTAAGCCCGCGTTCGCGAAGCACCTCGGCAAGGCTTGAAAAACTGGCACGCACGATTTCAAATCGGGGGTCTTGCACCGTTGCGGCAGCATGGACGGCCTCGGCGTCCCGGTCCAGCGCAATGAGGCGTCCTGCCGGCCCCAGCGCTTCGAGGATGCGACGGCTATGACCCCCGCGACCAAAGGTGCCATCCACATAGGTGCCCGCAGGTCGGATGGCCAGGGCGTCAACTGCTTCAGCGAGAAGGACGGTGATATGTTGCATGGCAGCGCGGCCCATTTCGCTGTGGGTCATCGCTAGAGCGAAAGATCTTCCATACCAGCCGGCACCAGGTCGGGACCGAGCTTTTCGATTTCCTCGAATTGCTTGTCCCAGGCGGCAGGATTCCAGAGTTTGAAATGGCTGCCCTGACCGAACATCATCAGCTCGCGCTCGATCCCGGCAAAGCGGCGCAAGGCCGGCGACACCAGGACGCGGCCGGCTGCATCCATTTCCACGTCGTCGGCATGGCCCACCAGCAACCCCTGCAACAGAGTGGTCTGGCGATCGAGCCCGGATTTTTTCATGATGGCGTCCCGAATGGGTTCCCAGGATGGACGCGGGTAGAGCAGCAGGCAACGGTGCGGATGGGCGGTGATGACCAGGTGACCCTCGCCCTGGGCGCGCAGGGCGTCGCGGTAGCGGGTGGGAATCGCTAGCCGACCTTTGGCGTCCAGACTGATTTCTGATGGTCCCTGAAACACAATCTTCCCCTGACCCCCTCAATTGACCACAAAATCCCATTTCTTCCTACTTTTTTCCACTATAGGGCAACGATAAAACAGGGTCAAGGCTTATTCAGCCCAACTGGCTGATTTTTTTGAGGGAAAGAAGAATCGACAACGGTGTTGCCAAAATGACTCAGGGAATGATTCAGGGGAGGCCCCTGAAAGGGGCAAAAAGAAAGAAGCTGGCCTGTAAGCCGGGTTCTGTCGAGGACAGTCATTCCTCTAGGCGGCCGGTTACCCGGTCGCTCCAGCAACCTACCCGGAAGCCGCGCGAGCCACGCGATTGCTTCCCTATTTGGTCTTGCTCCGGATGGGGTTTAACTTGCCGTCC
>DAIBBI010000069.1:0-57710 GCA_027442615.1 Ferrovaceae bacterium | reverse complement strand
CAGGTGGCTGACATGATCACCATTGATGTGCACCTATCAAACCTTCCTCAAGTAGCATGCCTTGAGCATGAAGCTGCCAGCATCCATCTTGCAGTCTACCTCGTGGTCGCCACCAACCAGACGGATGCTTTTTACCTTGGTTCCCATCTTGAGCGTAATGGATGAACCCTTGACCTTCAGGTCTTTGATGAGCACCACTGAATCGCCATCGGCCAGCGCGTTGCCATTGGCGTCCTTGACCACGGCTACAGCGACATCATCGGATTTTGTGTCCCCCTTCATCGGCCACTCATGACCGCAGTCGGCGCACACATAGTTTTCCCCATCCTGGTAGGTGTTCTCCATGGCACATTGGGGGCAAGCGGGGATAACGGTCGTCATGCCAGTACCCTCGCCGCTTCGTCAACCAGCGCCTGGATCAGGGGCATATCAACATCAGGCTGAAGTTCTTCGGCTGTGCCATGATCATCCGTTTCGGCAATGCTAATGCGGCCATCCTCCCGAATGACGGTCGTCTTGTAGCCGCAGCTCCTGCAGTAAACATAGTCCCCCGTGTGTTGGTCCCGTCTCACAACAATGGTCGGTCCACTTTTGAGCAGTTCTTTCAGGTAATTCATATGATCATCGTTTGTCAGAGAGAAACTCAAGCACCACCGTATTAAACCGCTCGGGGACTTCCAGGTGTGGAACGTGCCCTACCCCTTCAAACTCCACCAGTTTGGCGCCGGGGATGGCTTTCTGTGCCGCCTTGCCCAGCACGGGAAAATCCCCCAGCGGCTTGACCACTTCAGGGGGCGCAAACCTGCGGCCAAACACAGTGCGGTCCAGTTGGCCGATTACCAGCAGCGTAGGAACCTTCAGCTTGGGCAACTCGCCGAAGATGGGGCCCTCATAGATCATCTGGTAGGTCAGTGCCGAGACATGGGCAAAGCGCGGATATTCGGCACTTTGCTGCACGCGCGCAAACTGCTCCACAAGGCGCTCATACTCCGGTTTCCAGTTGGGGAAATACCCCTTCAGAAACCTGCGATAGCTCTCGGGGGTCTGGGCCATTTCGAGCTTCACCAGGTTAGCCGTATTCTGTGGGGGAATGCTCTGGCGATAGTCCTCCAGCCCCAGGGGGTCTTCCAGAACCAGTGCCGTGACGCGCTCGGGGTGACGATTTGCAAAATGCACCCCCAACATCCCGCCCATGCTATTGGCAACGACCGCGGTGCGCCCCACTTTCAGGGTGTCCAGCAGAAGCGTGGTATTGGAAACCAGCTGCTCGAACGTGTAGCGCGCCTCCGGCTTTGATGATTTGCCAAACCCGATCTGATCAGGAGCGATCACGCGGTAACCGCGCTCGGACAGGGTGCGAAGGGTTTGGGCCCAGTAGTCCGAGCCAAAATTCTTGCCGTGAAGCAGCAGCACCGTCTGGCCATTGGCACGCGTCGGCTGCACATCCATGTACGCCATGCGCAAAATCCGGCCGTTCTGCTTGAACTGCATCGTCTGCACAGGATACGGATAGGCCCATCCTTCCATGGCAATGCCCAGAGGCTCGGTTGTGGGGGGCGCCGGCATTGCGGTGACCACGGGCACTGCAGGTGCCATCGTCATTGCGGGTTTTGCTGGCGTTGCGGCGGCCGCGGGCGCCAATGGCCCCTGGAAATCAGCACAACCCGACAGCAGAGCGACAACGGCAAACAGGGGGGCGTAGATCAGGCGGGGCATTTTATCTCTGAGGTCTATGGTGCCGTGGAGAGGACTCGAACCTCCACACCTTTCGGCGGCAGGACCTAAACCTGCTGCGTCTACCAATTTCGCCACCACGGCATGAGTGCGCCATTTTATCAGCAGGCACCCAGTCTGGCGATGAAATGATGTTGCTGTTATCCTGACGCGTTATGAATACGCTTCCCCTTCAATCCCGCGTCATCCTGGTCACGGGTGCCAGCTCCGGCTTGGGGCGCCACGCAGCGCGCGCCTTTGCTGCCCAGGGGGCCACGGTCCTGCTGCTGGCCCGCAACGAGCGTCGCCTCAACGGAATATACGACGAGCTCGTGGCCTCTGGCTTTGCGCAACCTGCCGTGATTCCCTTCGATCTCTCCGATGCCGATGAACCGCGCTTCCAGGCACTGGCCCAGATGATTGAACAGGAAATGGGACGACTCGACGGCATCCTGCATAGCGCCAGTCACTATGTAAAGCTGGGGCCGCTCTCGCAACAGCATCTCAAGCAATGGCAACCCGCCTTTGCTACCAACGTATTCGCACCCTTTGGCGTGACGCAGGCGTGCCTGCCGTTACTCAGCCAATCTCCGGACGCATCGGTGTTGTTTACTGCGGAAGAGCATGGCCTGAAGCCCGCCGCCTATTGGGGCGGATTTGGGGTCAGCAATGCGGCCCTGATTGCACTGGCCAGAATTTTTGCCGATGAATACGTCAACCAGCCGCACCTGCGCTTCAACATCATGATTCCAGGCCAGGTGGCCTCGCCCATGCGCAACCGCACCCACCCAGGCGAAGTGGGCGAGCTGCTGCGTCAACCTGCAAGCCTGATGGAAACCTATTGCTACTGGATGGGGCCTGAAAGTACGGGGCGCACGGGCGAGATCATTCGCCCCTGAAAATTGCGGATACTGCACGGTCCACGCGGTCCACTGCAGTGATCTGAATCCCCTCGATGGGCTGGCGTGGCGCATTGCCTTTCGGAATCAGGGCATGGGTAAACCCCAGTTTGGCGGCTTCCTTCAATCGCTCCTGGCCGCGCTGCACTGGCCGCACTTCGCCCGCCAAACCCACTTCTCCAAACACCACCCACTTTTCCGGCAAGGGTTTGCCGCGCAGGCTGGAGACCACCGCCAGCATCACGGCAAGATCCGCCGCGGGCTCGGCAATCCGCACCCCCGAGACCGCGTTGATGAAGACATCCTGGTCCGCGCAGGCCACCCCGGCATGGCGATGCAGCACGGCCAACAGCAAGGCCAGGCGATTCTGCTCCAGGCCCACAGAAAGCCGTTTGGGCGTGCCTTGTTGCGATTCATCCAGCAAGGCCTGGATTTCCACCGCCAGCGGACGCGTGCCTTCCAGGGTGACCGTAATGCAGGAACCCGAGACTGGGGCGTCGTAGTGCGAGAGGAACATGGCTGAAGGATTGGTGACTTCGCGCAGGCCCATTTCGGTCATGGCAAAGACGCCCAGTTCGTTGACGGCGCCAAAACGGTTTTTTGCGGCGCGCACCAGGCGGAAGCTGGAACTGCTGTCCCCCTCAAAGTACAGCACCGTATCCACGATATGTTCCAGCACGCGCGGCCCCGCAAGGGCGCCTTCCTTGGTCACATGGCCCACCAGTACCAGGATGGGCCCCTGCCCTTTAGCCGTGCGCGTCAGTTGCGCCGCGCATTCGCGCACCTGGGACACCGAGCCGGGCGCCGATTCCAGCGCATCGCTATAAATGGTTTGTATGGAATCGATGACCACCAGCGTGGGGTGGTTTTGCTGCACGGCCTGGAGAATTTTTTCCAGCTGGATTTCGGGCAACAGCGCCACGCGGCTGCAATCCAGCTTGAGGCGCTGCGCGCGGGAAGCCACCTGCTCGGGGGATTCTTCGCCGCTGACGTACATCACGGCGTGATTGCGGCTGACTTGCGCCAACGCCTGCAGCAGCAGCGTGGATTTGCCGATGCCGGGGTCTCCGCCCAGCAGCACCACGCCACCCGGGACGAATCCCCCACCCAGCACCCGATCGAATTCAGAGATGCCGGAACTCAGTCGCGCAGTGGCCTCGGCACGCACGTTGCCCAGCATCTGCAATGGCCGGGATTCGGTCAGCGGGGAGTAACGCGAGGGGGCTGCGGTTTCGGGACGGGACTCCACCAGCGTATTCCATGCCTGGCAATGGGGGCATTGGCCCTGCCATTTCGTGGATTGCCCACCGCATTCGGTGCAGACATAAATGGCTTTGATGCGCGCCACGGGAATCAGTAATCGCTACTCTGGAAGTTACCGCCCCCATGGGCAAAGTTCTCAAAACGCGTGTAATGCCCAAGGAAGGTCAGACGCACGGTGCCGATGGGGCCATTACGCTGCTTGCCGATGATGATTTCGGCCACGCCCTTGTCGGGCGAGTCCTCGTTGTACACTTCGTCGCGATAGATGAACAGGATGACGTCGGCATCCTGCTCGATGGCGCCCGACTCGCGCAGATCCGACATGACCGGACGCTTGTTGGGACGCTGCTCCAGGCCGCGGTTGAGCTGCGAGAGCGCCATCACGGGCACGTGCAATTCCTTCGCCAGGGCCTTGAGCGAACGGGAGATTTCGGAAATTTCCGTGGCGCGGTTTTCCCCCGACTTGACGGAGGTCATCAGCTGCAGGTAGTCCACCACGATCAGCCCCAGCCCGCCGTACTGGCGGTGCAGGCGCCGCGCACGGGCGCGCAGGTCCATGGAGTTGAGTGCGGCGGACTCGTCAATGTAAATGGGCACATCGCTCAGCTCGCCCATGGCCCGGGTCAGGCGGCCAAAGTCTTCGCTCTTCAGACGGCCGGTACGCAGGTCCTGCTGGTTGAGCCGGCCGTGCGATCCCAAAAGACGCATGGCCAGCTGGCTTGAAGACATTTCCATGCTGAACACGGCCACCGGCAATTTGGTGTTCACCCCCACGTTACTGGCAATGTTCAGTGCAAAGGCGGTTTTTCCCATGGAGGGACGGCCCGCCACGATGATGAGATCGCCCTGCTGTAGCCCCGAGGTCTTTTCGTCCAGATCCACAAAGCCCGAGGGTACCCCGGTGACGGGATCGTGATTGCCCGAGCGGTACAGCTCATCCACGCGCTCCACCACTTCGGCCAGCGGATCGCGCAGGGGGCGAAACCCCTGGGTGGAGCGCGAACCGCGCTCGGCGATGTTGAATACCTTGGCTTCTGCCTCATCAAGCAGCGCACGGGCATCGCGCCCCGAGGGGGACAACGCGCTCTCCGTGATCTCGGTGCCCACTTGTACGAGGCCCCGCATCAGGGCCCGTTCCCGGACGATTTCGGCGTAACGGCGAATGTTGGCAGCGCTGGGCGTATTGTGGGCAAGCGCCCCCAGATAGGCCAGTCCACCCACGCTTTCCAGCTCGCCGCGTAGCGTCAGTTCTTCGGTAACGGTAAGAATGTCGGCCGGACGCGAACGGTCCAGCAATGCCATGACGGCACGGTAGATTTTGCGATGATCATCGCGGTAGAAGTCGGACTCACTGACCTGGTCGCCAATTTTGTCCCAGGCCAGATTGTCCAGCAGCAGACCACCCAACACCGCCTGCTCCGCCTCGATGTTATGAGGCGGAACCCGGAGCGCGTCCATGGCGGCATCGTCTGCCATAAGGCGTTGGATCAGCTCTCTCCCAGCACCGAAACCATGATGTCGGCAGAGACATCGCCGTGCAGTGCCAGCGTCACGGGGTGATCGCCCACGGTCTTCAACGGACCATTGGGCAAACGAACTTCCGCCTTGGTGGCTTCAAAACCCTGGGCCTTCAGTGCTTCCACGATGTCGTGGTTGGTGACGGAGCCAAACAGGCGACCATCCACACCCGCCTTCTGGGTGACTTGCACCAGGAGGCCGGCCAGCTTTTCGGCGCGTGCATGTGCGGTGGACAGGGCTTCCTGTTGCTGCTTTTCCAGCTCGGCGCGACGGGCTTCAAACTCTTTGCGATTGTTTTCAGTCGCGCGCTTGGCCTTGCCCTGGGGAATCAGAAAATTGCGTGCGTAGCCTTCCTTGACCTTGACGATGTCGCCCAGCTGGCCCAGGTTCACTACTTTTTCCATGAGGATGACTTCCATGGTGAATCTCCTTAATGCAAATCAGTGTAGGGCAGCAAGGCCAGGAAGCGCGCGCGCTTCACAGCGGCGCTCAGCTGACGCTGGTAGATCGCCTTGGTACCGGTAATCCGGGCCGGGATGATCTTGCCGTTTTCATTGATGAAATCCTTCAGCAGATCCACATCCTTGTAATCCACCCACTCGATCTTCTCGACAGTAAACCGGCAGAATTTGCGACGGCGGAACATTCCGCCACGGTTGCTGTTGCGTGCATCTTTCTTGCCATCTTTCTTTTTGGTAGGACGAGCCATTTCACTCTCCGTCTATTAACTTGAATTGTTCGGCGCGCATGACAAACTGGCGGCTGTTGCGGCTTTTTCTGGCCAGAAACCCTTTCAACATGATTCGGGTTCCCGGGCCCAGGCGGTCCATCTGCACCGCCGCTTCTCCCAACACGGACACAGCAATGTCAAGCTGCGTCCTGAATGTCTGGCCGGCTTCCTGCTGTTCGGATTCGTGTTGCAACACGAAATTCAGCAAGGGAAGACCTGCCGGGGTATAGCGCAACAGGTCGCGAGTTGCGATGACGCCACTCAGGACCAGTTCGTTCCGGCTCAAGAGGCCGGCGCCGCCTCCGCCGCGGGCTCAACGTCACGAAGGCCATCTTCGCGGGGCTGTGCACGCTTGTCTTCACGCATCATGGGCGAAGGTGCGGTGACTGCAGCCTTCATCTGGATGGTGAGGTGACGCAGTACGGCATCATTGAAGCGGAATGCATTCTCGAGCTCGCTGAGCACGGCGCTTTCGCACTCGATGTTCATGAGCACGTAATGTGCCTTGTGAATTTTCTGGATGGGATAGGCCAGTTGACGGCGGCCCCAGTCCTCCAGGCGATGGACGATGCCGCCGCCCTGGGTGACCATGTTCTTGTAGCGTTCGACCATGGCGCCCACTTGCTCGCTCTGGTCGGGATGTACGATAAATACGATCTCGTAATGCCTCATTAAGCTCTCCTTATGGATATGCCGCACTGGTGCGACAAAGCCTGTACTGATGAGTACAGTGACAGGCAAGGTTTCAGGGAGCGGACATTCTATAGAAAAACCCTCGTCAAATCAAGGCGCCCGGCGCCGCGACTCATACAGGCATATCCCTGCAGCCACTGAAACATTGAGGGACTCCACCGAGCCGAACATGGGGATGCGCACCAGCTGGTCGCAGTTCTCCCGGGTCAGGCGGCGCAGCCCAGCCCCCTCGGCACCCAGCACCCAGGCCATGGGCCGCTGAAACTTGGCGGTAAAGAGGTCTTCCTGTGCCTGGTCATCCGTTCCCACCACCCAGACCGCATGGTCCTTGAGGTCCCGCAGGGTGCGCGCCAGATTGGTGACCGTGATGTAGGGCACCGTCTCGGCTGCACCCGAGGCCACCTTGGACACCGTGGGCGACAAGGACACTGCCCGGTCGCGCGGCGCCACCACGGCGTGTGCTCCCATGGCGTCCGCCACGCGCAGACAGGCTCCCAGGTTATGCGGGTCCTGTACGCCGTCCAGCACCAGCATCAACAGGTCCTGCCCTGCCGCCTCCACAAGCTCGTCCAGGTCCACGCGCAATGCCACGGCATCGGCCTGTGCCACCACCCCCTGATGTCGGGAGGTGCCGGCCAGGCCATTGAGGCGTTCGGCAGGGACGGCATGCACCGCAACGCCGGCGGTTTCCGCCAACGCCAGGAAATCCCGGGCACGGGGGTCTTTTCTGGAGGCCTCCACATAAAGCTCGTGGATGGTTTCCGGATGATGCCGCAAGCGGCTTGCCACGGCATGAAAGCCGTAGATGACTTTGAGTTTGGCCATGAACTTTTATCGCTTTCTGGATTGAGGTACGGACTGCGGCACGAAATCAATTTTGTTGGTTTCCATGTCCACCCGCACCAATTGCACGGCGATGCGATCCCCCAGGCGATAGCGTTGCCCGGTGCGCTCTCCCAGCAATTGATGGCGGGTTGCATCGAACTGGAAATAATCGCTGCCCAGTTCTGAAATATGCACCAGTCCCTCCACATACACCTCATCCAGCGCCACAAACAACCCAAAGCCCGTGACGGAACTGACCGTTCCGCTGAACACGTTGCCCACCTTGTCCTTCATGAAGAAGCATTTCAGCCAGGCTTCCACGTCGCGCGTGGCCTCATCGGCGCGACGCTCGGTCATGGAGCAATGCACGCCGATGGCTTTCCAGTCTCCCGGCGCGTAGACCTCATTGCCCAGAACGGCACGAATGGCCCGGTGCACCAGCAAGTCGGGATAGCGCCGGATGGGCGACGTGAAATGGGCGTACGCGGCGTACGCAAGACCGAAGTGCCCCACGTTTTCAGGGCTGTACTGCGCCTGCTGCAACGAGCGCAACAGGACGGTCTCCAGCAGGCGCTGGTCGGGTCGACCCTGAATTTTATGAATCAGCTTGGCATAGTCTGCAGCCTTTGGCTCGTCGCCTCCTGGCAGATGCAGCCCCAGTTCACCCAGAAACTCCCGCACGATCTCCAGGCGTTCGGGTGCCGGTGATGGATGGATGCGATAGAGCGTGGCGTGGTTATGCTCCTGCAGGAAATGCGCGGCACTCACGTTGGCCGCCAGCATGCATTCCTCGATCAGGCGATGCGCGTCATTGCGCTCTACTGGCAGGATGGTTTCAATCTTGCCGCGGTCGTCAAACACCATGCGCGTTTCATCGCTGGCGAAATCAATGGCCCCGCGGTCTGCGCGAGCCTTCAAAAAAATACGGAACAGGGCTTCCAGTTGCTGCAGGTGGGGCACGATGGGGCGACGAGCGCTGTCGGCACGCTCCGGGCGCTCCAGAATGGCAGCCACTTCCGTATAGGTCAGGCGCGCATGGGAGTGCATGACGGCAGGGTAAAACCTGTACATCCGGATTTGCCCCTGCGCCGAGATGGTCATGTCGCAGACCATGCACAGCCGGTCCACCGCCGGGTTGAGCGAGCAGAGCCCGTTGCTCAACGCCTCGGGCAGCATGGGAATGACCCGGCGTGGAAAGTACACGCTGTTGCCCCGCTCATAGGCGGTCTGGTCCAGCGCATCCTTGGGCCGGACATAGTGGGAGACGTCGGCAATGGCCACCACCAGACGATATTCGCCGCCCGGAAGGGGTTCGGCATAGACCGCATCGTCAAAATCCTTGGCCGTCTCGCCATAGATGGTCACCAGCGGCAGCTGGCGCAAATCCTCGCGCCCCTTGAGGTCGGACTTGCGCACGACGTCGGGCAGCTTGTCAGCCAGCGCCTGGGCCGCGGGAGAGAACTCATGCGGCAGTTCGTGCTTGCGCAAGGCAATCTCCACCTCCATGCCAGGATCGGCATAATTCCCCACGATCTCCACGACCTTGGCGATGGGCTCGGCCTGGCGACTGGGCTGTTTTACGAGCTCGACCATGACCACCTGGCCTGGCCTTGCACCGCCTTCCTGTCCTGGCGCCACCAGAATGTCCTGGCTGATGCGCTTGTTCTCGGCCACGGCAAACAACACGCCCTGCTCCTGGAACAGACGCGCCACGAGACGCGTGTTGACGTGCTCCAGAATCTCCACGATGACCCCTTCGGGGCGTCCGCGCTGGTCCACGCCGGTGGTACGCACCATGACCCGGTCGCCATGCAGCACCCGCTGCATTTCGCGTGCTCCGAGGAAAATATCGCTGCCGCCATCCTCGCGAATGGCAAAGCCGAACCCATCGGGGTGTCCTTCCACGCGCGCCTTGATGAGATCGAGCTTGGCGGGCAGGCAGAGCGCATTCTTGCGATTGCGCATGATTTGGCCTTCGCGTTCCATGGCGCGCAACCGGCGCGAAAACAGTTCGCGTTCGTTTGCATGGATGGTCAGGAGGCGTTCCAACTGCTCCACCGCGAGGGGAACGCCTTCGCGTTCCAGCAGGTGCAAAATGAATTCGCGGCTGGGCAAGGGATCGGGATACTGCGCCTTTTCACGCTCCAGAAATGGATCCTGAAGCCTCAAAGGAATTTTTTTGGTTGACAAAATAAGGGGATCCTTTAAAATTCTGAGATTCGAAGTTCTCGATTGTACTGATCACTGATCAGTCGGTCTTGTAAGTTTCGTGCCGAGATGGCGGAATTGGTAGACGCACCAGGTTCAGGTCCTGGCGGTGGCAACACTGTGGAGGTTCGAGTCCTCTTCTCGGCACCACCCTCGGCCCTAGTCGCGCAGAAAACTCCTACAGCAGGTTGCTAGTATCTCACTTACCCCTGCTGCTTGCCACGACTATCAACAAGCAATGACCATGGCCCCACCCTTGCGGGTAGCGCCATGGGCTATTCATCGAGCAGAATTTTCCCGATCAGACGTAGGCGACGCCGTGCTGCGCGAGCCCTACGAGGCCGATATGGTCCTGATTGACCTGGGTGGTAGCGGCCATCGCCAGAAGACCTGCCTGTGTAAAAGTGCCGTTATCCAGCAATCCCTTGAAGGTGGCAAGGTTGGCGGGGTCGATGGGCGTCCCCACCACGTTCTGCCACACTGCCTCTACAAAGGACGCGTTGTCATGCAGCGCACTCACTGCCCCCGTATTGATGGCCAGCTGTGCCACCTGCGTCATGGTCATGCCCGAGTCGAACAGTTGCAGTCCAATGCCCACATAGGCTGGATTCTTGGCAATGGATGCCGCGCCAAAGGCAGCACCCAGTATTTCTGCAGTTTGTCCGCCAGACTGCGTCGTTCCCGTATCGAAGGCCAGGGAGACATCCGCAAACTTGATGCGCTGGATGTTGGTCAGCGTGTCCGTACCCTGGGCCCCGGTGGTGTCCTGCACCGTCAATCCGCTGGCTGTGTGGGAAATGGCAAAGTTGGCAGCCTTGCCGTTATAAACCACCGTATTGACCCCCCCGCTGCCCCCCGTGAAGCTGTCATTTCCCGGACTGCTGGTAAAGGTGTTGTTGCCGGGTTTGCCAATAACGTTAAATGCTGCCCCGACGGTTAGATTGAAGGTGTCCGTGACGCTGAGGTTGAGCGAATCCGTCATCTTGATGCTGATGCTGTAAGTGCCTGCACCGGGTGGGGTGCCGCTGAGCGTGTCGGTGGCCGGGTCAAAGGTCAGCCAGGAAGGCAATGCAGCACCACTGGACAGGGCAGCGCTGTAGCTGGGGGTTGCGCCCACATTGGCATCACTGAAGGTGCTGGCGGGAACCACCAGCTTGAAGGGCATACCGTAGACCGCAGACTGATCGGCAATAAGGGTCGCAACCGAAGGTGGCACGGTGCCAAAGTAGGTATTCAGGTTGACAGTGACGGTATCGCTGTTGAACTTGAGGTACTGGATATTCTTGAGCGTCAAATTGTATGGGCTGCTGGCCCCTGAAACCGAATCCACGGTCACCGACTTGTCAGGGTTTTGAATGATGGTGAAATTGGACTGTAGCCCCTGCAGGAAATCCACCGTGTTGTTGGTGAAGGAGGCATTCCCGATGATGGTATAGGTCAATCCTCCCGGAGGGATATTCGCAAGATTTTGAGCGCCAGTGAGTTGGAGTGTCGGCATGATCGTGTCCTCATGAAATCAGATGAAAGTTCGCTTCAAAGTGCGAGGTAATGGGTCAGGTGTTCCAGGAATTTGTCGGGTTGTTCATACCCGATGACCCTGCTGTTGGGGACCTCCCTTCCCGTGGCATCAAAAAACAGGATCCCGGGCGGGCCAAACAAGCTGAACTTCTTCATCAGCGCACGATCGTCGTCATTGTTGGCCGTGACATCCACCTGTACGAGCGTAATGCTGCGCAAGCGGCTTGCGACCACTGGATTGCTGAACGTGAAACGCTCCATTTCCTTGCACGACGTGCACCAGTCCGCATAGAAATCCAGCATGACGGGGCTCTGTGCCGTGGCCAGGACCTGGTCCAGTTGGGAAAGTGACGTAATGCGGCGAAACGGCGCCGCTTTTTCGGGCACGGTATTGCCGGTGGCCAGCGCCTTGAACCCTTCCAGGGGACGCAGCACATCGTCCCCGCCCGCGACGGCTCCAGCCAATTCAAAAGTGCCAATGATGAAAACCAGAATGCCCAGTGATTTTGAAAAACGTCGCGCCACCGAAGCCTGCTCGGAGATTCCATCGAATACGCGCAGGAACACCGAACACACGATGGCAAAGGCCCCCCACAGCGCCAAGGCAGCCGGTGCCGGCAGAATGGGCTGAATCATCCAGAGTGCTACCGCCATCAACATCAACCCGAAGGTGTGCTTGACCGCAACCATCCAGGCTCCGGCGCGAGGCAAGAAGCGCCCTGCAGAAACCCCGATCAGCAGCAGGGGAACGCTCATGCCCATGGCCATGGAAAAGAGGGCGATCCCCCCCAGCACCACATCATGGGTTTGGCTGATGTAAATCAGCGCGCCAGCGAGTGGTCCAGCCACGCAGGGCCCCACGATCAGTGCGGAAAGCCCGCCCATAATGAATACGCTCAGCGTTCGTCCGCCCTGCAGGCGATTGCTGAGATGGCTCAGGCCGCCCTGCAAGGCACTGGGCATCTGCAACTGGTACACGTCAAACAGGGACAGCGACATGGCAAGCAGCAACGAGGCAAACAGCAGCAGCACCCAGGGCTTTTGCAAAGCACCGGCAAGCCCCTCTCCGGCCAATCCAGCAGCGATGCCAAACAGCGTATACACCAGCGCCATTCCCAGGCAGTAGGAAAGCGCCAGTGCAAAGTTGCGCGTGCGACTTGCCTCACCCTCGCCTACCACGATGGCGGCCAGAATGGGAACCATCGGCAATACGCAAGGGGTGAAGGACAGCAACACGCCGAAGACCAAAAAAGCAAATCCAATGGTCCACAGGCTGCCACTGGCAAAAATCTGACGGACCGATGTGGTTTCTTCCTGGACAGGAACATTGCTCTGGGCGACGGGATGGACTACGGCGCCCTCCGCTCCCAGTGCGGCCAATGCGCCAAACTGTCCGGGGTTCACTCGAAATCGTTGCTCCAGGGGCGGGTAGCATAAGCCGGCCTCGGCACAGCCCTGGTATGACACGGCCATGAGGGCGGCTTTGCCGTGCAGATCCAAAGGTGTCACCACATCGAGTTGTCCGTGGTAAATCTCCACATCCCGGTCGAAATTGTCGTCGTGAACCCGCAGTCCTTTGGGTAGCACGGGATCGGTCAGGGTCGCCGCACCATCTACGGCAGCCAGGTGAATGCGATCCCGATACAACTTGTATCCTGGCGCAATTGCCCAATGCAGCAGCAGCCGATGCTCTGGCGTATAGCTGGCACTCAATCGAAAAGCCGATTCCGGATTGAGAAATTCGTCAGAGGCATGGGTGAAACTGCCAAAAGCCTGGGCCAGAATCACACCAAACAGGGCAATGCGGAGCAATGAGATGTGTCTCTTCATGAGCGATCAGGCTGTGGTAGCCGGTGTGGGTTTGGAAGGATTGGGGGGATTGCGAAATGTATTTCCTTGCTGATCGATGGCGAAATAGGAGAAACCTGTCTCGTTCAGAAAAGCCAAGCCACTTTTTTCCTTGAGCATGGCGATGGTGGTGCAGCTGCCAGCAGCAATGGCAAGCGGGGCCATCACGCTTACCGAACGCCAATGGGAGGCCGGCCGACCCGATTTGGGATTGAGGATGTGGCAATAGCGGCGACCCTCGAGTTCAAAGAAGCGCTCGTAGTCGCCACTGGTGGCCAAGGCGCCGCCGGACATGGGGATGGTGGCAATGATCCGGTGCTCCCTGGGGTGCTGTATTCCGAAGGACCAGGCGCTGTTGTCGGGCTTGGGTCCGATTACGCGGATGTCTCCGCCCAGGTTGACGTAACCATGCCTGATGCCGGCTTCGACAAGGATCTGGGCTGCGCGATCGGCGGCGTATTCCTTCCCAAATCCACCAAAGTCGATTTCCATGCCAGGCTTTGGCAACCGGATGTTCTCGTTTTTCAAGTCCACCAGGGGCCAGCCTATTTTTTCCAGCAGCGGCTTTAATTCATTCTGTGCCGGGATATGGGGAGTATTAAAGTTCCAGGCCCTGCGCAAAATGCCCGAAGTGATGTCGAACAATCCGCCGCTCGTTCGGTACAAGGTATCGGCATATTGGAGTAATTGCAGTGTCTCCCCGTCACAGGCCACCCAGCCCATCCCCGCCGCTGCATTTATCCTGGACACCACGCTGTCCTTCAGGTATCGGGAATATTTTTTCTCGATGCGCAGCACTTCATCGATGGCAAGTTGAGCCTTCGATTCAGGCTTCTCTTCCGTGGCGTCAGCGAAGGTGACCTCGCATGCACTGGCCATGGCCTTGAATTGACGGGTGATGGTCTTCATCCTAGAACAGGCAAGACAATCCAAATTGAATGCTGCGTGCCCGGAATGGGTCGAGCGGGACGCTATTGCCCATCACGCTCCAGTTATTGCGCTGTTCGTACTGCTCGTACTTGATGTCAGCCAGCCAATCGGAGCCGATTTTTTTGGAGACCCTCAGGCCTAGCGTGATGGCTCCAAAGGAAGACAGGCGCTGATCCAGCGAATAATAAGTCGTGCCATAGCTTGGAAACGTTGGGTAGGGTCGCGCCGCGGGATCGGGCTCGAGGTAGAACCATGCCGCCGACTGCGAGTAGAGCCGGACCTCGGGGGTCAGCGTCCATCCCGAGGAGGTGGGCTGATCGTAGGCTGCGTCCAGGGTATGCGCGCGGATGTCGTAGGTGTCGCTGTAATACCGGTAGGACAGATGCCCCGTGCCCTCCGTGGCATAGAAATAATGGTTCCAGCGTAGCAGGGCGGTGGTATGGATGCGTGACCTGGGGCGATTATCGAAGATCTTGTAGGGATCAGAAAAGTACCCTTCGCCCATGGAGTGCCCCAGATCGAACTGGGCAACGTCCTGGGGTGTGAAAATCTGGGTCATGCCTGCGATCACTTCCAGAACATGCTTGCGTTCACCAATCACGATCTTGTTGACCGGATTGATTTCGTCATTGGAGACGGCCGTTCCAAAATTGAAGGTGGTATTCTTGTCCTCGGTGGAAAGCGTGCCCTGTGCAGACAACCCTTGGGAAATGTAATCCGATTCCTTGGAATACGAAGCGCCCACGGTGGCCGTACCTTGCGAAAAATACCGCGTCAGCGAGACGTCCTCGGCACGACGCAAATCATGCATCTTGGGAAACCTGCCGTTGCTGTCATAGGTGTAATAACGCGGTGAAGCGCCCGAGATGGAGTCCGTGGTATAGGTACCCGTCACTGCCCATTCACCCGCCAGAGGCACCATGACCATGGCCGAGGTGGCGCCCACATGAATCCTGTTTTCACCTGGCTGGCTATCTTGATAGTCGAGGTAGCGCAGGCTCATGAGACCGCGATCAGGAGCGATCTCCGCCACGGCGGACTTTAGGGACATCAGGCTCATTGCAGCGAGCAATATCGCCGGACCTGTGGCATTGTTCGTTTGCACCCTGGCAGGCTTTGAGAGAAGGCGCACCTGCTTCAATTTCCTCAATTGCATCCACAACCTCCACCGCCTACGCCAGCGCCGCCAGAGGCACCCTCCTTGCTCGAATAAATGTGTTCGGTAAAGGCCGTATCGAGGGGATCCTGCCCAAACATCATTTCAGGGCGCGCCAAATTCCCCTTTTCCCAGGGTTGCACCGGAGTGGTTGAAGCGCATCCAGAGAGCAGGGTCAAAAGCGCAAATATCAGCCCACCTGGAAAGGCAAGGGTGCGGCGGGCACTCAATTGCGCTGCTCCAGGGCAGAGACGATCGTGCGCTCAAGCGCGTCGCGATCCCTGTGGTTGAAGCCCATGTGCTCCGAAATGATTTTGCCGTCGCGGCCGATGAGCACGCTGGTGGGCATGCCCTTGACCTGATACTTTCGGGGGGTATCGCCCGTGGGATCAAAGGCCACAATGAACTGCGCGGGTGTGTCTGCAAGGAATCGGCGGCCATCCTCCGATTTCATGTCAAGGTTGACACCGATCACCTGGAGCCCCTGCTTTCCGTATTTCGCCTGCATCTCGTTCATCCAGGGAAAGGACTGCTTGCAAGGTCCGCACCAGGAAGCCCAGAAATCCAGATAGACCAACTTGCCATGGTACCGAGCCAGATTGACGGTGCCGTCCATACCGGCCAGTTCAAATACAGGCGCTGGCCCGGCTATTCCTGCCGCGCTCACATCCAGCGGTGCAAGCAGCCCCAAATTAAATGCTATCGCCATGATAAATAATGATATTTTTTTCATTTTTTGATTTTCCTTGAGCGCCCAGAGCCACATTGCGGGGCTGGGTAATCGCTTCAGCGGGTTTTTATGGGATTTTTTCCCATTATAACCCGTTGCAGCAATGCGTCAAGAAATCTTTCAATTTGTGAAGAAAAATAAGCGGGCGCACACGAAAAAACGCGCACGATGCGCCCAGGGGGCATCGTGCGCGAGAACGCGTCAATGAACTGCTATGGGGAAGGGGCTAAGTGCGGGGAAGAGGCGGGATGCTCACGCATCAAAGGGATGGCGCAACACGATGGTTTCGCGACGGTCCGGCCCGGTGGAAACCATGTCGACAGGAACGCGGCAGACCTCTGCCATACGGTCAAGATAGCGTCTGGCATTGACCGGCAGCAGCTCCATTTGCTCCACGCCTACCGTGCTTTCTGACCAGCCGGGCATGTCCTCGTAAATGGGTTTGCATTCTGCAATGGCTTCAGCCCCCAATGGCAGAATGTCAGTGATGGAACCGTTGCGACGATACCCCACGCAAATCCTGACGGTTTCAAGACCATCCATGACATCAAGCTTCGTCACGCAGAGGCCAGAGACACCATTGATCTGGATGGCGCGCTTGAGCGCTGCGGCATCAAACCACCCTGTGCGGCGGGGACGCCCGGTCACTGCACCAAACTCATGCCCGCGGGTGGCCAACTGCTTGCCCACTGCATCATCCAGTTCGGTGGGAAAAGGCCCTGAACCCACACGGGTCGTGTACGCCTTGGTGATGCCCAGAACATAATGCAACTGCTGGGGGCCCACGCCGCAACCCGCGGAAGCGGCACCCGCAATGCAATTACTGGAAGTGACAAACGGATAGGTTCCATGATCGATGTCCAGCAGCGTGCCCTGCGCCCCTTCAAACAGGAGGTTCTTGCCTTCCTGGTTGGCCTTGTAGAGCAGGCTTGAGACATCGGCCACCATGGGGCGTATGCGCTCGGCGAGTTGAAGCGCCTGATCGCGAGTTGCCCCAAGATCCACAGGGTCCGTCTTGAAGTACTGCGTCAAAACGAAATTATGGTAATCGAGCACTTCGCGCAGCTTGTCTTCGAACCGGGAAGCATAAAAGAGGTCCTGCAACCGAATGGCGCGTCGCGCCACCTTGTCTTCGTAGGCTGGACCGATGCCGCGTCCGGTGGTGCCGATCTTGCTCTCTCCCTTGGAGATCTCCCGCGCACGATCGATGGCGATGTGGTACGGCAAGATCAAGGGGCACGCGTCGCTGATGCGCAATCGCGCTGCCACCGACACGCCGGAGGATTCCAGCATATCGATTTCCTTCATCAGCGCTTCGGGGGACAACACCACGCCGTTGCCGATGAAGCATTCCACGTGCGCTCTCAGAATACCCGCGGGGATCAGGCTCAACACCGTCTTTTTACCACCAATCACCAGCGTATGACCGGCATTGTGCCCGCCCTGAAATCGCACGACGCCAGCGGCATGGTCCGTCAACCAGTCCACCAGTTTGCCCTTGCCCTCATCGCCCCATTGGGTCCCTACGACTACAACATTTCGTGCCATGAAGAAAAAGTCTCCAAAATTTCTGAATGGGTTAAGGAATGGCCTGACTGGATGCTCAGGCTTCCGGAAGGGAGGGCATCAGTTCGCGCAGATCCAGGCTGAATCCGGTGGCGGGCCTGGCGCGTCCAAATACGCGCCCGATTTCGTCGTAGCGTCCGCCTCGGGCCACCGCATCGGAATAGCCCGTTGCGTAGGCAGCAAACACGAGTCCGCTGTGATAGTGGTAGCCGCGCAGTTCAGCCAAGTCAAAGTTCATGGGCACGCGACCCTCGAAGTGGTCTGCGACCGCTTCGAGCTGCGCCAATGCTGCTTGAATTTCCGGAACATCCGGCAATTGCCTGCGGGCCAACGCCAGCACGCTGCGGTCGCCATTCAGCTCGGGCAAGCGACACAACGCTACGCCCACCGGCGAGTTCAATGCCCCCGCCAGGGCGTGCAAGGCGGGAACATCCTTGTTCTGCAGCGCTTCAAACCAGACAGCTTCCGTTTTTTCATCGAGTTTCGCCAAACCGGACAGCCCGCGAAACAGGCCCACATGGCCCACATCCAGCGTCACCTGAGGCAACCCTGCCCGCTTCAGGGATTCCAGCATCAGCTCCTGAATTTCGACGTCACCCGCCAAACCTTCCAGCCCGTAGATTTCCGCCCCGAGCTGGTAGGGTTCACGCGATTGATTGAGCCCCTCGGGGCGCGTGTGCAGGATGCTGCCGGCATAACACAGCCGGTTGACCCCCTGATGATTCATGCCATGGGCATCGATGCGCGCGGCCTGGAGGGTGATATCGGCGCGCAACCCCAGTTGGCGTCCGGTGAGCTGGTCCACCAGCCGGAAGGTCAGGAGATCCATGTCGCGACCCGTGCCGGTTTGCAGGGATTCCACGTATTCCAGAAGCGGGGGCATCACCAGCTGAAACCCACGCTCGCGGAACAGGTCGAGCATCTGCCGCCGTGCCATTTCAACACGCCATGCATCGGGGGGGAGGAGATCTTCGATGTATTCGGGGAGCAACCAGCGATAGGTCATCGTGTCACCTGCATCAAAATGACGCCCAACAGGATGGCGCCCAATCCCAGAAAGCGGATTTGGCCATCGCTGAACTGACCAATCCGCGTAATGGTTTCACGCCAGCGGGCGGGTGCAATGAAGGGCATCAAGCCTTCCAGAACGAGCACCAACGCCAGTGCGGTTAACAAAGACTGCATGGAAAGATTCACTTTTTACCGGAGGCGCCCGGCGTGTTCTTGAAATACCTAAAGAACTCGGACGAAGGGTCGAGCACCAGCACATCCCCCTTCCCTTTCAACCCCTGCTGGTAGGTTTCCAGACTGCGATAGAAGGCATAGAACTCGGGATTGCGGCCATAGGCTTCGGCGTAGATAGCGGAGGCTTTGGCATCACCAGAACCCTTGATACTTTGCGCTTCGCGGAACGCTTCCGCCAGGATGACTTCACGCTGACGCTCGGCATCAGCCCTGATTTTTTCTGCTTCACCGGCACCCGTGGAACGCAATTCGTTTGCCACGCGCTTGCGTTCAGCCTCCATGCGACGGTAGACCGACTCGCTCACCTCGGGGGTGAGCTCGACGCGGCGGATTCTGACATCGAGAACCTGGATTCCAATCTGTCGTGCATCATGATCGGCACGGGCCCGCATGGCTTCAATGATATTGGCCCTTTCGCCCGATACTGCCTCGTGCACCGTGCGCTGCGCAAACTCCGAACGCAAATCGCCGTTAACGGTCTGGCTCAAGCGCACCTGGGCACGCCTCTCGTCCCCACCGACACTGACATAGAACTGTTTGACGTCGGCGATCTTCCACTTGACAAAATAATCCACCAGCAACGGCTTTTTTTCGGACGTGATGAATCGTTCGGGATCCTTGTTGTCGAGGGTCTGAATGCGGATGTCAAAGAATCTGACATTCTGTATCAGGGGAATCTTGAAATAGAGTCCCGGCGCAGTGCGCACGGCAACCACTTCACCCAGTTGGAACACCAGGGCCTGCTGGGTCTGGTTGACCGTGTACAAGCTGAACATGGCCAGCAACGCAACGATGATAAAGCCGATCAGGTAGGCACCCACATCCTTCATCATGGCCGTGGCTCCCTGTCACGAGTGCGGAAGGCATCGCGGGAACGCCCCTCCTGCACTGCATCCACCTGGGGCGGTGAGGTTGGTGACGTACTGCTCACAGGGGGCAGCGCCGGCGTTACGACAGGCGCATTGCCCGCGCGCGGTGTTGCCGCCGCCGAATCGGTTGCGCCATCCACAGAGGCGCTGCTGGCCTGAATCAGCTTGTCGAGTGGCAGGTACAACAGGCTGGTTCCCGATTTCTGGTCTGCCACCACCTTGGTGGTATTAGCCAACACCTGCTGCATCATGTCCTGGTACAAACGCTGACGCGTCACCTCGGGGGCTTTGGCGTATTCCACCAGCACTTGCTTGAAGCGGCTGGCATCGCCTTCTGCGCGAATCACCACGCGCTGGGCATAAGCCTTGGCTTCTTCCAGCAAACGGGAGGCTGTTCCCTTGGCGCGGGGCACAATGTCATTGGCGTATGCCTGCCCCTCGTTGGTCTGGCGCTCCCTGTCCTGCCCCGCCTTGACGGCGTCGTCAAAGGCTGCTTGAACCTGTTCGGGGGGTTGTGCGTTCTGCATGTTGACCTTGCTGATGGCAATGCCCGTCTGATAGCGATCCAGGATTTCCTGCATCAACCTGGCCGACTCATCCGCAATCTGGGTTCGTCCCTCGTACAGCACAAAATCCATTTTATTGCGCCCCACCACCTCGCGAATCGCCGTTTCTGCCACCTGCATGACGGCCTCATCGGGATCGCGGTTGTTGAACAGAAAAGCCTGCGGATCCTTGATCGTGTACTGGATGGCGAATTGATTGTCGATGATGTTTTCGTCATCGGTCAGCATGAGGGATTCGTGTAGGACCTTGGACTTGAGATTGGTGCGATAGCCCAACTCCACGGTACGCACCTGCGCCACGTTGAGCGGGCTACCCGTAGCCTGGGTCTCAATGGGATAAGGCAAATGCCAATGGGGGCCTGGTGCCGTGGTTTCCTGGAATTTGCCAAAGCGCAGGATCACGCCGATACGCCCGGCGTCGACAATGTAAAAACCGGACAGCAGCCAAACCACCACGAGGCCCGCCAGCAGGGCCATCAGGGCGTTTTTTCCACCCGGCAAGCCTGCTCGACTGCTGCCCCCCCCAGGTCCCGGGGGGGTCGCCCCAGGGCTGCGCGGGGGCGCCTGGCCGGGTGCCCCCCTGGACTTCAGCTTTTGAACAAGACGACGCCAGATCTCGTCGAGATCTGGCGGGCCTTCGTTATTGCTCTTTCCCCACTGGGGGTCATTCTGTGCCATTGGGATATTCAGTCTGTCTCTCGATGGGAGCATTGGGTTGCCCGGCTAGCTGTCGTTGGGATTGGCACATTTCTGCAAATGCCTGCCGGATGTACTCCATCCCGGCACCCGTCAACGCACTTGCCCGAACTGCTGAAATTGTACCATAGGCATCTCGCTCCATCCCGGCTCCAACCAGCGGCAAACGATCCACTTTGTTGTAGACCAGGAGTTGCGGCACCTGATCCGCGCCGATTTCTGCAAGCACGGCGTTGACTGCCCCGATCTGCTCATCGCGATCGGGATCGGCACTATCCACCACATGCACCAGCAGATCGGCATCCCGGGTTTCGTCGAGAGTGGCCCTGAATGCGGCCACCAGGGTATGGGGCAAATGGCGGATGAATCCCACCGTGTCCGACAAAACCACCGTTGCATCCGGCCCGAGGTAGAGTTTACGGGTGGTGGTATCGAGGGTGGCGAATAGCTGGTCCGCGGTATAGGCTTTGGCGTGAGTGAGCCGATTGAACAGGGTGGACTTGCCGGCATTGGTGTAGCCCACCAGGGAGACCTGCAGCACCCCTGCCCGGCCGCGGGCCGATCGCTGCGTGCGGTGACTGCGCCGTACCTTGGCAAGGCGTTCCTTCAGGGTCTTGACCCGCTTGCCCAGCAGCCGACGATCTGTTTCCAGCTGCGTTTCCCCTGGACCGCGCAGGCCGATACCGCCCTTTTGCCGTTCCAGGTGCGTCCAGCCTCGCACGAGGCGCGTGGAGAGCCGTTCCAGTTGAGCAAGCTCCACTTGCAGCAACCCTTCGTGACTGCGGGCGCGCTGCGCAAAAATATCCAGGATCAGGCTGGTGCGATCGACGACCCGGCAACCCAGGACGCGGGCCATATTGCGCTCCTGTGCGGGGGAAATGTCATGGTTCAGGATGACGAGGCCCGCCTGCTCTGCGGCCACGCGCTCGGCCACTTCAAGCAGCTTGCCGCTCCCCACGAAGGTACTCGAATCTGGCTTAAGGCGCTTTCCCAGTACGGTTGCAGCCACGGTCAACCCGGCGCTCTGGGCCAACAGCGCCAATTCGTCCACGCTGTCGGGGTCCCGACCCAGATCAAGGCTGACCAGAATGGCACGCTGGGGATCTCCGGCGACCTGCTCTGTGGTTTCCAGAGCACCGACTGCTTCAGGCTTTCTGGGTGGGGACTTGCGACCCCGGCCCACCAACGGGCCAGAATCCGTCATTGCAGCATCAGCTTTCGGAAACGGAATCAGTCGTGGGCATGGACACAGAACGCGCCGGAACAACGGTGGAGATTGCGTGCTTGTAGACCATCTGGGTCGTGGTGTTTTTCAACAGCACGACATATTGGTCGAAGGACTCCACCTGCCCTTGCAGTTTGATGCCGTTAACCAGGTAGATTGAAACGGGAATATGTTCTTTACGGAGTGCGTTGAGAAACGGGTCTTGTAAGAGTTGCCCTTTCGTACTCATTATTCTTGTCTCCAGAAGACTTTGTTTTAAAAATGATTGCCCCATCATGAAATTGTACTACTTATCGTAAACAATTGCCAATAAAGGGATTTTTACTGCTTTCCAAACAGCTTGCGCCCACGCCGGCGCGCGCGTCGCAACTGATTCTGCTCGGATTCGGTCAGTGGCTTGGGTTTGCGGTCCGCAAACGGGTTGTGCCCCTGGCGGAACTCCACGCGCAAAGGCGTGCCCTTGAGCTCGAAGGCGTTTCGGAACGTATTTTCAAGGTAGCGCCGATAGGATTCAGGAATGTGCGCAATGGCTGATCCGTGCACCACGACGATGGGTGGGTTATGGCCCCCCTGATGCGCATAACGCAATTTGGGACGAAAGGGACCCGCCTTGGGAGGCTGGTGCTGGGTCACTGCAGCTTGCAGGACGCGCGTCAGCTTGGGCGTGGAAAGCTTGGCCATGGCAGCTGCATAAGCCGCGTCCACCGCTGGCAAAAGCCCCTTGACGCCACTTCCATTCAGGGCCGAAATGAACAGGTAGTTTGCAAAATCCAGAAATCCCAGCCTGCGCAGCAATTCATTCTTGACTGTGTCCCGGCGGTAGGTTTCAAGCCCGTCCCATTTGTTGACGGCCACAACCACAGCCCTTCCCGCATTCAGGACATACCCGGCAATGTGGGCATCCTGGTCGGAAATATCCTGTTGTGCATCCAGGGTGAGAACGACCACGTTGGCATCTTCGACGGCCTGCATGGTCTTGATGACCGAAAACTTCTCGACGGCTTCAAATACCTTGCCACGTCGTCGCAACCCCGCAGTATCGATCAGCGTATACCGTTTTCCACCCTTTTCAAAATCCACATAAATGCTGTCCCGCGTGGTGCCCGGCTGGTCAAAGGCAATCATGCGTTCTTCGCCCAGCAACTGATTGACCAGGGTGGATTTCCCCACGTTGGGCCGGCCCACGATGGCAATGCGGGGGATCGTATCATCGCGCGGAGGTGCTGCTTCCTGATCAGGAGAATACCCCTCCAGCACCTGCTCGACCAGGCTCGATATGCCTTCGCCATGTGCTGACGAGATGGGGATTGGCGTTCCCAGGCCCAATTCGTAAAACTCGGCGGTGACCTGGTCGCCGGGCATACCTTCAACCTTGTTGACGGCCACCGTTACGTGCTTGGCCCGCCGACGGAGTTCTTCTGCAATGCTACGGTCGCCCGGTGCAAGACCGGCACGGCCATCGGTCAGGAAAATGATGCGATCCGCCTCGTCCATGGCCTGGAGTGTCTGGCGTGCCATCTCCACCTGGATTCCTTCGCGGATCACGGGCTCGAAGCCACCCGTGTCGATCACCAGATATTGCAGCTCACCAAAGCGCGCACGCCCATAGTGGCGATCGCGAGTCAATCCAGGCAAGTCGGCAACGAGTGCCGCACGGGACTTGGTCAGGCGATTGAAAAGGGTGGACTTGCCCACGTTGGGACGGCCCACGATAACGACTGTTGGGAGCATGGTCAGGACGCCATCATTGGGGGCCCAGGGCAAAAACCCTGCCATTCCGGTTTCTCACCAGAACAAGGTTTTCGCCAATCACCAAAGGCGGTTCGGTGATGGGGACGTTTTCAGTTTTACTGCGTCCGATTTCAGCCCCATCGGCGCGTGACAGGAAATGCACGATGCCTTCGATATCTCCCGCCACCACATAATCCTGGGTAACCGCAGGGGGCGCAAGATAGCGCCCTTGCAGGGACTCTTCCTTCCAAGCCACAGTACCACTGGTGCGGTTGATGGCAAGCACATTTCCCTTCTCATCCGTCAGGAACAGTTTGTTGCCTTCGGCTGCCAGCGCGCCGACGGGAGGAATATCCCTTGACCAGAGCACCTGGCCTGACGAGGCATCGAGGCAGGCTGTTTTCCCCTGGTAGGTGGCGCTGCAAACGTCTCGAAAACCCATGATCGGATTGCCCACGACGTCATTGACCCGCTCAAGTTCGGTGGACCCCTTGGGTACCGAGACCGAAGACTCCCAACCCACATTGCCGTTGGTCAGATTCAATGCCAGCAATTTCCCGCCTGGCATCCCGATTATGGCTGCACCGCGACCCAGAGTGATGCCGCCGACGCCGCGCAGCACCAACACCGGCATGGGGCGAATCACCATCCAGCGACGCTTGCCATCCGAGGCATTGAGCCCGTAGATGTGCCCATCGGCGGTACGGGAAACCACGATGCCTTCCTCGGCCTGTGGAGACACCATCAGTTCGCTGGATAATTGTGAGCGCCACAAAAACCCGCCCTTCAAGTCATAGGCCAGCGCTTCCCCCTTTCGGTTGCCCAATAGCAGCATGTCCTGACCAGAACCAATGCCTGCGGAAAACAATTCCTTGGTTTTGATGTTCCACAATTCCTTGCCGGTGAGAGGCTCCAGCGCGCGCAGTTCGCCCGCCTCATTGGCAACGTATAGCGTGTCCCGATAAAGCAACGGGGTCATGAGCCCTTGGGTTTCCGCCGTTAAATATTGCAGGGGTGACCAGATCGAGCGCTCGGTCGAACTAAAATCCTTCTTCCATTTAACATTGATGGCCATGGCTGAGTGCAGGGGCTGCAACGGCGTAACGGGAAACGACTCCGTACCGCAACCTGCCAGCACCACCCCGATGCCCAGGAAGACACAAAAATGACGTAACGCGCGACCCACACCGTTCATGGTCATCCTCATTTTGGATCCCCCAAGGCTTCAAGCTTGCTCTGGGCAATCTGGTGCAGCACATCATCGGGCGGGGACTTTTCGGCGGCCATTTTGTATGCCTCGCGTGCCTGGTCCGTGCGTTTCAAGGCGAGCAGGATATCCCCGCGAAGATCTGCCGTGAGCCCTGCAAAGTCTGATTCATGGTTGGCGTCGAGCAGGCGCAACGCATCTTCGTACTTTTTGTCATCGGCCAGCAGTCCGGCCAGACGCAACCGCGCAAGATCGGCCAGCGCAGCTTCCCTGGTATGGCCGATGACCCACCCCAGTTCGGCCTGGGTTGCCGCATTGTCTGCCTTGGCGTGGTTCACCGCGGCAGCGATCAGCGCCCCCCGCGTGGCCAACCCACTGTCCGGCTGGGCCTCCTGCAACACCTTTGCGGCCTGCAGCGTTTTTACGGCATCGCCCTGCCGGGCGGCCACACGCACTGCTTCAAACAGAATGCCCGCCTTGGCAGCCTGGTTTCGCTGGTAGTAATGCCAACCCCAATAACCGGCGTTACCGACGGCCACGGCAAGTACGGCAATCCACACCCATTGGCCGTAATCTTTCCACCAGGCCTTGATGGCATCGACTTTTTCCTGCTCTTCCAGATCGTACATAAGACTTTCCTACTTCAAAAGTTGAATCGCCTGTTGCAGCGATAAGGTTTGTTGAGGGCCCTGGCCTCGCAATGGTTTGATGCTGACCGTATGCTGCCGCACCTCATCCTCACCGACGATGAAGGCAAAGGCGGCCTTGCAACTGTCTGCGCGCTTGAGCTGGGCTTTGAAATTGCCACCACCACAATGCAACACCACGACATGTCCTGCAGCACGCAGGGCATCGGCAATCAGGAAAGCAGCTTCCTGCGCACCTTCACCCTGGTGAACCACGTAGACTTCCGGCCCTGCCACCGGCATGGGCTCGGAGCGCGTTTCATGCAGCAAGGCCAACAGGCGCTCCAGCCCCATGGCAAAACCACATGCTGGCGCGGGTTTGCCCCCCAGTTGCTCCATCAGGCCGTCATAACGGCCGCCGCCACAGATGGTGCTCTGGGCACCCAACAGGGGCGTGACCCACTCAAAGACAGTGGCGTTGTAATAGTCCAGGCCGCGCACCAGTCGCGGATTGATGCGGTATGACAATCCAGCTGCCCGTAACAGGCTCTGCAGCTTCTCAAAATGAAGTGCTGATGCCTCATCCAGGGTGTCCATCAAGCGCGGCGCACCTTCGATAATGGGTGCCAGCGCAGGGTTCTTGCTGTCCAGTATCCGCAATGGGTTGGAATGGAGGCGTCGCTTTGCATCCTCGTCCAACGCATCAAGATGACCTTCAAAATAGGCAATCAATTTCTGGCGATGCTGCTGGCGACACTCCAGGCTTCCGATGGAGTTAATTTCCAGTGACACTTCCCGCAACCCCAGCATTTCCCAGAGGCGCGCTGTCATGACGATCAATTCCGCATCGATGTCGGGGCCGGCAAAACCCAGTGCTTCGGCTCCACATTGGTGAAACTGGCGGTAACGCCCTTTCTGCGGACGCTCATGGCGAAACATGGGCCCCAGGTACCACAAGCGCTGCGGACCCGCATAGAGCAGGTTGTGCTGCACGGCCAGACGCACGCAGGAGGCCGTCGCCTCAGGGCGCAACGTCAGACTCTCGCCGTTCAACCCGTCCACGAAAGTGTACATCTCCTTTTCAACGATGTCGGTCACTTCGCCGATGGAGCGGATGAACAACCCCGTGGGCTCCAGCACTGGCGAGCGAACCTCGCGGTAGCCGTATTGGTTCAGCCAGCGACGCAGCGTTTCCTCAAGAAATGCCCAGGCAGGGGTGTCGTCGGGCAGAATATCGTTCATGCCGCGCACGGCCTGAAATTTTTGTGGATTCATCAACTAACCAAACCGGCGTTGCACATATTCGAACACAATGGCTTGAAACTCCTCAGCAATATTGTCCCCCTTGAGTGTGACGGTCTTTTCCCCGTCCACATAGACCGGTGCCACCGGCCGCTCGCCCGAGCCTGGCAGGCTGATGCCGATGTCGGCAAGCTTGCTCTCACCCGGGCCGTTGACCACACACCCCATGACCGCCACATGCAGGTGCTCGACACCAGGATAATCAACGCGCCATAGCGGCATGCTCTGGCGCAGGTAGGTCTGGATGCGGCTGGCGAGTTCCTGAAAATAGGTGCTGGTGGTACGCCCGCAACCCGGACAGGCCGTCACCATGGGAGTGAAAGCGCGCAGGCCCATGGTTTGCAGGATTTCCTGGGCCACCACGACTTCCTGAGTCCGATCGCCATTGGGCTCTGGCGTGAGCGAGACCCGAATGGTATCGCCAATCCCCTCCTGCAGGAGAACTCCCATGGCAGCCGTGGAAGCCACGATGCCCTTGGAGCCCATCCCGGCTTCAGTGAGCCCCAGGTGCAGCGGATAATCGCAACGCGCTGCAAGATCGCGGTACACGGCGATGAGGTCCTGCACACCGCTGACCTTACAGGACAGAACGATGCGGTCGCCGGGCAGTCCCAACTGTTCCGCCAGTGCGGCGCTTTCCAGGGCAGAGGCCACCAACGCATGGCGCATGACCACCTCTACCGGTCTTGGCGCGGCGAGCTGCGCGTTGTCATCCATGAATCGGGCCAGGACTTCCTGATCAAGGCTTCCCCAATTCACCCCAATACGCACGGGCTTGCCGTAACGACAGGCCAGCCCGATCAACTGGGCAAACTGTTCGTCGCGACGGGAGCCGCGACCCACATTGCCCGGGTTGATACGGTATTTGTCCAAAACCGCCGCGCATTCGGGGAAATCGTTGAGGAGCTTATGTCCATTGAAATGGAAGTCTCCCACCAGAGGCACCCCCACCCCGCGACGATCCAACTGACGACGGATCTCGGGCACAGCCGCTGCAGCCTCGGCGGTATTGACTGTCACACGCACCAGCTCGGAACCTGCTTGTGCCAGGGCCGCCACCTGTTCAACCGTACTTGCCACATCGGCGGTATCGGTGTTGGTCATGGACTGCACGACGATGGGAGCAGCGCCGCCAATGGTCACGCCTTTGACCTTGACCTGACGGGCCGCGCGTCGCGCTGGATGTGGGGCGTCTGTGGACATCATGGCTCTGGAGGGCGATTGGTGGCAGGATCCGGAGTGCTTGCGGGCGCAACGGGTTGTATTGCTTCATTTTGCGAAGCACCCACTTCGGTAGGGGCTTCGTCAAGGTGCCATACCCAGGCGCCAATCAGCGCCAACGCCAATAGGAGCAGTGCTGCAATGATCCAGCGTCGGTTGCCCTCGCGGACCTCGCGAAAAAAGGCAACGCCCTCGCTCGGGACAGAAACAGGCTGCACCACCATCAGGCGTGGCACGGCATCGGGACGTTCGGCTTCCAGCGCAGCAATCAGCAGCGCAGGATCGGATTCCAGAAAGCGCGCATACGCCCGGATCATGGCGCGCACGAAGGTCATGTCCGGAAGGGCGCCGTATTGGCCCTCTTCCAGCGCGGTGAGTTGCCTTGAAGAAAAGCGCAGTCGCGTCGAAACATCTTGAATGGACAGTCCCTTTTGTTGGCGCAAGGCCGCCAATTGCTTCCCTACGCCCGCCGAAGAAGGAATGGATGCGCTGGTTTCAGTCATACGATCTGGTTTGGAATGTGAACGTTGCGACGACTTTTATCGACCACCTGTCCAGCCAGTTGACCGCACGCGGCATCAATATCATCACCGCGGGTTTTGCGCACGGTCACGACAAACCCCGACTGCATCAGGATGTCGCGAAAGCGTCGCACCGCTTCGGGGCGGGAGCGCTGATAGCCCGAATTGGGGAAGGGATTGAAAGGAATGAGGTTGAACTTGCAGGAGACGTCGGCGACGCAGGCAATCAATTGGCGCGCATGCGCCTCGGAATCGTTGACGCCGTCCAGCAACACATACTCGAAAGTCACAAAATCGCGAGGCCCGACCTCAAGATAACGACGACAGGCCGCCATCAGCTCCTTGATGGGGTATTTTTGATTGATGGGCACCAAAACATCGCGCAACGCATCGGTAGGTGCATGCAAGGATACGGCCAGCGCCACCGGCGCCCGCTCCCGCAACCGCTCCAGTGCAGGCAAGACACCTGAGGTGGACAGGGTAACGCGACGACGGGACAATCCGTAGCCAAAATCGTCGAGCAGGATGTCGATGGCCTTCACCACAGCGTCGTAGTTGAGCAGGGGTTCGCCCATGCCCATCAATACCACGTTGCTGATGATGCGCTCACCCTTGGGATCGTGCCCCAGGGCCCGGTTGGCCCACCATACCTGCCCTATGATCTCGGCCGTGGTGAGGTTGCGGTTGAATCCCTGGCGCCCTGTGGCACAGAAAGTGCAAGCCAGGGCGCAGCCCACCTGCGATGAAATGCACAGCGTACCGCGATCATCCTCAGGAATGAAAACGGTTTCGATGGCGTTGCCAGGAGACAGCTCCAGTAGCCACTTGCGCGTGCCATCTTCCGAAACTTGCTCTGAGAGCAAGCGAGGAACTTCCACGACGGCATGATCCGCAAGTAGCTCACGCAGCGATTTTGCGATATCCGTCATGCTGCCAAAATCGGATACGCCAAAGTGGTGAATCCAGCGCATCAGTTGACGGGCTCGAAACGGCTTCTGGCCCAGCCCTTCCAGGGTCTGTTCCAGTTCTTCGCGATTGAGGCCGAGCAGATTGACGCGCATATTGAAAGAGAAAGCCTCTCCTTAGCGAGCGTAAACGTTCAACGCGGGGAAGAAGTAGGCAATCTCCACCGCTGCCGTTTCAGGGCCATCCGAGCCATGCACGGCATTGGCATCGATGCTGTCGGCAAAATCTGCACGAATGGTGCCGGACGCCGCCTTCTTGGGGTCCGTAGCGCCCATCAGGTCGCGGTTCTTGAGGATGGCGCCTTCTCCCTGCAACACCTGGATCATGACCGGCCCGGAAATCATGAACGAAACCAGATCCTTGAAAAATGGACGTTCGCGGTGCACGGCATAAAACCCCTCGGCTTCGGCTTTTGAGAGCTGAACCATGCGTGCGGCGATGACTTTGAGGCCTGCCTTTTCAAAACGGCTATAGATTTCTCCGATGACATTCTTGGCAACTGCATCGGGTTTGATGATGGACAGGGTACGCTCGATCGACATGGTGTTGGCTCCGCTAACTTGATGTTTGTAAAACGGAACATTCTAACATGGCGAGGCTACCTAATGTGCGGCCTCAGGCATAAAAGGTTCCCATCGCAATTGCAGCCCCGGCTCCCCTGGCCCCGCTTGCGCCGCCGCATCCACCGCCACACCGGGAACGCAGATCAGGGTATCACCGCGAAATACCAAGGGGAGCGCATCACGCCACCAGGGAGGCAGCGCCGACTCCTGAAAAAGATGGCGCAAGGTTCGGGTGGGCCCCCCTGCCCTAGGGCGCAGCCGCTCCCCCCCCTGACGAGTGCGCAGTGAAATTTGGCCCTGTGCCAGGAGTTCCCTGCGAATCCCCGACCCCGTTGCCGGCTCCTGGATCAACCGCCCTGCCCCGGGGATCTGGATAGTTCCTTCGGGCCAGCACGACAAGGTCGGCAACACCCAATCGCCATCGATGGCCCGGTGCAGCTGCCAGGATCCGGCGAACCTTCCCAGCACCCAGCCGTTCCAGGCGAGCTCGGGCGTGCGATCGGGTGCCGCATGGCCCTGGCGCAGCCATTCCTGCAATTGTCCCTGATGGCAGGCCGGCGCTCCCTGCCTGCGCAGCCACCAGCGCAGCAGATTGGTTGCACGATCCTCTCCCAGCGCCAACGCGTTACCGACCCGAATGCCCTCGGCGTTGCCGCATGCCGCAAAGTCCTGCTGCGCCAGAACATCGAGCAGAGCCTGCGCCTGGGAGAGATGCCCCAAGGAACGTGCGACTGTGGCCTGCCAGGATGGAAAACGGGCGTTCAGCACGGGCGCCACTTCATGACGCAAAAAATTGCGCACATAGGCGCGCTGATCGTTGGAGGGATCGTGGATCCAGCGCAAACCGAGCGCCTCAGCGCACGCCTGCAGGTCCGTGCGTGCCACCTGCAGCAAGGGGCGCAGCAAGCGGGGTGCGGTGCCGCGCGGATCGAGGGGTCGCATTTCCGGCATGGCGCACAACCCCTGCAGACCTGCGCCGCGCAGCAACTGGATCAGGAAGGTTTCAGCCTGATCATTCTGGTGGTGCGCCAACACGATGAAGTCTGCGGGCTGCCGGGCGAATGCCGCGTAACGCGCGTCACGCGCCACCGCTTCGAGGCTCTCTCCGCCCGTGCGGTTCAGATCTACGCGTTCGACGCTGCAGGGAATGCCCTGCTCCAGGCAAAACTGCTGGCAAAATTCCTGCCAGCGATCCGCTTCAGGGTGAATTCGGTGGTTGACGTGCAGGGCCGAAAGGCGACACACACCGCGCGGTGCGAGTGCCTGCAACAGGGCAAGCAGAACCATGGAGTCCAATCCCCCGCTCAACCCCACACAGAGATGATCCCCTTCCCTGATGTGCCTCTGGAGGGCCTGCCAAACCGTGCTTTGGACTTCAGCGAGCAGCTGTTTCCTTGAATTTGCCATAGCCCATGAAGCGCTCGAAACGCCGCGCCAGAAGCTCATCCGGTGAAAGCGCCTCGACTTGCTTCAGCACTTCCTGCAATGCGCGTTTGAGGTTTTGGGCCATGGCCTGGGGATCGCGATGCGCCCCCCCAAGCGGCTCGGGGACGATCTTGTCCACCAACCCCAACGACTTGAGCCTTGGCGCCGTAATACCCAGCGCTTCGGCAGCTTCACTGGTTTTTTCGGACGTTTTCCAGAGGATTGCGGCACAGCCTTCGGGTGAGATCACGGAGTAGATGGAGTATTGCAGGATGAGCGTGGCATCGCCGACGGCAATGGCCAGAGCGCCTCCCGATCCACCTTCGCCGATGATGGTGCAGATAATTGGCGTTTTGAGCGCGGCCATCTCGTACAGATTGCGTCCGATGGCTTCGGACTGACCCCGCTCTTCAGCACCAATGCCAGGATAGGCCCCTGGAGTGTCGATAAAGGTCATGATCGGCAGGCCAAATTTTTCGGCAAGACGCATGAGGCGCAATGCCTTGCGATAGCCTTCGGGGCGCGCCTGACCAAAGTTGCGATAGATACGGTCTTTGGTATCCCGCCCCTTTTGGTGCCCGATCACCATGACCGGGCGCCCCCCAAAGCGCGCAATCCCCCCCACGATGGCCGGGTCATCGGCAAAGCCGCGATCCCCGTGCAACTCCTCGAAATCGGTAAATAACGCCTCGATGTAATCCAGCGTGTAAGGGCGCTGGCTATGCCGCGCCACCTGGGCAATCTGCCAGGACTTCAGTCCGGCATAGATTTCCTTGGTGAGGGACTGGCTTTTCTTCTGCAGGCGCTCGATCTCCTGGGAAATGTCCACGGCAGAGTCTTCCTGCACGAAACGCAAATCTTCGATCTTGCCTTCCAGCTCACCAATCGGTTGCTCAAATTCCAGAAAAACTGTTTTCATAAGGAAGCACCCGTCAAAAGGGTTGCAGTATCCAGAAGCAAACGGGCATTATAACGACCCTGTCACCGCAACCACAACGATTCTGAACTCTGACACAACTATGGGCCACCGACTGACTCGCATCTACACCCGTACCGGCGATGACGGCAGCACAGGGCTGGGGGATGGCACGCGCGTCTCGAAAGACCACGGGCGCATCGAAAGCATGGGGGACGTGGATGAGCTCAACAGCGTCATCGGTTTGCTTTGCACCGAGGTCCTGCCCCCCGCAATCCACCGCTTGTTGACCCGAATCCAGCATGACCTGTTCGACCTTGGGGCCGAACTGTGCATTCCGGGGCACCAAGTCATTCCCGAGGCGCGCGTGGGTGAGCTGGAGGAGGAAATCGACCGGTTCAACAATGAACTCCAGCCGCTGAAGGAGTTCATCCTGCCGGGCGGCTCGAAGGCCGCTGCGTTATGCCACATGGCCCGCACGGTCTGCCGGCGAGCCGAACGCCGGCTGGTGATGCTGCATGCAGATCAGCCGCTGGCCCCCACGCCAATGCATTACCTCAACCGCCTCTCCGACCTGCTTTTCGTATTGGCGCGATACCTTAACCGTGAGGCAGGCGTTCCCGACGTTCTGTGGCACCCCGGCTATAAGTAGGCCAGCACTGCCGTGGCAATGCCTGCCAGGGCGCCCACCCCCGCCGGAATCATCAACCAGCGTCGATTGGTCAGGACAGTCACCGAGGCCAATGCAATCGCGATCTGGATGAAGGTCATGGCCAGAGCCAGGGCGTGGTGCGGATGAAAGGCCTTTTCAGCCAATTCGTTTTCCTGCCGGGACTTTTCTTCAAACTCCTCGGCCTTGGCCTTGATGTCCTTTTTTTCCTTTTCGTAGCGTGCTACGTCGGCTTCATACTGGGCCCGACGCTCCTTGCTGGGCGAGAGCTCTCCGGCAATGCTCATGATATGGCCCTTGGTGCTTTTGGCCTGATAAAAGCTCCATTGATCGCTGGCGTGTGCCTTGTACAACACAGCCTCGTTCTTGTGAAACAACGCTTCGTTCTGGGTATTGCCGCCCAGGTAGCTCACCACGGCGCCCACGGCGGCCAGAAGGGCCGTAAAAATGGCCACCTGCTGGGCCAGGGCAATACCGTGATGCCCTTTACCCTGATGACCACCCGTGGCCGCGTGTTCCACTTCGTGTTCGTGGGCGCCATGAACATGAAAATGATGTTCCATCTGCGTACTCTCAGTTACGGTTTGACAATGCTCAGACTTCGGTCGCTTCCAGACGGCGGCGGCGCACCGCTTCACCCAGTGTGGCAATTACCGACACCGTGTCGTCAAAGGAGATGCAGGCGTCCGTAATGCTTTTACCGTATTCCAGTTCGCGTCCTGCCACGAGGTCCTGTCGCCCACCCTTCAGATGGCTCTCGATCATCACGCCCATGATGCGCGACTCTCCAGCCACCAGTTGATCTGCCACGTTCTGCGCAACCTGCAATTGCTTTTGCGGATCCTTGAGGCTGTTGGCATGGCTGAAGTCGATCATGACGCGCGCTGCAAGCCCCGCAGTTGAAAGTTCCCTGGCCGCGGCATCCACGCTGGCAGCATCGTAATTGGTGGACTTTCCCCCACGCAGGATGACGTGACAGTCTTCATTGCCGTTGGTGGCCACGATGGCCGAATGGCCTGCCTTGGTCACGGACAGGAAATGATGAGGTTGCTGGGCCGCACGAATGGCGTCCACCGCAATGCGCAGATTACCATCAGTGCCATTTTTAAACCCCACTGGACAGGACAGTCCCGAGGCCAGCTCGCGATGGACCTGGCTTTCCGTGGTCCGTGCGCCAATGGCGCCCCAACTGATGAGGTCGGCAAAATATTGGGGGGTAATGAGGTCCAGAAATTCCGTGCCTGCGGGCATGCCCATCCCGTTAATTTCCAGAAGCAGGCCGCGGGCCAATCGCAGGCCATCATTGATGCGGAAACTCCCATCCAGGTACGGGTCGTTGATCAGGCCCTTCCAGCCCACCGTGGTGCGCGGCTTTTCAAAATAAACCCGCATGATGATCAGCAGTTCTTCAGCCCACTGATCCTTCAGCGCCTTGAGACGGCTTGCATATTCAACGGCAGCCTTGGGGTCATGGATCGAGCATGGCCCTACGATGACCACCAGACGATCGTCGGCGCCATGGAGGATGTGATGGATTTGGCTACGGGTTTCATAGACCACCCGCGTGGCTTCTGCGGAAAGGGGAAACTCGCGCAACAAATGCACGGGGGGAAGCAATTCCTTGATTTCGCGAACGCGAACATCGTCGATTTTTTTGGGCGAAACAGTCGTCATGGTCGGGGTTTCCTGTCTTTCACGCCGTCACAGTCATTAAAAACCGGCTATTTTATCAGACCCTAGGCCGTACCGCCCACTGTCAACCCATCAATACGCAAGGTCGGCTGCCCCACACCCACGGGAACACTCTGTCCTTCCTTGCCGCAAACGCCCACCCCCGGATCGAGCGCCATGTCATTACCGATCATGGAAACCCGCGTCAGCACGTCCGGGCCATTACCAATGAGGGTTGCCCCCTTGACCGGGTAGGTGAGCTTGCCGTTCTCGATCATCCAAGCCTCGGCCGCGGAGAACACGAACTTGCCGCTTGTAATGTCCACCTGTCCGCCGCCGAAATTGACGGCATACAGGCCATGATCCACCGACGCAATGATTTCTTCAGGGTTACGGTCCCCTGCGGGCATGTAGGTATTGGTCATGCGCGGCAGCGGAATATGAGCAAAAGATTCACGTCGGCCATTGCCCGTCAGGGGCATGCCCATCAAACGTGCGTTGAGGCTGTCCTGAAGATATCCCTTGAGAATGCCGTCTTCGATCAGCGTGGTGCATTGGGTTGGGTTGCCTTCATCGTCCCGATTCAACGAACCGCGCCGGTTGGCGATGGTGCCGTCATCGAGCACCGTTACACCCTTTGCAGCGACGCGCTCGCCGATGCGTCCGGCAAACGCAGAGGTGCCCTTGCGATTGAAATCGCCCTCCAGGCCGTGGCCGATGGCCTCATGCAGCAATATCCCCGGCCAACCCGAACCCAACACCACGGTCATCGTGCCGGCAGGGGCCGGGCGGGCGCCCAGATTGGTGATGGCCTGATCCACGGCCTTGCGGGCATAGTCCTGCAACAGCGCATCGGTGAAGTATTCAAAACCAAAGCGGCCCCCGCCTCCTGCAGAGCCCTGTTCCCGCACCCCGCCCTCTTCGGCGATGACCTGGATGGAAACACGAACCAGAGGGCGGACATCCGCGCTGAGATGACCATCGCTACGCGCCACGAGGACCAGTTCGTACTCGCCGGCAAGGGAAGCCATGACCTGCGTCACGCGCGAATCGAGCGCCCTCGCGAAACGTTCCAGGCGTTCCAGCAGACTGACCTTTTCGGCATCCTTGAGGGTGACCAATGGATCGTTTGGCACGTACAGGCGCGGCGTTTCAGGGTTGCCGCGCAAAATCTGCTGCCGGCCATTTTGGCCTGAGCGTCCAATGGCGCGGGTGGCCTGGGCTGCCTGCTCCAGGGAAGCAATCTGAATGTCGTCGGAATAGGCAAAAGCCGTTTTCTCACCGCTGATGGCGCGAACTCCCACTCCCTGTTCTATATGGAACGAACCCGACTTGACGGCCCCTTCCTCCAGGTTCCAGCCTTCGCTGCGGCTATACTGAAAATACAGATCTGCGTAATCCACCTGGTGTGTGAGGATCTGCCCGAAAATGCGATCCAGGCTGGCGCTATCGAGCGCGTAGGGCTTGAGAAGGGTCGCTTCGGCAATGGCAAGGTCTTGACCAGACATCATTTGTTTCCTGTTTTGGTTTTTCTGGGCGTGGCAAGGCCCAAGGTACGATGAGACAGTGCCGGCAGGCTGGTACGCAACTCAGCCTGGTGTACCGGATTGACACCAGCAATGACTACTCCGGACCCGCGCGGCAATTGATCCAGCACGACGCCCCAAGGATCGACGATCATGGTGGAGCCGTGGGTTTCCCGGCCATTCATGTGATAGCCCCCCTGCGCCGGTGCCACTACATAGGCGATATTTTCGATGGCGCGGGCGCGCACAAGCGTTTCCCAGTGGGCTTTCCCCGTGGTTTCGGTAAATGCAGACGGGATGAAGATCAGATCGACCTGTCCCATGGCCCGGTACAACTCTGGAAAACGCAAGTCGTAGCAGATCGACAGGCCGATTCGACCAAAGGGGCTGTCAAAGGCAACCACTTCGCTACCCGGCAGGATGGTTCGCGCTTCATCGTAACGCTCGGCGCCCCGCTGAAAGCCAAACAGATGAATCTTGTCATAGCGGGCCACGCAGTGGCCATCAGCGTCGTAGACAAGGCAGCTGTTGCGGATTTTGTGAGGGTCGCCGGATTTGATCGGAATGGATCCGCCCACGACCCACACGCCAAAGCGCTTGGCCGTGCGCGACAGGAACTCCTGGATCGGCCCATTGCCGAAGTTTTCGGCCACTTTGACCTTGTCGTCGTCGTGCATGCCCATGATGGCAAAATATTCCGGCAGGCCGATGAGTCCCGCACCCTGATCTGCCGCCATTCTGATGAGGCGTCCGGCTTCAGAGAGATTGGCTCCCACTTGCGGACCAGAAGCCATTTGAATGGCGGCCACACGGAAGCTTCCCGGAAGCGGTTTGGCCTTGCCAAACCCGGAATCTGGCGCTGCTGCAGCTTTTTTTACGGACGTCATTGCGTCATCCTATACGATTCATTGACTTGGCGTTGCCGAGACGGCGGAAGGTCCCATGGGCTTGATTTTGGGATCATCCCAGCTGCCTTCAATGGCGTACTCATAGGTCAGAGCCTTGTCGATCGGGTTTTTCAACAGTTTTTGCAACAGGTAGGACGCCGCACCCGCGATGGGCCCCCCAATCACCGTCGTAGCCAGAGAAACACTGCTTCCCACCGCCGGTGACACCCTGGCGTTCAACTCTGTGGTTTCCGTTGCAACGTCCAGGGTTCCAGAAAGCATGACCCTGGCGGCGGGCCCCGTCATGTCAAAATCACGGGTGGAGAATATTCCACGATTCATGGCGATATTCGCGGTTAGCGTATCAAATGCAAAGCCATCCGAGAATATGTCATGGAAATCCAGCGTGATGCGGCGCGGCAGGGTTTGCAGGCTGAGCAATCCGATGAGCCTGCCAGCCCCACCAGGCTCAACCTTGGAAAACTGCCCGTCATGCAGATCCAGCGAGAATTGGCCAGCGGCGCGCGACAACCTGAAGTCCTGCGGATTACCTCTCCAGTTCAGCTGACCGCGCACCTCGCCCTCGCCACGCGCAACCATGTTGGGATATCCAAGATCGGACAACAGTTTCCCCAGATCAGTTGCCTTGAGATGCAAATTAAGCTGGGTTTGTGGTGTAGGTGCGCCCGTCCAGCGCCCATCCCCATCGATGGCCCCCTGCGCCGACACCAGCGAAAAGTGGTCCAGGCGCCACACGCCGCCATCGCCCGCACCGGCAACCTGCAGGCGTCCCAGAGCTTTGCCCATGGCCCCAAACCGTTCGGCAACCAGGTCCAGGGAGGGCATGTTTTTCTGGGCATCCACATTCACTGGCGTCTCGTCGGCGGTCCCGCGTGGCGGGGCTGTTGGCACCACGAGCTTGGTGAAATGCGCCCGAATGCGGCCGGAACCTTCGGGGAACCAGGTGATTTCCCCTTCGGCTTCGGTGCCACGGCTCTGAATTTGCCAGTGCCCGCCCTCTTGCGAGGCCGTGACGCGGTGAGCACCCCAGGTCCTGCCACCCCACCGGGTGTCCTCCAGCCCCAGGCTGACCCAGGTAACCGGTCCAAAAAATCCGTCATCGGGCGCACCTCCGGGAGCATCGCCCCACATTTTCTGCCACTGATCGAGGTCGGCATGACGCAACGTGCCAATCACGGAGAATCCGTCGGGAGGCAAAGTCGAAGCCTCCCCTCCAAAATTGATGACCCCGCGGCGTGCCTGCAATGCATCGCCCTTGGCCGACGCCACATAGGCCACGCGCACGCCCAGCCAATTGTCCAGCGCCGCGTTGAGCTGGCGCGTACTGCCCTCGGCAGTCCAACTGAGGCTGAAGGGCAGCAATGCGCGCGCCTCCTTATGGAATGGCTCGGGAAAATCGATCGCCACGCCGGACAGGCTGGAAGTGACCGTGGTCCGCATCCTGGCCCCTTCCTGTTCGATCCGCGCACGCCAATCCGTCGCTCCACTGGCATGATCTGCGAGACTGTTGTAGCCCAGTCGACGCAACGACCCAACAGCCACCTTTCCGGACAGGTCGGCCAGCAGCTTGCCCCGGGAAGACCCGGATATCGCAATCTTTGCTGGTTCCTGAAAAACCAGGGCTGTGCCATTGATGCTGACTTCGTCGCGTCCACCTGAATGCACAAAGACATGCCCGTTCCAATTCACCGGACCGTCCAATACCTTGATCAGCTTGACGGGGTAACGCTTCGTCAAGCTGGCCTGGGAGGTTTTGCCCTTGAGGGCAACATCCAGCGTGCCGTCCTTGAGCGTGGAAACCCTGACGGATACAGGCTCGCCCAGATAGGCTGCCTGGGATTCCAGTCGGATATCAGTGAACTTCTCGGAGAAATTGAATTCGCCCTTCCATTCCTCCTTGCCTGAGACATCCGCAAGAACCTGCTGGTGGTAGACCTTGATGAGATGGGACATATCCGCATTGCCATGTGCGACCACCCGGGTTGCGCCCGAGGGCAAGGTGGATAATTCGAATGCGGCGGGCCCGCCCATGACGGATGCCGTCAGGCCCTGGGATGCGAGCAGCTTTTCTGTAAACGATAAATGCCCCTGGATCTGGGTAATGGGGGGAATGCCCGCATCGCCGTCGTCCATGCTGGCATCAAGGAACTGGTAGTCTCCCTTGACCTTCGTATCCTTCACATGGCTCAGGGGAATTTGCAGCTCGAGACTCAACTGCCCGGCACCCTCGCCCTGCAGGGTATCCGTGAAGTGATTGATGAACTTTGACACGGGACTCCTGGCAATGAAGTTCAACCCGTCATGCACGCTGCCTTCAGATTCGCCCGTGACTGTGAGCAGTGGGTCTGCCTGGGTCAAATCGGTAATTTGAGCATGGGCAGCCTTGATTTTTGAACCCATGATCAATCCATCGGTTGCTGTCACCGAAAGCGCTTCACCCTGAATCAGGAGATTGGCCTGAATGCCTGTGATGACAGGCCACTCCGGATCGTAACGCAGCACGGCATCGGCAATTTGCGCCGACACCATGAATTTCCCCCCCTGATCGTGAGGAAAGGGAAATTTTTGAAGATCGCCGTTGACATCAAAGGCCACACGACGCGCCGTGCCCCCCACCAGGGCGCTCTGGAGCCAGTCGCGGGCATCGGCCGAGACGCCCAGCGGCATGTAACGCCACACCGCGGCGGGAAGCGCGCGTTGCAACTCCCCAGTGAGCTGGCTATCGCCTGGACCCCCGGGACCCATCGATATCTTCCCGGTCATATGGCCCATGAGATCCGCATTCTCGACCTCGAACCGATTGAAGCGGATTTCCGTTTGTGCCTGCTGATGCGTCCAGGAAACATCAAGGTTGTAAGTGCGCACTGGAATCGGAACGGCAAAGATTTTGGGGAAATTGAGCACGGTATCCGTTCCCTTTCCCTTGAGCTGCCCACCATCTGCAGAAGCATCCAGATGCCCTGAAAACCCTCGGATGGCCGGCAGCAAGCCCCGCGGGTTGGCCTGGAAATCGGTGAAATCAGAATGCACTGCGTAATCGGAGGGTTGTGCCTGGGAACCCTTCCATGTCAGGTCAAGATGGCTGACCCGGCCCTTGAAGCCTGCCTCATGCCATCGCGCGCGCTGTTCTGCTGAAAGCGGCAAAGCATCGGCAAGGCCCGACAATTGGGCCAACTCCAGTTGATTGACCTGCAGCGATCCGCCCGTCTCGGTGTACAGCAAATGCATGTCCAATGGCACGATGGTTTTGAGGCTGGCCGACCCGTTCACCACCAGTTTGTCTGTGGCGACGTCAAAACCACCAGCAAGCGCCTTGAATGACATTCCGCCGCGCAACCGATCAAAATGCAGCACGGGGAGCCCTGCCGCAAGTCGCGCTTCAAGCTCGCTAATGTCGCCATCGGCTTGCAGCCCCCATTGCTGCGGGCTGCTCATTGCAAGCGTGAGTTTGAGCTTTCCGTGCCCGCTCTCCAATTGTGAAAGCTGCGGAACCCAAGGTTTAAGGGCGCCCAGATCCATCCGGGCCGACTGGGCAATGATGGAACCATGCCAATCCCGGAAGTCCGTCACGTCCTCGCCGTAAAAATCCCCCTTGAGCGTTACAGGATCTGAAATGCGGTTGGGGGGCGTAAAAGCCATGTCCACCCGATGGTGCGATCCGCTGTTGCGAATCCGGATGTTTCCCTGCGTCAAGAGCAGTGGCTGCCTGTTGAGCATGTCATCGATCCAGCGAATCGTGCCCTTGGTGATCCTGATCTCCCCCTGGTTGACCAGCCACTCCATAAACTGGCTGGGACCGCTGTCGGGGCGTGGTAGTGGAATGCCCGACAGAAAAAGCTGGCCATCCTGGGCGCGTCTGAGCGTCAACGAGGGCTGATCAATGATCAGCGTGCTCAAATCGACGCGCCCGCGCATAAACCCCAGGATCGAGATGCGCCCTTCCACATGATTCAACACCAGGCCAGGCCGCCCCTCAGGATCGAAAATCGTGACGTGGTCGAGTACGACGGTGGGCAGCCACTCAAACCGGGCGGAGGTCATGCTGCCGATTTCAACCCGTGTGCCGGTGGCTTTGGAAAGGGCCGCCACCACTTCGGGTCGATAGCGTCCCACGTCGTTAAGAATGATAATCTGGAGCGCCAGCCACAACAGCAGCAGCGTGACCGCAAGGAGGCCGCTTCCCCAAAGGAGCGCCCGACGAGAGAGATGCAGTATTGCCCGGTGGCTGACCATAACCTTGAAATTATAGCCTCTTTGCCTCGACCGATTACGTCCGGCGCCAGTAATCTTTGTAGTAACCGGTTTTGTGGCCCCCTTCAACATCCGCTAGAATGGAAGTTTTGCAGAACGGAGCACAACAGATGTCGATGTCTGATCGCGATGGGCTGATATGGCAGGATGGGCAACTCGTCGACTGGCGTGATGCCAATACCCATGTACTCACCCATTCCCTGCACTATGGATTGGCCGTGTTCGAGGGCGTTCGTGCCTACAAAACGGCCCAAGGTACCGCCATTTTCCGTCTTCGCGAGCATACCGAGCGCCTGTTGCGTTCTGCGCACATCCTGCAGATGCCCATGCCCTATGGGCTGGAAACCTTGATGCAGGCCCAGATCGACACGGTGGTCGGCAATGGACTGGAGGAATGCTACATCCGTCCGCTGGTGTATTTTGGCTCGGAAAAGATGGGGGTTTCCCCCAAAGGCGCCAAGACCCACGTGGCCGTGGCCGCCTGGCCCTGGGGTGCCTATCTGGGTGAAGAAGCCCTCGAACAGGGCATCCGCGTCAAGACCTCGTCCTATACCCGGCACCATCCCAACATCACCATGTGCAAGGCCAAGGCCAGCGGCAATTACATGAACTCCATCCTGGCCAACAACGAAGCGACGGCCGACGGCTACGATGAGGCGTTGCTGCTGGACGTGGACGGCTTTGTGGCAGAGGGTTCGGGCGAGAACATTTTCATCGTCAAGCGCGGCGTCCTCTACACCCCCGACCTTTCCAGCGCCCTGGAAGGCATCACCCGCGACTGCATTTTTCAGCTGGCAGCCGAAGCCGGCCTGACCGTGCTGGAACGCCGCATTTCACGCGACGAACTCTACAGCGCTGACGAGGCGTTCTTTACGGGTACTGCGGCAGAGGTCACGCCCATTCGCGAGGTGGATCGTCGTACCATCGGTGCCGGGCATCGGGGACCGATCACCGCGCAACTGCAGGCGATGTACTTTGACTGCGTCAAAGGTCGCTCCCCCCAGCATCAGGACTGGTTAACCGTCGTCGGAGGTTGAAATGTCGAACGCTGCCGAATTGAACCAAAAAGCCGTCGAGGTCACGGAGCAGGATCTTCCGCTGCACTGCCCCATGCCCGCAGTCAAACTGTGGAACACCCACCCTCGCGTATTTCTGGATGTAGCACGCACGGGGACCGCGCAATGCCCGTATTGCGGCACACGCTACATTCTGGCGGGGGGAGCCCGCAGCGCGGCTCATTGAGCAAAATCCTCATCATCGGCGCCTCCTGGGTGGGGGACGCCGTCTTGTCCCAACCGCTCTTCGCTGCCCTCAAAAAACGCGACCCGGGCTGCGAACTCGACGTGCTGGCCCCGCCGTGGACCCACGGCGTACTGTCGAGGATGCCCGAAGTCACGCGCATCCTCAACAACCCCTTCGGCCATGGACAACTGCAATTACTGTCCCGACGCGCCCTGGGCAAACAGCTGCGGCAGGCCGGCTACCAGCAGGCCATCCTGCTCCCCAACTCCTTCAAATCCGCCCTGATCCCCTGGTTTGCCGACATCCCCCTGCGCACCGGCTATGTGGGAGAGCTGCGCCACCTGCTGTTGAACGATGCGCGTGTGCTGGACCGCCAGGCCCTGCCCTTGATGGTGGAGCGCTTTGCCGCCCTCTCCTTACCCAGGGGCATGGTCCTGCAACGGCCGGTGGACGCCCCGCGGCTTTCACCCAACCTGGAACAGCAGGCTGCATCACTGCAGCGCCTTCACCTGACACTGGACCTACCGGTGGCGGTACTCTGCCCGGGTGCGGAATTCGGGCCTGCCAAGCGCTGGCCCGCGCGCCACTTCGCGGCGGCAGGAAGGCAATTGGTCGCACAGGGCTTTCAGATCTGGCTGCTGGGCTCAAAAAAAGACGAGCCCGTTGCAGCTGAGATCGCCCTCGACCTGCCGGGTCCCGTGCATAACCTGTGCGGTGCTACCGATCTGGCTCAAGCGGTGGATCTCATGGCAATTGCGCAACGGGTCATCAGCAACGATTCTGGACTGATGCATGTGGCAGCTGCCCTGGATCGCCCCCTGGTGGCAGTCTTCGGATCATCCAGCCCGGAATTCACCCCCCCGCTATCAGCGCGGGCGCAAGTGGTCCGGTTGGGCCTGTCTTGCAGCCCCTGCTTCAAGCGGGAATGTCCGCTGGGTCATCTGAAATGCCTGGAAGACCTGATGCCGGAACGCGTCATGGCTTGCTGGTAGCCGGTCCGGACCTGCGCTGCCAGTCGGCGGGCACGTCAATGTCCAGCAGGATGCCCGGATCTTCCACCTCCAGCCAGCACACTTCGCCTGGATACCGTTCCAGCAGGCCGCGCGCCCCCTGGTCGCCCTGCAGCAACATCAACTCAGCCCTGAATCGATGAGAGAACCCCACCGGATTACCGCGCTGCCCCCGATAACGACAAGCCACGATGGCAGCCCCTTCGAACAAGGACTGGCGTATCGCTGCCACCGTACCAGGTGTGACCTGCGGCATATCAGCTAGCGCAATGATCCAGGCCGCAGCTTCTGAGGTAGCCTCCAAACCGGCGCGCAGGCTGTCTGACAAACCTAATGGGGCGCCGGCAACGGATGCGCCAACTTCCGTCACTGCGAGGCCGAATTCCTGAAACAACGCACGCAATGCGGAGTCGTCGTGGGGAATGACTGCCAGGGAATGCTCCAGCGCGCTCAAGCAATGCGCCGCCTGGAGTGCCAACGGCGCTTCGCCCGGAGGCGCATGAATCAGCTTGTTGCGGCCAAAACGCGTGCTGCGACCCGCAGCCAGCAGAAGGCCTTCGATCATGAATTCACCGGACGCCGTGGCGAACGGCAGTGATTTCGGCCAGAATGGAAATGGCCATTTCGGGTGGGGTGCGACTCCCTATGGGCAAACCTGCCGGCCCATGCAGCGAGCCGATCTGCCCTGCGCTGAGATCAAACAGGGCAAGGCGTTCACGCCGCTTGGCCTGGGTAGCCTTCGAGCCCAAGGCCCCCACGTAGAATGCATCGGATTTGAGGGCCTCGAGCAACGCCAGGTCGTCCTGTTTCAAATCATGGGTCAGGGCAACAATGGCGGTGTGGGGATCGGGTCGCTGGGCAATGATGAAATCGTCCGGCATGGCTTCATCCACCGCGAGCGCCCCGATCTGCCAGGAATTCTGAAACTCCGGTCGTGGATCGCACACCAGGACCTGATAGTCCAGCGCCATGGCCATCTCAGCCAGGTAGCCACTGACCTGACCCGCGCCGATGATCAGGAGGCGCCAGCGGGGACCATGAACGGAACGCAATTGCACCTCCGTGCACACCAGGGTATCCGTGCGGTTGGCAGGAACCACATCAACCAGTCCGCTCTGCAGGTCCAGCACTCGGGCCACCACCTGCTGTCGGGAAACGGCTTCCAGCAACTCCTGTATTTTGCTCCCGGGGTGCAGCGGCTCCAGCACCAGTTCCAGCGTTCCGCCACAAGGCAGCCCGAAGCGACTGGCCTGCTCTGCCGTCACGCCATACATCATGGTCTCTGGAGCAGTTGGAAGGCCCCGATGCATCCTGGCGAGGAGGTCATCCTCGATGCAGCCGCCGGAAAGGGATCCCACCAAACGACCCTCCGTGGTCAAGGCCAGCAGTGAGCCCACGGGTCGGGGCGCCGAGCCCCAAGTACGCGTGAGCGTTGCCAGCGCCACTTCGGCGCCGGCTTCCTGCCAATGCGTCACGGTTTTGAGAACTTCGAGATCTGTGCTGTCCATGGTGCGAGGATCATACCGCGAGTGATGGAAAAATTAAATCATGCGTCGTAATAGATGCAACAGCCAGAACAATGGGTAGGTAGTCGCGGCAGCGAACCCCAGGGTGGTCATCAGCGGCCGGTCATACAGTTCCTTCAGCAACGCCCACCAGCCTTGTCCGAAAAACGAGCGTGCCAGGAGTTCAGGAACGGGAAAATCAAGTCGCGCCTCGTGATGTAATTCGGATCGTTGTATTAGGGCCTGAAACAATTGCTGCTGCTGGATATCAGACAAACCTGGCAATCTTATTCGTTTCACGGCCGATCTCCGGAGCGTCCTTCGCTTCTGCCATAGGCCCGGATTTGTCTGGCCATCCAGTCATTGGCTTTACCGATACGGTTGTGGATGACCCGGCTGGACTGGGTTGCGAACCCGGTATCCACGCGTGCGTGACCCACCAACGCGGCAGCGATTTGAGGGACGTGGCTCGTCAGATAGGCAATGATGCTGGCCGTAATGATCAGGAGCACTGCCAAAGCCATGGAATCTGTCGGCGTGGCGTTGCCCATGACGGTCGCGTTATCCGTCATCCATTGATGCAACAACACAAAGACGGGCTTTGTCATCACCAGGACCGACACGGATATGACTCGATAAAAGCAGGCAATGAATAAAAAACGAACCCAGGCCATGAAAAATTCCTTCGTCAGATCCCATAGCAACCAGGGGATAAAAAACGGTCCCAGCGCCAATGCCAACCCCGCCAAGGCACTTCCCATGACATGAATGACGGCCAGAATGGTGAGAGCCACGATGAATACGCACAAGGCAATGAAAAGCAAAGCGACGGTAACCATCCAACCGCCCAGTGCTCCCCAGAAGGCCCATGACATGGGGCTTGCACCACCCAAATAACGCTCTGGGCTGCCTGCGATGCTGTCCCACACCGTGACGATGACATCACTGAAAACGCTCCAGGCCGAGGCAAACCCCTGTGCGCCACCATTGGGACCCGCGATGGCAGCCGCCACGGCTTCGCAGCCTTGATAGATGCCCTCATAAAAGATGAAATCGTAGGCCTGAAGAAACCAGGCGACGAGCCCCGCCAAAAACAAAAACCGGATCAGTTGCGACAAGACCTTGCCCAGATTGTCTCCAACCATGGATTCCAGAAGGATGTTGACACCAGACCAACTAAAAGTCAGCAGCAAAAGCGATCCATAAAGGCTGTCGGCAACGCCAGTCAGGTTGCCATGAAGGGCGCGCCCGCCATCCAGGAATAACTGGCCGAATTGATCAATGATGGCTGGATTAAGGGTGATCATGGCCCCGCTAATGCCCTTGACTCATGATGCCCCAACCCATGCTCGACTCCTGGTCACGAAGCTGCTGGTGCAATTGCTGCACCTTTAGCGCTTCATCCTGGTGCCGTTTTTGAATGATCTCGCCCGCCATGGCGTTGGCTTTGGCCTCGTCTTGCAGGCGTGCCGACGCATTGGCCTGGTGACCGGCAATCAAACTGATCAACTGGGCGTTCTGGCCGGCCAACAGGTTGAGATGCTGGTTGGTCGTCTGGAAACTCTGCTGCAGGCCGCTGCTCGCTGGAATTTGTTCCTGCAACTTGCGAATCCTGGCGTACGAATCGTTGACCGACTGCATGATGCCCACTTCGTTTTGATATACCGAACTGATGCTCTGCCCACGAAATTGCGCAATTTGCATTTCGCGGTCCATGTACTGGTTGGGCGACAGGCCCATGGCCGCCATCTGCCTGAATTGCGCCGTAAAACTATCCTGCAGGTTGTTGATCTGGCTGAGCGTGCTCCCCAGCGTTTGCGACAGGGACTGTGCCACGGCGATCTCGTCCGTGTAGGAATTCAGGACCTGGTCCAGCGTTTCCTGAGGCAACCGCTTGAGATTCTCCAGTTCGTTGAGATACTGCTGGATCTGCAGGGTATAGGCTTGCACCATCTGCGCTGTCTGACGGACCGCATTGGCCGCCGTCAATGCGGTTTCCGCGTGGTTGGTTGGGTCGTACACGATGGTACCCATGGCCCCCCCGCCTCCAGCCCCAGCCGGTTGCGCCAAACAAACGCAGAAATTGAGCATTACGAGCATCAAGTCAAGAAATTTGCGCTTCATTTTGTCTCGGCCACAATGTCATTCAGATAAGCATTGACCCAATCTGCGCGAGCCGAGGTGCGGTGCTGTTCAAACAATGCCTGGGCTCGGGCATCTGATCGCAGCCACGCCAGCAGCTGCGGCGAGAACTTGACATCGAGAAGATGGTTTTCTTCGGGGGTGCTGACGTAGTAGTGGCATTTTTCTGTTGCCTGCTCGATTCTTCCGATCTGCGCATCGTTGAGGCCAAACTGCCCATGGTAGAGAGCCCGATGAACCCGCGCCTGGTGGTTTGGCAGAAAAATACGGGTGGGGATGTTGTCTGCGATCGTGGAAAAAATGTCCGAGCCTGACAGGTCGTCCAGGGACTGGGTTGCCAGTATGAGGGAACCCAGCTTTTTAGGGATCGTCTTCAGCCAGTCCCTGATCCTGTTCGAGAAGTATGGATCGGATAACATAAACCAGGCTTCCTCAACATAAATCAGCGTGGGAACACCTTGGTGTGCGTCCAATGCCTGCTCGATCCTGAAAAATGCGTACTCCAGAAAGGCCCTTGCCACGCGATGGTCGCGCAGCACCGTGCCCATTTCGATGCAGGTAAAGGGTGAAAGGACGAAGTCATCCTGTGCGTGGTCAAAGTGCCCGCCAAGAATGCCCCCAGCAAGCCAGGGTTCGAGTTCCACCCTGAGATGACGGGGCAGCAATCCATGCAGACTCTTGAGCTGATGTAGTCTCGGAGACAAGGCAGCCAGGCCGTTCAGAGATTCTGCGATGACCCGATCGTCGTCAGCAGACAGGACCCGCCCGCGCGCGCAAAGCAAAATCTCAAGCCAGCGAGCCAACCAGCTGCGCTGTCGTGGTTCAGCCACCAATGAAAGCGGATTGAGTTGCAACGACGACTGTGCAACATCCACGCATTGACCACCTTGCAGCAGCGTGGGAATCCGGCAGGAGCGGTCCTTGTCGAAAATAACGGTACGCACCGGATGGTATTTCTGGAATTGGCTGATCAGGAAATTGACCCATACCGATTTCCCGCTGCGTGAAGGCCCCACGACGAAGGCATGTGCCAGGTCCTGATGGTGCAGATTGAAGTAATAGGGACTGCCGGAACGGGTCGAAAACAGTGAAAGTGCCGGAGCGGGTCTGCCAGTCTGCTGGGACAAATAGCGATTGGCGCGCAAGCCCGATCCCGACGAGCGGATTGGACTCAGATCGGACCAGTTGGCTGTGCTGATGAAATGCCATCGAACCAACTCCCCCCATTGTCCCGGGAGCGTGCCAGACCAGGCCGAATTGAGGTGTAGCCGTTCGCGCAGCAGCAGGTAACCCTGGGTTCGAATGCTGGTTGCCACGGTTCCCAGGGCCTCGTCCAGAGTGCCGGCGTCACCGGAAAAGACCAGCACGGTCAAATTGTGGTAGCCAAAAACACGCTTGGCCGCCACGATATCCGTCAGCGCAAGGCGCGCATCCTCCGCAGATACGGCGCGCCCGGTATCGCGAACGACGCTTTCTTCGCCTGACACGGCCTCGCGGATATAACTGAATAGCGATTTTTGCAGGTTCAGGTGAAAACGCTGGACATTCTTGATGTAACGCTTGGCTGCGTCCTGATCCACGAAGCGAAATACCTGCGACAGGGTCAATTCTGATGGTGCCGTCAAAATGGCATCGAGCATGCCCGGGAACGTGGCACTTGGCCACCCCTTGACCGCCAACGCTGCGGCATAACGCGGCGTTCCCACACCTTCGAAGCGCAGATGATCACCCTGGACGATGACCCTGTCCTCACCCAGCGTGGTATCCAGGTACTCATTCGGAGATGGCTCTGGTGGCTGGGTACGGTGCGTTGCCGGACTCGTCATTTCATGAAGAAACCCCGTCAAGGTGGAATCCTCCAGGCGCTCCGGCCCCAATTGCTGCAAGCCCCCTACCCACTGGGACAGCATTTCCTCAAAGAGGGCGATGCGCTTTTGCAGCATCTTCTCATCATGACGAAAAGCACTTCCATGAAACAGTTGATGAGAGGCCGTGCTCCATAGGCGCTGAAACAGGCTTCCCTCTGCCTCTCCTGACGCCTGGGCCAGCGTTCCGAAAAAACCATCCCTGACCTCATCGAGGGAAAAAAGGACACTGACGAAGTGCCTGTTTGAAAAATGCCGTTTGGCCTGCATCTTCTGACGATGAAGCGCATCGATCGCCGCACTTCCGGGGTTTGAAAAGGTTCCCTGGGGATAATCCCGGCATTCCCGCCTCAGAACGGTGGACCAGAGCGTAAAGCGATGATCCAGACTTCGTAACGCCTGTTCAAATGCATCGGCACCACGGTCAATGGCCGTCGCTTCACAGCCCTCCACATTCATGCCCCGCAGGAAAAAGCAGGCTAGAAGGCTGCCATCCTTGTTGAGAACGATCCCTGGGCGAATCAACACGAGCCAGGGCAGTATCTCGGAAAGACCGCGCGAGCGGGAATCAAATCCAATGGCCACACGCTTGAGGTTCAACATGCCATGCCCCTGCCAAACCCAATGGGGCGCCGCCCACGGGATGTTCTGACATGGGGCCACGGATCGTAGCTGTCGGCCTGGCGATTGTATTTGACATAGATTTGCCGAGTGAAAGGATCGTCCCTGGTGATGCGTCGCAGAATGAGATGGGCCAAGACGGCAATGGGCAGCCAGCCAAACATGTGCAGGTCACCCACCAAGGCAATGGTCAATGTGGCATTGACGATGGCAAACGGCTTTTCAACGCCGGCAATCAACATGGGTTCCACCAGTGACTGGTACAACGGCGAAATACGCTCCTGCCCCGGTTGGCTCATAAACACCCCGGCATGGTCACTCCAGGAAACAGGGCTGTGATAATACTGACGACGGACAGTGCGCAGGACATTCCCAGCAGCCAACTTGCAATCCTGGCCACGATGCCCCCGGTTTCTGCGTACATGAACATGATGCCGATCATGATGGTCGCCACCACGGACAACACCACGGCCACCTGACCCTTGAGGCTGCTTGCAACGGCACAAATGGGACCTTCCCATGGCATGGGCGTGTAAAGTGCAAACGCTCCAGAGGACCATACGAGTAGCCCCACTGCCAACCCGCCGAGCAGGAAGTCAGGTTTGCTGCAATAAAGTCTGGGTCTGATAGGTGCCATTTCGATATCCCTCCACCTGAATCATGTCTTCAATTTGGCGCACACCACCGATGCGTGACAGGTGGATCACGCCGTCAATGCAGCTTGCGATTTGGCGCGCAATGGCCTCAGAGGACCAGTCCACGCCACACTGCATGACCATCTGTTCCAACCGGCCCAGCGCATCGAAAGCACTGTTGGCATGCAGCGTGCCAAGGCAGCCATCATGTCCCGTGTTCATGGCCTGAATGAGATCAAAAGCCTCGCCACCCCGAACTTCTCCCACCACGATGCGATCAGGACGAAACCGCAAGGTCTGGCGCACCAGATCCCGAACTGTGACGGCAAGAGATGCGTTGGCTTCGAACGACACATGATTGGGCAAATCCACGATCAGCTCGCGCGTGTCTTCGATGGTAATCAGCCTGTCAGAAGCCGGCATCACCCGAATCAAGGCATTGAGGAAAGTTGTTTTCCCCGTGCTAGTACCGCCGCTGACCAGAATGTTCATTCTGGTATTGACCCATTGCTGGAGGCGGCCGTTCATCATTTCGGGAATTTGAAAATCTTCATTCCAATTCTGCTTCGTGGCAGAGCTGGCAACAGCAGTTGTCGAAGATTCCGGGAGATAATCAGAGAGCGACTTGGTCACGCCAGCGAGTTTGCGGATACAAAGCGCATGCCCCTGGGTGGCGATGGGTGAGAGTACGGCCGAGACGCGCATGTTTGAAAAGGCGGCATCAAGCAGTGCCTCCCCAGCACGCGTCCCTACCTCGCGATCCGTCATGGTTGCGAGAATCTGAATTGCATTGCGTGCGTCGTTCCTGGAAAACCGGCAGGCTGTCTTTTCAAGACGACCATCACGCTCTATCCAGACATTGTCTTCGCCATTCACCATGACTTCGCGAATGGCGGCGTCGTCCAGCAAGGGCATCAACCTGGAAAATGCATCCTGGAGCATCGCGGCAAGATGCTCGTTCATGTCGTAATTCATGACAAGGATGCTACCGTCGGCCGCTCTTGCGGCCGACGCAAACAACATCAGGATTTTAGGGTTTTAGGAATGCTGGACTGCGGCATGGTACTGGATGGGTGCCCGCCTTGCGTGGCACAGCAATTCGTAGGCTACCGTACCAGCGTTTTGGGCCACGGTATCGACGGTCACCTGATCCCCCCATAACTCCACGGGAGCGCCCGGCTGGATCTGCGGCGCATCGGTCAAATCCACCGTGATCATGTCCATGGAGATGCGACCGATGATCGGCACCAATACCCCCGAGACGGCCACAGGGGTGCCCTGAACGGCGCTGCGCGGGTAACCATCCGCGTACCCGCAGGGGATGACACCCACCCGGGTGGGCCGCTCTGCCTTGAACAGGCTGCCATAACCCACCGCCTCGCCCGGTGCGATCGTGCGAATGACGGATATCCGAGAGACCAGCCGCATTACGGGCTGCAAAGCCTGGCGCGGGGCAATGCCGGGCACACCTGGGTCAATGCCATACAGCATCAGCCCAGGGCGGGCCCAGTCGCCGTGCGCCGAAGGGTGGCCCAGGATTGCGCCGGAATTGCACAGGCTGGTGGAAACCGGCAACCCTTGCGTGGCGTTGCGAAAACGCAGCAGGGGTTCGTCAAGAGCCCCGGCAGAAGGGCTATCCGCATTGGCAAAGTGGGTCATGACGGTGATGTCTCCCACCTGCCCGCTTCCGCGAAGCCTTTCATGGATGGCGTGAAGTTCATCCGGCTGGAATCCCAATCGGTGCATACCGGTATCGAGCTTGATCCAGACCGGCGGGGGAGCCGGAAAACGGGTACGCAGCAGTGCCTCGATCTGCCAGGCAGCATGGATGACAGGCGTCAGACGATGGGCGACGACCTCCCGCATCTCCATCTCATTGAACACTCCCTCCAGTAACACAATGGGGGCTTTGATGCCGGCCCCACGCAGGTGCAACGCCTCTTCAAGGGTGGCCACCGCGAAGCCGTCAGCCACGGACCCCAGGGCCCCGGCACAGGCCAGGTCCCCGTGGCCGTAGGCATTGGCTTTGATGACGGCCAACACGCGTCCGCCGTGCAAACGCCGTGCCGTTTTGAGGTTACTGACCAGCCGGTCGAGATGAATGTGGAAACACGTGGGGCGAGCCATGTCGATCAAACCGCGCAGAGGGCGTACAGCGACGCCCAAATATGCGCATAATAGCGACTTTTTAGTCCCTCTGGCGCCTTTTCATGACCCCATCGGCAATGTTTCAAGCGCCATTCTGGTTGACCAACCGCCACGCCCAAACGCTTTACGGCGCACTCCTCGTGCCGGCCGAACGCCCCCAATGGCGGCGCGAGCGCTGGGCCACCCCGGATGAAGACTTCATCGACGTGGACTGCCTCGATGGGTCGAGTGGCGCGCCCACGCTGGTGATTTTCCATGGCCTGGAGGGTAGCACGGACTCCCGCTACGTGCGCACGCTGGCCGAAAACGCGCACCGTGCGGGATGGCACGTTGTCGCCCCCAATTTCAGAGGTTGTAGTGGCGTCATGAATCGCCTGCCCCGCTCCTACCACGCGGGCGACAGCGCCGAAATCCAGTGGATCCTGACTCGTGTCAGCAGTTCCCAGAACCACACCCGGCTTCATGCCGTGGGGATTTCGTTGGGCGGCAACATGCTGCTCAAATGGCTGGGCGAGCAGGGCCTGCAGGCCAAAAGCCTTCTCACCAGTGCTGCTGCCGTCGCAGCGCCTTTGGATTTACACGCGGTGGGAGATCATCTGGCCCAGGGATTCAACCGCTTTTACACGAATCATTTTCTAACCACGCTCAAGCAAAAAGCCCAGGCCAAGTTCAACCAGCATCCTGGCCTTTTCAATCTCGCCGCCACGCTCAAGGCCCGGAATTTGCGCGAGTTCGACGATCATTTCATCGCGCCGTTGCATGGCTTTGCCAATGTGGATGACTACTGGACCCGCTGCAGCAGCAAACCCTGGCTGAGCCGCATCCAGCTTCCTACATTGCTCCTCAATGCCTGCGACGATCCATTCGTGCCTGAGGGTGTGCTTCCAGGACCAGAGCAGTGCTCCGGCCATGTCACCCGCGACTTTCAGACCCGAGGGGGACACGTGGGATTCGTTTCCGGTCATTTTCCAGGCCAGATTTCCTGGATGCCGCAACGGGTGATGCAGTTTTTTCAGCGGGCCGGCGCCGCCCCGCCATATTGATTTTGGGAGTTATGCGATAATTTCCAGACCAAAATAATCACACTGCAAAGTAAAAAGCGGGGGGCCCATGAATTCCAGAAGCACATACTCCTTTCTTTTCGGAACCCTCTTCGCGTCTTGCAGCCTTGCGCTCGCTATCGCCGCCCACGCTGCCGATGACTACATCATTTATTCGCCGCGGGTTACCCAAGGTCAGACCGAGGTGGAACTGCGCGGCTTCAATACACGCGATGCCAATCCGGACATCAACCAGACCGGCATGTTTGGGGCTGCCATCGCCTACTCGCCCACATCCTGGTGGAAGACGGAAATTTACAATGGCCCATTCGTCTACGGTCCATCCATTGCAGGAACCAATTACAGTGGCTGGGAATGGGAAAACTTTTTTCAAATGGCGCCGCACGGCGCCTATTGGGCTGACATTGGTTTCCTGGTGGCCTATGTTCGCAACAACCAGGCCGGCGTGTCGAACTCCCTGGAACTGGGACCGCTGCTGGAAAAGGAAACCGAAACCACCTTGCAACGGCTCAACCTGATCTGGGAAAAACAAGTGGGGGTGGACCTGGTGGGCAAATTCAACTTCCGCGCCACCTACATGGCCGATTACAAGCTGGAAGACGCCTTCGCTCCCGGCATTGAGGCCTACTACCGCCCTGCCGACAACGCCCATCAACTGGGTCCCGGATTCTCGGGAGAAGTCCACTTCGGGCATGAAAAAAGTCTCGAATACAGTTCGGCGCTTCTTTATGGACTCAATCAGGCCGCGCCTGCCCGAACCTTTGTGTTTCGCGTGTCTTCGGCATTTTGACCCCTTGCAGGATCGCAACGAACCATCGCAATTTCACACGATACAGAGGAACAAAACGTGATTCCACCCCGAGAAATCTTTAAGGCATACGACATACGCGGCATCGTTGACAACACCCTCACCGCGGCAGGAGTGGAAGCCATCGGGCAGGCCATTGGATCGGAAGCGCGCGTCCGGGGATTGTCGCGGATAGCCATTGGCCGCGATGGACGCCTGTCTGGGCCTGCGCTGAGCGCCGCGCTCTCAGCTGGCATTCGTCGTAGCGGCGTGGACGTGGTGGACGTGGGTATGGTCACGACCCCGATGCTGTATTACGCGGCCCACGAGCTTGCCCATTCCTCGGGAGTCATGGTCACGGGATCGCATAACCCTCCTGACTACAACGGCCTGAAAATGGTCCTGGGAGGCGACACGCTCTCGGGTGACACCATTTTGTCCCTGCATGAGCGCCTGGTGAAAGGAGACCTCTTCAGCGGACAAGGTCAATCCAGCACAGCCGACATCGCCGAAGCCTATATCAAGCGCGTCGTCGGAGGCATTTCACTGGCACGCCCGATGAAGGTGGTCCTGGACTGCGGCAATGGCATTCCCGGGCGCTTTGCGCCAACGCTGTTCCGCAACCTGGGTTGTGCCGTCGTCGGGCTGTTCTGCGAGGTGGATGGGCATTTTCCCAATCACCACCCCGATCCCTCACAACCCGAAAACCTGAAGGACCTTCAGGCCGCGCTGGCCGCAGGGCAAGGCGAAATCGGGCTTGCTTTTGACGGAGATGGCGACCGCCTGGGGGTGGTGACCCGTAGCGGTCATATCATTTTTCCTGACCGCCAGTTGATGCTGTTTGCGGCCGACGTGCTGTCGCGCAACCCCGGTGCAGAAATCATTTTTGACGTGAAATGTACACGGAACCTGTTTGGCTGGATCCGTGATCACGGCGGCAAGCCCACCCTCTGGAAAACTGGGCATTCTCTGATCAAAGCCAAGATGAAGGAAACCGGTGCGCTTCTTGCGGGCGAGATGAGCGGGCACACTTTCTTCAAGGAACGCTGGTATGGGTTTGACGACGGACTCTACGCCGGCGCGCGGCTTCTCGAAATCCTGAGCCAGGTTGCCGACGTGGAAGGAACACTGAACGAACTGCCCGACGCCATCACGACCCCGGAACTCCAGATACGGCTGCGCGAAGGAGAAAATTTTGCCGTGATTGCAGAGCTTCAGCGCTCGGGTCGATTTGAAGGCGCCCAGAACATCATCACCCTCGACGGCGTTCGGGTGGAATTTGCCGATGGATTTGGTCTTGCACGTTCCAGCAACACCACGCCGGTGATCGTCCTGCGTTTTGAAGCGGATAGCAAGGAGGCATTGCAACGCATCCAGAAGGATTTCAAACAGCAGATCCTTAAAATCAAGCCGGATGCCGTCCTGCCTTACTGATCCACCCTTGCAAGCAGGCAAACCGCCTGGGCGGCGATTCCCTCGCCACGACCGGCAAATCCCAGCCCTTCAGTGGTGGTCGCCTTGATGTTGATGGCCCCTGCAGGAACCTCCAGATCAGAGGCCAGATGGGCCACCATCGTGGTGATGTGGGGTGCCATCCGGGGAGCCTGCGCGATGATGGTGGCATCCACGTTGACCGGCGTAAATCCGGCCGTACGAATCAGCCCGACGACATGACGCAGCAATACCCTGCTGTCCGCATTCTTGTAGGCCGCATCATGATCTGGAAAATGACGACCAATATCGCCCAGGCCTGCCGCCCCAAGCAGGGCGTCACAGATGGCATGCAGCAGAACATCGGCATCCGAATGACCTTCCAGTCCCAGCGCGTATGGAATTTCCACGCCTCCGATGATGAGGCGACGCCCCGGAACCAATGCATGCACATCAAAACCCTGACCAACTCTCATGGCGCCTCCAGAAGTTTTTCCCTCGCGGTGAGAATCCACTCCGCCAGCAACAAATCGGCGGGATAGGTTACCTTGACATTGGTGGACTCGCCCATCACCAGCAATGGTGCATAACCCATGGCCTCCATGGCGGAAGCCTCGTCGGTGTGGGACTGGGACCGTCCCAGAGCTTGGTGCAGCAGGCCATAGCGGAACATTTGCGGCGTCTGGGCACCCCACAGGCCTTCGCGGCTAACGGTTTCCTGAACATGCCCGGCGCCGTCCTGGCGCTTTAGGGTATCCGCCACCGGCACCGCAAGCAGCCCCCCCACCGGATCATCCATCAAGGTATCCAGCAGGCGCGTCAATGCGCCACGCGAGAGGCAGGGCCTGGCCGAATCGTGCACCAACACCCAATCGAGAGGCTCAAGTCCGGAATGCAACGCGTTGAGCGCATTCAGAACGGTTTCGGCCCTGGATTCCCCAGCATGGGCGAGCGGCCGAACCCGACCTTCCCATCGGTTCCACTCCACCTCGTTGTGTTGCCCGGGGGCAAGCACCACGTATACTGTTTTCACACGGGGGTCCTGCAGCAGGGACTGGATCGCATGAACCAGCAACATCTGCCCGCAGAGCAGGGTAAACTGCTTGGGGCTTCCGGTTCCGAAACGGGTTCCAAACCCACCTGCCGGTAGAATGGCGACACAACGATTCATCATTCAATGACCTTGATCAACTTCTAAACGGATGGTAACACAGCGACCTCACCGCACTCTTGGGCACCTTGTGCTGCACTTCCTGTTGAACGGGCCGGAGCGGATTTTTATCGTGGCTCTAACCCTGATGGTGCTGATCGTGTTGTGGTCTTATCAACGCACGGTGGATCGTGATGGCGCGGCGATCCTCTCGCAATCTCCCATCCTTCAACCAGTGAGCTCGCTGGAAACCCTGAGCGAAGTGGTGGTAGCCACCCGTCTGGGCCCCACCACCTATCTCACTCAACCCGATGGTCGCACCGTGGGCCTTGAACACGACCTGGCCCTCAAGTTTGGAGAATACCTGGGGAAACCTGTACGCTTTCTGGTACTGGACAATATGGATCAAGT
>DAIBBI010000063.1:0-3130 GCA_027442615.1 Ferrovaceae bacterium | reverse complement strand
GGTGTCACCATCACGCCGACGACGCGTCGGCATGCGGCCGAAATGCTGAATCACTGAAACGCCCCGGGGCAATGGCCCGGATCAGTTCCTTTTCCAGTGGTAGTGGTATTCCTGCCAGCTCAGCTGCGATGAGTTCTGCTGCCAGGCTGCTCCAGATCAGTCCGCGTGACCCCATGCCCATGATGGTGTACAAGCCTTCCTGCAAACCCAGCGCACCCACGAGCGGCATCCGGTCGCGGCACACGCTACGAAACCCGACGCGATCCACGGTGGTGAGGGGATCGGATGCAGCACCTGGGCAGAGTCGGTGGAGTCGTTCCAGGTTTTCCAGGGTGCTGGCCAGGCGGGGAGCGGACTCCAGATCACTATCATAGGTGGCTCCGACGCAAAGGCCTCCTGCCAGCCCTGGAATGACATAGCCCTCCTGACAGAGTACCGGTGTTTGGGGTGGAAAGGGATCGTTTGCAACCTGGGTAATCTGTCCGCGAAACAGCGTGATGGGAAGTTCGGCCGTTTGCGGCAGTGAATGGGCATGGGCTCCAAGGGCCAGAATCAGGATGGGTGCTTGTGCCAGGATCTGTCCGCGGGCATCAAAAATCCGCCAGTTCCCAGCTTTTTCGATGCGACTTACGTCGGTATTCCAGTGACTTCGAATCTGTGCGGCGCCCGCCTGGAGAGCCGTTGTGCAAAGGCTTCCCGGGTCCAGCCAGCCGCCCTGCGGGAAAAACCATCCTCCCCATTGCCCGGCGATGCCGCTCAAGGCCAGTACTTCTTGTGATTCCAGAAACCGGACATAGTCCTGTGGGTAGCCGTAATGCGCAATCGTGTCGCGCTGCACTGTGGACTGCTCCTCATCCGGGGCCAGGACCAGGACTCCGCTTTGCTTGTGGCGAATGGTGCCAGACCTGGCTTGTAAGCGACGCAAGGTGTGCAGGGTTTGAAAAAATGCAGCACGCGAGAGGCGGGCAGCCAGGTTGTCGTCGCGCGAGAGCACCGGGCGCAGGATTCCGGCAGGGTTGCCCGAAGCTTCCCTGGCAGGCCCGTCGTGACGATCGAACAGTTCGACTTGCCACCCCTGTTGCGCCAGGCGTTCTGCCATCAGGCATCCTGCAATGCCAGCGCCAACGATCATGGCATGCCGCTGGGTGATGGGATGGAGATGGCTGCGTGCCAGGACCGGATTGCGCGCTGTCGAGACCATGCGACTGAAAGCCCCCTCGGGAATCTTGTCGAATCTTGCCTCCAGCCGTTCGCGCTTGCGCCCGAAACCGGGGAGACGCTGTACCGTAAAACCATGGGCCTCGAGACGCCGACGCACGGCACCGGCCACGCACCAGGTGGCCAATGTGCCCTGGTAAGCCATTTGGCGAGCCACGTGACGGATCACCCAGTCATCCCACATCTGGGGGTTCTTGTCCGGTGAAAAACCATCGAGGAACAGGGCATCTGCAGCCATGGCCAGTTGCGGCAAGGTTTCCTGGATGTCTCCCAGGATCAGCGTGAGTGTGACACGGCCCTCATCAAACCTGAGCTGATGGAAACCAGGCACCAGTGGGGGCCAGGAGGCAAGCAGGGCCCCGGACAGGGCGGAGAGGGTTGCAAAGGGGGCGAGGGCCAGCGCCAGGTCGTTGCGATTCAAGGGAAATTTTTCAAGCGAGACGAAGTGCAGCCGGGCCTCAGGGTTGGGCACCGTGTTGCGCCATGCGTTCCAGGTCACCAGAAAATTCAGTCCAATGCCGAACCCCGTTTCCAGAATCTGGAAATCGGGGCGATTCAACCAGCTTTCCGGCAATGCATTGCCGCTGAGAAAAACGCTCGTGCATTGGGCAATGCCGCCGTCCGCAGAGTGATACACATCATCAAAGGCTGGTGCGCGCAGAACGCCGTCCTCGAAGTGGATTTCCGCAGGGGTAATGGTCGTCATCCATGCATTGTACTGTCCGACAAGTTGTGCGGTATTCATTTGTTTGATTGCTTGCAAGGCCTGTACCGTCATTACAGTGGGCGGGGCATAAAGGAATTTTTTCCTTGAACTCTTACGGGGTGCCATGGTGGGTCTTGTTGCGCAAGCCTCCCATGATCAACAGGCAATACCCAATCGCCGGACGGCATGCTTCTCGCCGTCAGGCGGGTCATCGCAAGCCTCCGGTATTTTTTTGGAGGATGAGCGATGATTGCATTCGATCTGGTACAAGGGTTGTTTCGAAGTGTGGTTTATCTGGGGGTGGTGTTACGCCACCATTGGCATCGTAAGGTGACGCCAGAACGGTGGGCAGAGCAAATGGCGGCTGCTGAAACCATTCAGGCTCCGTTGGCGCTCCCGGCACCGGCAGAACCCGAATCAGCATTGGCAGCGCCGGAGTTATCGGCACCGCAGCGCCTAGTTCCGGTGCCCGATGCCGATTATCTGGTGGGGCAAGTACTGGTGAGATACGGTGAGGGTTTTAACGTGGTTTGTCATTTCTATCGACGTGATTCACGCGTGGTTCGCGCAATCTGGCTGGATTACAAAAGCCTTCAGCGTAAACATGGGGCATATGTTGTTCGGCGCCTGCGCACTCGTGCAGGCCAACAGGTTGCGAGGGCCAGGGGTTCAGCTCGCACGCTAGGCGTAACGCCAAGGCGTTGGGGCCGTATCGGATTACCTGACGAATTTCTGGAATTTGAATCGCTCCAGGATCTGCGGGTGATACGACTCATGGAGAAAACCCTGGAAGACGCTGGGGCGCTGATCGAAGAAGAGATTCCCGAAAACCTGCTCAACAAACGGCCATGGCGTCTTCTCCCTCCCTGTGCCGCACCAGAGCACGAGTTGACGGATTTGCAGAAGCGACGCAAGACCATCGAACGCTCCATGGAGGAAATCCGGGCGGAAGATGCGGCCCGTAAGGTGCCGCTGGCCAGCCAGGACAAGCTGTATCCCAACATGATCAAGCCGCCAGTGGTCAGTTCACATAGCGGTGTGCTACGCAAAACCGGCTATGTGGAACGTACGGATCCGTCAGGCCGCAAGTACCGTACTTTTTTCGCGGAAGTGGAGGATGAGGTGCGGACTATTCGGCATATCGGCGTGGATTTGCAACGCGCCCTCTTGCGTGAACAGATCAACATCGGAGATCGGGTGGAAGTG
>DAIBBI010000028.1:0-23884 GCA_027442615.1 Ferrovaceae bacterium | reverse complement strand
GAGCAGCGATCTGGAACAATATGCCCGAGCGCACGATGCCATTCTTCAAGCACTGTGCGATGGAGACGGGCTACGCGCAGGACAGTTGTTGCGCCAGTTGATTGAACGCTTTCTGGATTCTGCAACCGTTTGATCAGCCTTGCAGTAATGACACGATTCTGGATGCCTCGACCGCGGGGCTGAACAGGTATCCTTGAAACTCGTTACACTTCAGCAAACGGAGCATATTCTCCTGCTCCTCTGTTTCAACCCCCTCGGCAATGACCTTCAGGTTCAGGGAATGCCCCAACGAAATGATGGCGGACACGATGCATAGATCATCCGGGTTCGTGGTCATGTTGAAGATGAACGCATGGTCTATTTTCAGCGAGTTGACGGGCAATTTCGAGATATAACTGAGCGAGGAATACCCCGTTCCAAAATCATCGATGGAAATCTCCACGCCCATTTCCCGCAAGGCCCGAAGTTTTATGATTTTGGCTTCGATATTGCGCATGAGCAGACTTTCGGTGATCTCCAGTTCAAGAACGGCTTCCATGTCTGCGACATTGCGTAATACATGCTCGACGGTGGCGACGAAATCCTTTTGGCGCAGCTGGATTGGAGAGACGTTAACCGCGATTCTGGGAACCTCAACTTCCTTGTCTTTGAAGAGCTTGAAATCGGCCACCGCCTGTTCCAGTGCCCAACGTCCAGCCTCTAGAATGAGGCCGGTTTCCTCGAGAAGGGGAATGAAGCTTGAGGGCGGTATAAGGAGGCCGGTATCGGGATCTTTCCATCGCATCAGGGCCTCAAGCCCTTTAATGCGTCGCGTATTGAGTTCGACCTTGGGCTGGTAATGGAGCACCAATTCTCCGTTTTCCACTGCACGGCGCAGTTTGTTTTCCAATGACAGTTTTTCTGCAACACGGGCGTTGAATTCAGGCGCATAGAACAGATACTTGTCTCCAGAGAGCCTGGTTTTCCCCAATGCCGCCTCTGCGTTACGGGACAGCGTATTGGCATCCACCCCATCGTTGGGAAAGACAGCCACTCCTGCCTTGGCCCCAATGCGAAGTTCTTGCCCGCCAATCACGAAAGGCTGGCCGTGGACACATGACAGAACTTGCTCCAGGATGCGGCCTACACTGCCTTCGTCTTCGGAGCGCTGGGTAATGATTGCAAAGGAGTCGGCACCCAGCCTGGCCAAAATGGCTGATTCATGAAGCCATTCCTTCAGGCGTTGCGCAACCTGGCGCAGCAGTTCATCACCGGCATGCTGCCCCAGAGAATCGTTGATGCTTCTGAACCGTTCAAGGTTGAGCATGACAACTGCAAAGGTCATCTGGACGCCTTGCGCTTCACATATCCTCTGGCTCAAATGCACGTTGAACAAACTACGGTTGGAAAGGCCGGTCAAGGCATCGTAGTAGGCAAGGTAGTTGAGCCTGTCTTCCTTTTCGAGGTGATCAAGTGCAAATGAGATGTCACTGGAAATCTCGGTGAGCAACTCCATTTCCTCGTCGTCGAAGAAATCCACTTCAGTTGCGTAAAGCAGGAGCAGGCCCATCACCTCGCTCTTCAGTTGCAGCGGAAATACAGCCACCGATCGATAGCCCCGCAAGAGAGCCGCATCGCGCCACGTTGCCATCCGCGGATCGGATTCGACGTCGTTGCAAACCACTACGGTATTTTCCCGCAATGCATGGGCAACGAGTTCGCAGCGATCAGGCTCGTCATCGCGCACGGTTAATCGAATGCAGTCAAGGCAGCCTTCATCAACGCCCGCACGGGCCACGGGCACCACTTCCTTCCCGCCAGGCTCAAGCAGGCCGATCCAGGCAAACCTGAACTTGCCTCGCTCCACCGCAATTCGGCAGGATTCATCGAACAGTTCCTGCCGGTTTCGGGTGCGAACAATGGTTGTGTTGATGCCGCTCAGTACGGCATAGACCCGATTCAGGCGCGTGATTCGCTGCTCACTCTCCTTGAGCAACGTGATGTCACGCGCGATGGTGGACAGGTATTCAACAGACCCGTCCTGGCTTCGGTGAGCGATGACGACTTGTGATAATGGAATCTCCTGGCCACCGCGTTGCAGCAGCGCAGACTCTCCGCTCCAAGACCCATATTCGAGCGCATGAGGAATCGCCGTTTCAGACAGCAGCTTCGCCGCCCACCGGGGATGGGGCTGCTCGATGCGAAGATCCGATACGGGCCGTCCTGTTTCGTAGCCCAGCATCTTGAGGCCGGCTTTGTTGATGAAATGCACATTGCCATTGAGATCGCTGGTTCCCACGAAGTCAGGCGTCGCTTCAATGATGGCCACCAGTCGCGCCTGTTCCTTTTCGATCCGTTTTCGTTCCACAATTTCCACATTGAGCTCTTTGGTTCTTTCCTGCACCAGTTGCTCCAGATGCTGGTATAGGCGCACCCGCTCCAGTGCTACCGCAACCTGGTTGCCTACGCCGTACAAAACCCGCAATTCGTCGTCATTGAACAGTCCCTTCTCGGATCCCACAAGATTCATCACGCCCATTGTCCTGTCGCCCAGCCACAAGGGAATACAGGCGTGATAGCGCAGTCCGCGCTTGTCCCCAACCGCCTTCATCAGGCGCTCGCATTCCAGGATGATGGGGCCCGATCCAAGTTCGTCAGAGGCAAGCCGTCTGCAGCACGTGCAATTGCCCTCCATGGCCCCCGGGGATTCCAGCGCTGGGGGCAGATTGCGGGCGGCGATCAGCCTGAAGCCGGACTTGCCCGCTCGCAGGGTAATCCAGCCAGCCTGGACTCCTGGAAGCTCCAGTACCCGGTCCAGAACAGCCCCTGCCACCTCCTGCTCGCTGCTTGCATGGTTTAGCACTTCTGCAATGCGGTACAGTGCATTGAGTACCTGGTTTGATTGCAAGAGTTCCCTTTCACGAAGCTTGAGCTCATTGTTGATGTCGACCGCCTGTTCGTAGGTCGAGATCAGCAGGTCCAGGATCTGCTGGCGTTCCGAACTGATGAAATGTCTCTGGCCACCCAGACTGATTTCAACGCCCATCTGCATTTTCTGGTTTTTGCGCAATTCGAGGTTCATCAACAAATAGTCGATGCGCGACAGCAGGTGGCGCTCGTCATAGGGCTTGCGCAGGAAATTGTCAGCGCCACACTCCAGACCGCGGACCACGTCCTCCGGATCGGAGAGTGTGGTGACCAGCATGACCGGGATGTTTTTCAGATTACTGTCACTCTTGATGGCCTTGCACAGACCGTACCCATCCAGCTCTGGCATTACGACGTCGCTGATAATCAGGAGGGGTTTGTACCGTTCAAGCAGGGCGAGTGCTTCGCGACCGTTAGCCGCAGTTGTAACCTTGAAACCATGTTCCTCGAGAAGGTGTGCCAATTGAGCCGCCTGGGTCGGACTGTCCTCGGCGATGAGGATTTCCTTCATGACATTCGATTTCTGATTGGATTGCATGGAATGATCCTTATGATGTTCTGTGCTTTGCCAGACTGGTCAGGGTCGCAGCGATTTTCTCCAGTGAAAGAATCAGTGTTGCCGCACCAATCTTGATTGCAGCGCCAGGCATGCCGTGTACGACCGAGCTTTCCTTGTCCTGAGCAAAGGTGATGGCCCCTTTTTCTTTTAGCAACTTCAGTTCATCGGCGCCGTCCCGACCCATGCCGGTGAGGAGGCCGGCTACGGCATCGCGTCCATAGACTTCGGCTACAGAACGCAAAAGGTAGGACACCGACGGGCGCAAGCCATTCTCGGGCTCGTCCTTCCTCAGAGCGATTTTTTCGTTCGGATTCACCCGCATCTGATAGCCATCGGGTGCCACATAGGCGTGGCCCGGGCGTAGCTGTTCGTCATGCGCGGCAAGATGTACGGGTAAGCCCGATGTCTGCGAAAGCCACTGGACAAACCCCTGAATGAAACCGGCTGCCATGTGCTGGACAATCAATACCGGTACCGGAAAATCCTTCGACAATGCCGCAAGAATGGTTTGCAGCACAAACGGTCCCCCGGTTGAAGCTCCAATGGCGACAACCCTTACCTTTGCATCAACCCCTGCGCAGTCCGCTTTAGCCTGAATCGGTGACATCGGGGGGCGCCACAAATGGGGCCAGCGTTTGACCACCTTCACCTCGGACATTAGCTTCACGACTTGTACCAGCTCGCTGGCTGTGGCTTCGTGATCCGGATGTCCGATGCCTGCCGGCCGTCGCAGAACCGCCACGGCACCCGCTTCCATGGCGTGAAAGGTTGTTGCAACCTGCCGTGGATCCGTGTTTTCGCTGACGATGACGATTGGGGTTGGATGCGTTTCCATGATCTGGCGCGTGGCTGACAAACCGTCCAGCCTGGGCATGTGGATGTCCATGGTGATGACGTCGGGCCGGATCCGTGCAACGCTCTCGAGCGCCTGTTCACCATCGTCCACTGCCCCGATGACCTGGATTTCGGGATCGGCACCGAGAATGTAAACGAGAAGCTCGCGTACCACGGGAGAATCCTCCACCACCAGGACCCTGATCATTGGCTTGTCCCCATGCGTTCGATCATATCAGCCTTCCGATGACTTCCAGCAGGTTGCTCTGGTCAAAGCTGCTTTTGACGATGTAGGCGTTGGCCCCGGCATCAATACCGCGCTCACGGTGCTCACGTGACTCAAGCGCCGTTATCAGCACGATTGGCACGCTCGAAAGTTGCTTATCCGTGCGCACCTTCATCGTGAGATCAAATCCGTCCATGCGTGGCATTTCCACATCCGACACCACAAGATCGAATGTTCCAGCCTTGAGCATGGTGTATGCCTCCGCGCCATCCACCGCGGTGGCGACGTCATAGCCCGCCGCTTCCAGGATATTCTTTATCAATGCCCTCGAGGTAATGGAATCCTCGGCGACAAGGATCGACTGCTTCTCAGTTTTGGGGCCATCGCCGGTGGCACTGGCGAGCGGCGTCATCCCGGGTTTCTTGGCGGACAGCATCAGATCGGGTACGTTTAGAACGGGAATCACCTGGCCTGTGCCCAATACACTGGCGCCGGCGACATGACGCACACGCCTGAGTTGTGGTCCAAGCCCCTTGACCAGTACCTCCTGTTCCGCGAGTACTGCGTCCACCCGGAATGCAATGCGATTGGCCCCGACACGCAGTATCGCAACTTGCAGCCTGTCCCGGCTCTCGCTCTTCATGCGCGGAATTTCCAGAACGTCGCTCAGCCAGACCAGAGCAAGTGCCTGCCCTTCCAGCGTGATCGATTCGCCGTTTCCCACCGTCATGATGTTTTTTCTATCAACCAGCGCCACTTGTTCCACGCTGACGGCAGGGATGATGAACAAACGGTCGCCCGCGAGCACGATGACACCGCGGAATGTGGCGAGGGTCAGTGGCAGCGTGATGCGGAAGGTCGTTCCGGTTTTGGGTTGCGTCTCCAGGGTGACCGTGCCACCGAGGCGCTCAACCTTTTCCCGCACGATGGCAAGTCCCAGGCCCCGACCGGAAAGGTCGGTGACCATGGGGCTGGTGGAGACTCCTGACTGGAACACAAGGGCCAGCACATCACGCTCGTTCAATTTATCGATCTCCTCGGCTGAAAGTATGCCGAGTCTGGCAGCCGCAGTTCTGAGCTTGGCAAGTTCGATTCCGTCCCCATCATCGGCTACCAGGATTTCCACTTTATTGCTGTCCTTGTGCGATATGGCGATGGTGAGCGTTGCATGCGCCGGCTTGCCCCTTTGCTTGCGCACGTCGGGCTTCTCCACGCCGTGATCAACACAGTTTCTGAGCAGGTGATTGAGGGGGTCCTTGATCTGTTCAAGGATCCTCCGGTCAATTTCAATGTCGTCCCCGAGAATCACTAATTCCACCTGTTTTCCATGATCTCGCGAAAGTTCTCGCGCCAACCGTGGCAAGGTTTCGAGAAGCGAAGAGAAGGGCTGCATGTGCATCTCCTTCACGTCGTGAAGGAGGCCATCCACGAGACCGCTCAGGATGCGATGGTCATGCGCGGCGGTCCCTTCAAGTTTTGTCAGCCGATTCTCGAAATGTTTCATTTGCGAGGACTCCGCGTCCAGATACTCGAGCAGTTTAGCCAGGGATTGCTGCTCTCTTGGGGTGCTTCCTGCCATTTCAGATGGCCTGAATGCCCGCCCCACTGCCCGCGCGGCAGACTGGATCCTGGCGAGATCCTTTTTCCAGGAAGCCATCGTGATTCCGAGTTCCCGCAGTTCGCGCGCTCGATTGGCTGCTGCCAGTCGTTGTACGAGCAGTTCTTCTGCCTGCCGCATCACCGAGTCCAGCTTTCTGGTATGCACCCTTATTGTATTTGGCGCGAGGCTTGAAGCCGGCACCGACGTACCACGACCAGGGCTGTCAGCAACTTCATCTGATCCGACAAAAGTCCGGGAATTGAACTCGTGCATGGCAGGAGTGACGCCGATCAATATATCCTCGAGCTGTCGCACCAGAGTGGCAACGGCGTTCTTTTGGGCACCTGCCCCGGCTTGACTGGAGGTGTCCAGCAACCCGCGCAGCACCTTCAGCGTTTGATGCAGCAAATCGAAAAGTGGCAGCGTGGCGGCAACGCAGTTGTTCTTCAGCTCGGAAAACACGCTCTCCAGGGCATGGCATACCGTTTCCATTTCCAAGTGGTTTACTGCGCGTGCAGCACCTTTGAGGCTATGCGCTTCCCGGAAAATCCGTTCCAGGCTTTCGGTGCGTTGCTCCCCCGTGGGCATTCTTTCAAGCTCGACCAATTCAGTGGTCATTGCCTGGATATGTTCACTCGCCTCGACCTGGAAGGTTGCGAGAAGCTTTGTCAGAAATGCGCTGTCTGTGGCCACGGCAGTTATGGTCTGGAGATCCCGTTCAGATCTTCAGCCCTTGCCTCCAATCATGGAACCCAGTTTCAGTCCCAGCTCATGCAGGCTATGTGCGGCGGTCTCGGCCTGCCGGGTGCCGGAGACATTCTGCATGCTTGCCTGCTTGATGTTGTCCATCGCCAGCGCCACCTGATCCATGCCCACCATCTGCTGCTGGCTTGAAGCGGCAATCTGCGTGGCCGCCTGCGCCGCCTCGCTCACGCTTTCGGCAAGCTGACGGATTGAATCGCCTGCATCGCTGGATTGCCTCATGCCGGCCTCCATTGCCTTGTTGCCTTGTTCCGTGGCCATTGCAGTCGTTGTAGTTGCCTTCTGGATGTCGCCCAGGATTGTCCGTACCTGGGCAGTCGCCTGCTTGGACTGCTCGGCGAGGCTTTTGACCTCCTGCGCCACCACGGCAAACCCCTTGCCCTGTTCGCCTGCCCGGGCCGCCTCAATTGCGGCATTTACCGCCAACACATTGGACTGCTCGGCCAGATCGTTTACCGTGGCGATGATCTCGCCGATTGCCTGGCTTTGCTCCGACAGCCGTACGATGCTTTCGGCGATAGCCTCCATCTGCTCCTGAATACGCTGCATGCCCACGATGGCCCCCTCGACAGAACGGCGTCCGTCTTGCGAGACCTGTGAGACCTTCTGGGCGCTATCCGAAACATGTTTTGCCTTCTGGCTTGCCATCAGTGCGGTTTGCTTGACCTCTTCCACGGTGGCGGTCGTTTCGCTCACTGCACTGGCCGTCTCCACCGCGCTTGCGGCAACCTGGGTTGTGGTGGCAAGAATTTCGGACGATGACGAAGCGAGTTGGGCGATGCTTTCCCGCAGTTTCATGGTAATGTTGCGCGTGATTCCGAATCCCACGAATGCCAATAGCACAAAAGCCAGCGGGATGCCGTAAACAATGGCGGAGGTTGTTGTTTTGGCCCGGGATTTCACCTCGCTGTCCCGTTGTTCCAACAGCGTCTTCTCCTCGTTTCGCATTTCAGCGATCACCCTTCGGATGTCATCCATCGTCTTTTTGCCATGGTCCGTCTGGATCACATCAAACGCCGCCTTAAATCCCTTGTCTTTGCGCAGGTCAATGGTCTCCTTGAGCTCGGCAAGCTTGTTGGCAATGAGGGGCTCCATGGCGTCAAGCCGGTGTTGTTGATGGGGATTATCCGCAGTGAGCCTGCGCAGGCTCTGGATGGACTGATACACGACGGTCGAGCCGGCCTGGTAGGGCTCCAGATACCGGTCTTCGCCCACGATGATGTAGCCTCGTTGTCCGGTCTCGGCATCCTTCAGGGCAGAGCTGACGTCTTCCAGATTTTCCAACACCTGATAGGAGTGAACTTTCATTTCCATTGCCCTGATGGTGCCGGTGGTGTTTTGGTATGAGATCACGCCAAGAATAAACAGTATGAAGAGAGCAAGCCCGTATCCGGCCCCAATCCTGTTGCCAATTGACCATTTCATTTTCAGTTCCCCCGTACCCAGATAACCAGCCGCCGCATGACACGGCACATTCGGTGAATGTACTTCCTGTGTTAGCTCGAGGCGACAGTCATGGACTGTTCACCTGTTCCTGCACCACGATTTCTTCATCGGCAAGCAGCTTCAGTGCATCGAGAACCACCGTGCGTTCCGGGGTGATCCCCCTCAGGTATTTTTCCCGGATGCCGGTGAGCGTTGGCAGCGGGGGCTGGATTTCGGCAAGCGGAACGTGGCGCACACCAAGGATGGTGTCCGCGAGAATGCCAAAAACGAGGTTCCCGGACTTTAGCACGATGATTTTGTTGAGGTCGGGCAACTCTTCCACCGGGAAGTCGAAGAACTTCCTGATATCGACAACCGAAAGAATCTCGCCGCGAAAATTAACGATGCCGAGCACAAATGCCGGCGTACATGGCAGGGGAGTGAGGTTTTCAAGGACACCCACCTCGCGCACATAAGAAGATTCGACGGCGTAGCGTTCGTGAGCCAGAAGAAACTCCACCGTTTCGATGCATGGGTCGTGGGTGTGTACCGCATCGGTCGCTGCGGCGAGCGCAATTGCCCTCTCATGCAGGATTGACGCGGCCCCATCAGCCCCGGGATTCCAGGTGCGTTCGCAAGCGGCTTTTGCAGCAGCCAGGCGCCCGTGTATTTTGGCCCAGTCTGTGTCGCCTTTGCTCACGCAATCAACTCCTTACGGGAGCGTGTAAGGCTTGCCTGCACGGCGTCAATGATTTCGATGAGACGGCCTGCAGTCAACCCGTCCGACTCCTGGAGCCGGGCATCGGCCGGGCAGTTTCGCAGCAGGGTCAGGGCGTTGCCGAAGTGCCGTTGCGCTTCTTGCCGGCGCCCTCCGGACAGGCAAAGATTTCCCAAGGCAAAGTGCGCCAGCGCAAAATCGGGGTCCAGGTAAATTGCGCGTCCTAGCGAGCGCTCGGTTTTCTCGATTTGTCCCTGTTCCTGACAGATGACTGCGTGCAGATAATGGTGCGCAGGGTTCAGCTTGTCGGCAGCGATGGCCTTTTCGCACCATTCAATCGCTTCAGCAAGGCTTCCCTCATCGGCGCAAGTGCGGGCCATGCTGAAATATTCAGGCTCTGAAGGCTTGGCAAGCGTCAGCGTGCGGGGCTGCGGGGCCTCCATTTCGTTCCGTGGAGCTTGTTTCCTGGCAGCGGCAGCCGGCCGTTTAACCTGCGCGATATTGCGGTACAGAAACGCACCGGGAAACTCGACGGTGGTCAATGCAGAAAATCGCTGTGTCGAGGTCTCTGCGGGGCTGGTGAGCAGCCATCCGCCATCGATGAGCGAGCGCCGCAGCCTGTCGATGACCATTCTCGTACTGTCCTCGGCGAAATAAATCAGCACGTTGCGACACAGGATCACATCCATCGCATGGGTGTTGTTCACAGGTGATGGATAAACATCCTCGGCGAGGTTAAGACAGGAAAAAGTGACCATCCGCCGTATCCGGGACGCGATCACGAAACGACCGTCCTGTCGTTTCGTGAAATATAGTTCCTTGATGCTGTCGGGCGTGTTGCGGAACGACCATGCGCCATAGGCTCCCTGTGCGGCCATGCGCAGGAACCGTGGGCTGATGTCAGTTGCGAGGAGGGTTACGTTCCATTTTTCCAGATCGGGAATCAGGCGATGAAGGATTATGGCGATCGAATAGGGTTCCTCGCCGGTGCAACAGCCGGCGCACCAGATGCGAAGATATCGTTCTGAGCTGGCGCGAGCATGAAGGAGCTCTGGCAGGATTTGCCGTTCGAGAATGTCCAGGCCTGTTTTCTCGCGAAAGAAATAGGTTTCTCCCACCGTCAGGTGGCTGGCGAGCCCCTCAATGTGTTCCCGCGCCAAAGGTGCCGCCAGCAACCACTGGGCGTAGGCCTCCGTTTTTGCATATCCCGCCTCACGGGAGGCGGCGATAATGCCGCGTTCCAGGTCGCGCCAGCGCTCCCGTGGAAAATGGAGTCCCACCTGAGAGGCAATGAAACCGCTCAGCCGCAACAGCAGTGAATCTGGCAGGGCAGTCGGCATGGGGGTGGTCATGCTTCAGCACCCTCCAGCGCCAGTTCCAGAGACTGCTCTTCCCTCAGGGAAAAGAACCTGTCCAGGTCCTGAATGAGCATCAAGCCATCATGCGTTTTGAGCACGCCCGCGATGTAGCGAGCGCCATGAATCATTTCATCGGTCCCCATCATGGCATTGGCAGGGCGTTCCACTATTTCCAGTACGGACTCGGCAATGACGGCCAGCCGCCTGGTGCGGGTACGCGCCACTACCAGACTGTCTGATATTTCCAATGATCGAAGGCTGATGCCTAGTCGCTTGCGGATGCTGACGACGGGGATGATTTCGCCCCGGATGTTGATGATTCCTTCGACTGCTTCTGGTGCTCCGGGCAAGGGCGTTATCTCGACTGCCAGCACGGCGCGATCAACCGCTTCCAGCGCAAGCGCATAAGCCTGTCCATCAACCACCCACGAGACAAAACGAAGCATGGTGTTCATCAACAATTCCCCTGATTAACGGTAGGTAGAATACGGATGACACTGTCCAGAAAACACCTTAGACGTAGTCTATACTGTGATGTTGGTTTGAGTCTAACCCTGCTCGTATCAAAATGCACTCGATATCCGTTCGATATCGGACATCCGCGCCATTTTGTGGGGAATGACGCCAAAAAAAACACGCCCGGGAGGGCGTGCTTGAGCGGGTGCCGGGTTGCAGGTGATGGGGTTACTGGCCCCCTAGGAGCACTTGCTGTCGCCGCAGTTCAGGCAGGTCAGGCAGCCATCCATTTTGATGACGGCCTGCGTCGAGCATTTGGCGCAAAGGGTTGCTCCTGCAGGAAAGCCGCTGTCGCCCGCGGGGGGGCTGGCCTGGGCCTGCTTTTCCAGGTATTCCTGCCGCTTGGCATCCAGAAACTCCTTTTGCTGGGCCTCCTGTTCCGGCCGCTTCAACATGCCGATTTCATGCAGGTGTTCCTTCAGCACTTCGCCAATTTCAGCCACGAGGCTGGGAATGTATCGTCCCCCCTTTTTGAAGTAGCCTCCCTTGGGGTCGAACACGCTGTGCAGTTCTTCCACCAGAAAGGTGATGTCGCCACCCTTGCGGAACACCGCTGACATGACGCGGGTCAGCGCCACGATCCACTGGAAATGTTCCATGTTTTTCGAGTTGATGAAGATCTCGAAGGGACGGCGATGCTCCTGTGGCGTGCCCTCGTTCATGATCACGTCATTGATGGTGATGTAGAGCGCGTGATCGGTGACCGGCGTCTTGATCTTGTAGGTGTTTCCCACCAGCTTGTCCGGGCGGGACAGGGGCTCGCCCAGCTGGTGGATTTCAGCGCTGCGGGCTTCGACGGGTGGGGCCGCTTCGGGTTGCTCGATGACGACGGCATACCCGGTGATTTTTTTATCTATCTTGAGTGTCATTGCATTCTCCGGGTCAGAATTTGCCGTAATAACCTTCTTTGAGGGCGTCGTACAGGTTGGCCGCGCTGTGCAGTTCGCCATCGTATTCGATGGTTTCATTGCCCTTGGCCTCGACGGTCGAGCCGTCTTCCAGCGTGAAGCGGTAGGTGGTATTTTCCAGATCCTTTTCAGTCACCAATACGCCCTGGAAGGCCTCAGGGTTGAACCGGAAGGTGGTGCAGCCCTTCAGGCCCTTTTCGTAGGCGTAGAAATAGATGTCCTTGAAATCCTCGTAGGGATAATCCGTAGGCACGTTGATGGTTTTGGAGATGGAACTGTCAATCCATTTTTGCGCCGCAGCCTGGATGTCCACATGCGCGCGAGCCGGGATGTTGGAGGAATCCACGAAGTAATCGGGCAGGCGGCCTTCACCCGATTCGGCAAAGGGCATGGCATTGGGGTTGATGAGGGTGCGATAGGCCAGAAGCTCGAAGGAGAATACATCCACCTTCTCCTTGCTCTTTTTTCCTTCACGAATCACGTTGCGGCTGTAATGGTGGGCAAAGGAGGGCTCGATGCCGTTGCTGGCATTGTTGCCCAGCGACAATGAAATGGTGCCGGTGGGTGCAATCGAGCTGTGGTGCGTGAAGCGCACCCCCTCCGTGGCGATGCGCTCGCGCAGGGCCTCGGGAAACTGCTGCATGTAACGGCTGTAGCGTCCCAGAAGCACCCGTCCCTTGACCTTGTCGCCGGCCTTGACGCCATCGGCCGCCATTTCAGGCCGTTTGGCCAGAAGTTCGGGAGTGACGGTGAATTCCTCATCCATGATGGGGGCCGGGCCTTTTTCCTGGGCAAGTTCGAGACCCACGTTCCAGCCTTCCTCGGCCATGATGCGGGTGACTTCCTCGGTGAATTCCAGCGACTCCGGCGAGCCATAGGTCATCTTGAGCAGGGTCAGTGTCGAGCCCAGACCCAGGTAGCCCATGCCATGGCGGCGCTTGCGCATGATCTCCTGCCGCTGTTGCGGCAGGGGCAGGCCGTTGACGTCCACCACGTTGTCCAGCATGCGGGTGAAGATGCGCACGACGTCGCGATATTCTTCCCAGTCAAAATGGGCCGTGTCGGTGAAGGCGTCGCGCACGAAACGGGTGAGGTTGACCGAACCCAGCAGGCAGGCGCCGTAGGGTGGCAGCGGTTGTTCGCCACAATTATGGACATACAGGCCATTGGCGTCGAACGCGTTGACGCCCGGCACCTGAACGTCATAGACGTCCGCGGCACCGCAAGGGATGAGCGCCTCTACCGTGCCCACAAAGCTTTCGCGACGGGGGCTGCGGCGATATGGGGTGATGAGCTGGGTGAGGCGCTGGTGTTTGGCGCGGTCGGTAAAACCGATGTGGTCGTGAAACCGCACCAGGCTGTCATGGGCGATGATGAGCTCATGCTGCGCCTCGATCCGGTAATCCATGAGGCCACCGCGACCATCGGGCAGGTCCTTGAGGGCAATGTCGTGCCGGTTGGTGCTGAGCACGGTGAGGATGCCCAGGCGTGCCAGCATGCGCTGCACGGCTTCCAGCAGTTCCAGGTCGGGTTGTGCAAGACGAACGCTCAATCCCTGGTCGGTTACGTGCACCGAGCCATCGGCATCGAACAGTCCGCGCAGGAAGCCCGCATAAAAGGCGGAAGAGGCTTCCTCGATTTCAGGGGTGACGGTGATTGCGCGGCCCATGCCAAAGGTCAGGGCGAGTGCGCGCAGGGCTGTCGAGCCGAAGCGATATTCCCGACGCCCCGCCACGCGCTGCCAGCCCAGCGGGGTGGCGCGCTTGTTCAAGGCCGTGGCGGCTGCGGTAACGGCCTGGCGCACGGATTCGGTGCCAGCCCGCTCACCCACTGACAGGACGGCCTGCTCCTGGCGCAATACGCCATCACCCACCAGCAGCCCCAACAGATAGCCCTGCTGTGTTGTGCCTGCCCCTTCCCAACCCGAGACCTCGCGCTGGTTATGCAGGACCACATGATCGCCGGGTGAAAGATGCCGCGCTTCCACCCAGGCGGCATTCTGACGGTGGGCTCCTTCGGCCTTCAGTACACGGTGGTCCCCGGTGAGCCGCACCTTGAAGCCTTCCCTGGTGGTGAGCTGGTACACGGGCTTGAGGCCGGTCTTGAAAAAGCCGGCCGCGGTGGTGCGATAGGGCACGCCATCCACCAGGGCGGTAAAGGGCAGCCCCGTGAGATCGGACACGCGACGCGCGCCTTCGGTGGTCATGACCCAGGTATCGGCCGTGACACAGGGGTTGGTGGCGCGGATGTTTTCACACCACCAGTTGTTGTTCATTTCATTGACGCGGTCGATCAGGATGAAGCCCGGCTCGGCGTAATCATAGGTGGAAGACATGATGACGTCCCACAGCCGGCGTGCCTTCAGGGTTTTGTACACGCGACAGGCCACGAGCCCGTCATCGCGGGTGACGTATTTGTTCTTGACCGGCCATTCACGCCACACGATGTCGGTGGCGAGCGTCAGGTTGATGCCGTCGCTTTCCACTTCGGCCTGTGCGATGGGAAAGGCCAGGCGCCAGTCTGCGTCGGCCTTGACGGCTTCCATGAATTCGCGCGTGATGAGGCAGGAGAGGTTGAACTGGCGAAGCCGTCCCGCTTCGCGCTTGGCCTTGATGAAGTCGATCACGTCGGGATGGGAGATGTCGAAAGTGGCCATCTGCGCACCGCGCCGACCCCCGGCCGAGGACACGGTGAAACACATCTTGTCGTAAATGTCCATGAAGGACAGGGGGCCGGAAGTATAGGCGCCGGCACCCGCCACGAAAGCGCCCTTGGGGCGCAGCGAGGAAAACTCGTAACCGATGCCGCAACCTGCCTTGAGGGTGAGGCCGGCTTCATGCACCTTTTCAAGGATGCCGTTCATGCTGTCTTCGATGGTGCCGGAGACGGTACAGTTGATGGTGCTGGTGGCGGGTTTATGTTCCAGTGCGCCCGCGTTGGAAGTGATGCGCCCGGCAGGGATGGCGCCGCGACGCAGGGCCCACAGAAACCGCTCGTTCCAGTAGGCCTGTTTTTCGGGGGTGTTTTCGGTGTCAGAAAGGGCTTTGGCCACGCGCCGGTAGGTGTCATCGATTTCGATGTCGATGGGCTGTCCCTGTTTGTTTTTGAGACGGTATTTTTTGTCCCAGATGTCTGCGGAAACCGGCTGCATGGCCACTTCCTGGGCGGTGTGTTGCGTGACTTTGACGGCTTTAAGCATGAGTCCCCTGAGTGTTTGTCGTTTTGGTGAGCAATGTCACAAAACCACAATATGTTGTGGTTTTCGCCAGAAATTAGCCCTTTTTGTGGGGGTCGTCAACACCCCAGAAAGGGCGCGGGTTTCAGACCTGCCGGGCACCCAGGCCGAGCAGGACGAAGTAGATCCGGCGGGGTAACCAGCGCAGCAATTTGAGGAAACGGGTGAAGCGTTTGGGGAAGTGGATTTCGAATTCTCCCTGCTCCAGTCCGCGCACGATTTCATGCGCGGCAGTCTGGGCTGAAAGCAGGGCAGGCATATGGAAACCCACATGGGCCGTCATGGTGGTGGCAACGAATCCCGGACAGATGCGATACACCGAAAGCCCCAGCGGACGCAGTTCAAAATACAGTCCCTCGCACAGGTTGTTGAGCGCCGCCTTGCTGGGGGCGTAGGCCAGCGCGCGCGGCAGGCCGTTGTAGCCTGCCACGCTGCTGATGATGGCGATGCCGCCTCGCCCCTGCCGGGTGAAGTGGGGCAGCAGGGCGGCCAGCACATGGTAGGTGCCCATCAGGTTGACTTCCATGACCGAGCGTACGGCAGGAAGGGCCGCGGCATCGAAGGCAGGGGCGCGTAGCGCATCGTAAATGCCTGCGGCCACCAGTACGAGATCCAGCTCCCCCCAGCGCGACAGAAGACTGCGGGCGGCGGCTTCGACGGCGGCGGCATCCGTGATGTCGAGCGGCAGGACCACGGTGCTGTCCCGGGCGGTGGCGTCAAATTCCGCACGCAGGGATTCCAGCGCCCCGCTGCGGCGCGCCGACAGGGCCACCCGGGCGCCGCGCCGGGCCAGGAGGCGCGCGGTTTCTGCGCCAATGCCGCTGGAGGCGCCGATGATCCAGATGCGCATTCCGGTCCAGTCCGGGATGGGGGGATTCAGCGGGGGTAACAGAGGCATGGCGATAATCCGGAAACGGGAGACGCATTTTAGCCGATTGGGTTAAAATGGCGTCACTTTGACCGACACTTTGACTGCAAATATAAAATGACGACTCAGAACCCTAGCACTGATTCAGCCGAAATTCCGGTGATTGCACCGGACGCGCCGTTTCCCGGGCGCAAGATCGTTCGTGGCTGGCTGATTCCGCTTTGCTCCAAAAGCACGATATGGCCCCTGTTGCTGTTGCTGTTCGACTTCGCCCTGTTTTTCGGGGCGATTGCCGCCACGGTGCTGCTGACCCCCGTCTGGGCCAAGGTGGGCATGGGGCTCGTGGCCGGGTTCATCATTGGCCGCCTCTTCATCCTGGGGCATGATGCCTGCCACCAAAGCTTTACTCCGCACCGCGCGCTCAACAAGGTGCTGGGGCGCATTGCCTTTCTGCCCTCCCTCACGCCCTACAGCCTGTGGGATATCGGGCATAACCTGGTGCACCATGGCCAGACCAACCTCAAGGGGTTTGATTTCGTCTGGGCTCCGTTGTCCGTTGAGGAATTCCAGGCCCTCTCGCCCACGCGCCGGATGCTGGAACGCATTTACCGCAGCGGTTGGGTGCCCGGCCTGTACTACTTCATCGAAATGTGGTGGCTGCGCATGTATTTTCCCACCAAGACCTACATGGGCGCGCGGCGCCCGGCATTCTTCTGGGACAGCATGCTGGTGACGGTATTTGCCGTGTTATGGATCGGCGCACTTGCTGCCGTGGCGGCGGTCACGCAGCAATCCCTCTGGTTGACGGTGGGGGCGGGCTTCGTGGCACCCTTCGTTTTCTGGAACTTCATGATCGGCTTCGTCGTGTATGCTCACCATACCCACACTTCCGTGGCCTGGTATGACAACAAGACGGAATGGACGCGTGCCCAGCCTTTCGTGACCACCACGGTTCACCTGATTTTCCGCTTCAAGGTGGGTGCCCTGATGCATCACATCATGGAGCATACCGCCCACCATCTGGACATGGGCATCCCCATGTACCGCCTGAAGGAGGCCCAGAAGTTTCTGGAAACCCACCTGCCCGGTCGCATCATCATCCAACATTTTTCCTGGGACTGGTATTTCAAGACAGCCCGGCTGTGCAAGCTCTATGATTTCAAGGCAAAACGCTGGCTTGATTTTTATGGCAATCCCACCAGCCCGGCGCTTGCTTCACACTAGGTCGATGCCGCCACGCCGCCGCCCTAAACAAGGGCGGGCGGCGTGACGTCAGAGTCCCAACTCAGGGCTTTTCTCGAAGAGGCCCCGGATGCCTTCATCGTCCACGACTTTGAAGGCCGCATCACAGACGTCAACCGTAAAACCTGCAGCCAGTCGGGTTACAGCCGCTCCGAATTGCTCACCATGAGGGTCCTGGATCTTGAACAGGACTTTGACATGCCCACGGCGCAGTCGCTGTGGGGGCGTGCCCAGCCTGGCGAAACCTTTTCCTTCCCGGGTCGGCATCGGCGCAAGGACGGCACCTTCTTTCCGGTGGAAGTCCATCTGAGCGTGTATATCCGCGATGGAATTCGCACCATGGTGGCCCTGATCCATGACGTGTCCCTGCGAAAATCCGTCGAGGCCCAGCGCGAGCGACAAACCCAGCTTTACCAGGCCTTGAGTGAAGTCAATCAGGCCATCGTGCGGATGGAGGACCAGAGCAAGCTGTTTCCCCTGGTATGCCGTATGGCGGTTGATTTTGGCGGCATGAAAGTGGCCTGGATCGGCCTGCGAGACGAGGCCACCGAACGCATTCGCGCCGTGGTGAGTTATGGCGCCGGAGCAGACGAGCTGCGGGACGTGTGGGTGTCCTCCAGAACCGACGTGCCGGAAGGTCTCGGTCCATCGGGCATGGCGTGGCGCGAGCAGCGCAACGTGGTGGTCAACCATTTTCTTGAAAGCCCCATCACCGGGCCCTGGAAGGCCCAGGCCGCGCATTATGGCTGGGGTTCGGTAGGCTCGTTTCCCATCATTCGCTCACGCCGTCCGGTGGCCATCCTGGTGGTGTACCACGAGCACCCCGACGCCTTTGACGAGGGCCTGGTCCGGCTGCTCGATGAAATGGCGCGCGACATTTCCTTTGCCCTGGACAATTTCGACCGCGAAGCGGAGCGCCGCCGCGCGCTGGCGCTGCTGGAAGAAAACGAGGCCCGCCTGCGCCTGACCCTGGAGGCCACCCGCATTGGGGTCTGGGATTGGGACATGCCCCGCGATGTCTGGTATGCCACGCCCATCTATTTTCAGATGCTGGGCTATGCCCCCGACGCTTCGGGGCAAAGCCGTGAGATCTGGGCCGAACGCACCCATCCGGATGACCTGCCGCTCGTGGCGGGCAAGATCCGCGAAGTGCGCGAGCAAAGGCTGGATCATTTCGACGTCCGCTATCGTCTGCGGCACGCCAACGGTTCGTATCGCTGGATCAACAGCATCGGACGGGCCGTGGCTTTTGACGAAAAGGGCCAGCCCCGCCGCATGCTGGGGCTGCAGATCGACATCACCGAGAGCAAGGAAGCCGAGGAGGCGCTGCGACTTTCCGAAGAAAAATTTTCCAAAGTGTTCTCCAACCTGCCCAACCCCGTCTCCATTACCAGACTGGCTGACGGCACCTTCGTGGACGTCAACGCAGCCTGGGCCCGCTTCATGGGCATTCCGCGCGAACAGGCCCTGGGGCGTTCTGCGCTGGCGCTGGGTGTGTGGGGCAATGCCGAGGATCGCGCACAGCTCGTGATGGAGCTCAAGCGCTCCGGACGCGTGGAGAATTTTGAGGCCATGGTCAATGCCCAGCACCATCGCGCCACCTGCCTTGTCTCCGCCGAGACCATCCAGATGCAGGGCGAGCCCCATATGGTGCTGGTGCTGCAGGACATCACCGAAAAGAAGCGCTACGACGACCTCATCTGGAAACAGGCCAATTTCGACCTGCTCACCGATCTGCCCAATCGCTACATGTTCTATGACCGCCTCGACCAGGGCATCAAGAAGGCGCATCGCGACGGCGATCTTCTGGGGCTGCTGTTCATCGACCTTGACCGCTTCAAGGAAGTTAACGACACGCTGGGGCACCATATCGGCGACGTACTGCTGGTGGAAACCGCACGCCGCATTCGGGAATGCGTGCGCGAGACGGATTCGGTGGCCCGCCTGGGGGGCGACGAATTTACCGTGGCGGTGTCGCAAATCCACGATGCGGGATACATCGAAAAGATTGCGCAGAACATCCTGACGCGGCTTGCCGAACCCTTTGCGCTGGACGACAGCCAGGGGCAGGTGTACATCTCGGCCAGCATCGGCATCACCCTGTACCCCCTTGATGCATTGGACGTGGACCAGATGCTGAAGAACGCCGACCAGGCGATGTATGCGGCCAAGAATTCAGGACGCAACCGTTTCAGTTACTTCACGCCCGCCCTGCAGGACAAGGCCCAATATCGCCTGAAGATGCACAACGATTTGCGCGGGGCCCTGGGCAGCCGCCAGTTTGAACTGCACTTTCAGCCCATCGTGGACATGGAGTCCGGGCGCATCGTCAAGGCCGAAGCGTTGCTGCGCTGGAACCATCCGGTGCAGGGCCTGATCAGCCCCGCCGAGTTCGTGCCGCTTGCCGAAGAGACCGGGCTCATCATCGAAATTGGCGACTGGGTATTCAAGGAAGCCGCGCGTTACGCCAAACTCTGGAGAGCCTGCTGCCCCGACTTGCAGATTAGCGTCAATATGTCGCCGCTGCAATTTCATAGCGAGATGCATTACGTGAAAGACTGGCTGGAACATCTCCTGGTGCTGGGTTTGTCGGGGCGCAGCGTGGCCATCGAAATCACCGAGAGCCTGCTGCTTGGTGCCGATACCGGCGTGACCGAGAAGCTGCTGGCCTTTCGGGATGCCGAGATCCAGGTGGCGATTGACGATTTTGGTACCGGATATTCCTCGCTCTCCTACCTCAACAAATACCACATCGATTACCTCAAGATCGACCAGTTTTTTGTGCGCAACCTGGTGCAGGATGGCAACAGCCGGACGCTCTCCGAGGCCATCATCGCCATGGCCCACAAGCTGGGGCTCAAGGTCATTGCCGAGGGCGTTGAAACGGTGGAACAGCGCAACCTTCTCAAGGCAGCCGGCTGCGATTTCGGACAGGGCTACCTTTATTCCCGGCCGGTCCCTGCCACGGATTTTGAAGCCCTGTTGCTGCGTCCGGTGCCCTGGTGAGCCACCCCGTGGCCGCCCCCGCTCCCACGCTGGGCGAAGCCGTGCGTTATTGGCACCGGCTGGGCTGGACCAGCTTTGGGGGGCCGGTGGCGCAGATTGCGATGATGCATGAAGACGTCGTGGTGCGAAAACGCTGGGTGGACGAGGCCCATTTTCAGCACGCCATGAACTATTGCATGCTGCTGCCAGGCCCGGAGGCGCAACAACTGGCCACTTACCTGGGCTGGTTGCTGCACGGTCTGCGCGGCGGACTGGCCGCAGGGCTGCTGTTCATCCTGCCTTCCATCCTCATCCTGCTGGGTTTTGCCACCCTCTATGTGCATTACGGGCAAGTGCCTGGCGTGGCAGGATTCTTCTTGGGGCTCAAACCGGCAGTGCTGGCGCTGATCGTGATGGCTGCCGTGCGCATCGGCAGGAAAAGCCTGCGCGAGGACATCCACGTGTGGACTGCATGCGCTGCCGTGGGCCTGTCCCTGGTCCACGTTCCCTTTGCTCTCATCATCCTGGGCGCGGCGGCAGCAGGCTGGACCTGGCGCACGCGCTATCTGCCTGCCAGTTCGGAGGCCACCCCCACGGCAGGGTTCAGGGCGTCGCACGGCGCCTGGCGCATGCTGCTCTGGGGAGCGCTGCTCTGGCTCTTGCCGCTCGTCGTGGCCACCTTTGCGGGCGCGCAGGGGGAATGGTTTCGCAAGCAGGGCATCTTCTATACCGGCACCGCTCTTTTTTCCTTTGGTGGCGCCTATACCGCGCTGCCCTACGTGTGGCAGGGTGCGGTGCAAGACCATGGCTGGATCACCACCCTCCAGATGATGGACGCGCTGGCGCTGGGAGAGACCACCCCCGGTCCGCTCATCATGATCGTTGCGTTCGTGGGCTATCTGTCCAGCTGGAACCACTTGCATCTGGTGGACTGGACGCGCGACCTTTTTGCCCTGCTCGGTGGGGTGATTGCCGTGTGGTACACCTTCCTGCCCGGTTTTCTGGCCATTCTGGTGGGCGCGCCCTGGGTGGAGCGCACCCGCCACCTACCCAATCTGGGGGCGCCCCTGATCGCGATTTCTGCAGCAGTGGTGGGGCTGATCGGTCTGTTGGCGCTTCGTGCCCTGAGTCATGTGGTGGTGGGCGCGGGGCTGGCCATCAACAGCTTGATGGCGGTGCTGGCCGTGCTGGCCTTTTACCTGCTGTACGCGCGTCCCGCCATCCCTGTCTGGGCGGTGGTGCTGGGATCGGGCGCAGTGGGAGCCCTTGCCACCGTGCTGGGTTACTGACCGACGCTTTTCAAAGGTAGAACTGTCGCAGAAAAAGGAGTATGTTTTCTGCAACCGGCGTTTGATTCCATCTTCAGGAGAGATCCCATGTCCACCCCCCCCGAGCAGCTGCTTAAGGCACAACAGGATCATTTCGAGCATTTGATGAGCCTGTCCAAGGTGTTGCTGGACAGCACTGAAAAAGTATCCGAAGCCAACATGACGGCGGTGCGTGAACAGATCGAGGCATTGCACAACCATGCCAGCCGCCTGGCCCAGGCCAGAACCCCCAAGGAATGGTATGAGCTGCAGGTGGAATTTCTCACTCCCAGCAGCGACAAGGCCAAGGCGCACGCGGCCAGGACCTACACCATTTCAAAGGAAACGGCGCAGGAAATTGCAGGCATGGTGGAAGCGCAAATCAACGAATTCAACCACAAGCTCAACGACGCCTTCAGCACCTTTACCCAATTGCCCCAGGGTTACGAGCCCTTGAGCGCCGCATTCAACTCCCTGATGGCGGCAGGCACCAGTGCCTATGCCTCAGCGCAGAAGACGGCCAGGCAGGCCGTGGATATGGCCGAAGCCAATGCGCGTGCCATGCAGGACGCGCTGGAAAAAAAACAGTAATCCCTCAGGCGGGTTTTACGGGTTTTTTCATTACGGGAGCGCCTGCCGCCTTCCAGGCGCCAAAACCGCCGTCCATATGGGCCACGCGGGCCAGGCCCATCTCCTGCAGCGTTTTGGTGGCAAGCGCGCTACGCCATCCCGCGGCGCAGAACAGGATGAATTCCCGGGGCTCGCCAAAAATCGCCTTGTAGTAGGGCGACTCCGGATCCACCCAGAACTCCAGAACGCCCCGTGAGGCGTGAAAGGCGCCGGGGATGGTCCCCTCCCGCTCCAGTTCGCGTCCATCGCGCACGTCCACCAGTTGGACACCCGGGTCAGACAGCTTTTGCAGGACTTCAGATACGGAGTAGGTGGTGATCAGGGCATTGGCCTCATCCACCAGGGCTTTGTAGCCATGTTTCATGGGGCACCTCGGCAGGTTATGACGGGCAAGAAAAAAGGCGACGTTGCCGTCGCCTTTCATGATGCCATCACCAGTGAAAACTGGCGAAGAAAGCTTACTTCTTGTCAGCGGCTTTCTTTTCGTCTTTCTTGGCTTCTTCCTTCTTCATTTCTTTCTTTTCAGCCTTTTTTTCTTCTTTTTTGGCTTCTTTCTTTTCAGCCTTCTTTTCTACCTTCTTGGCTTCTTCCTTCTTGGCGGCAGGAGCGGCAGCAGGAGCAGGAGCGTCAGCAGCGAAGGCGGTAGCGGTAAAGGCGGCCAACAGAGCAGCAATCAGAGCGGAACGGATCATGGTATTTTCCTTTTTTAGTGACTCACTATTGGGATTACCCCCTCGAGGGGTGCAGTATCATAGCAGTTTTCCAAATGCAATGGCTGCCTGCCAACAACGGTCAACAAACCCATCGGTTGACACATCTGGTCACTTTAAAAATGCTTTGGGGACGGGGGGTTACGCGTGCAGCCGACTGCTGCGGGGCACGCCGCTCATCAGGTATTCCATCTGGTCGGCCAGAATCCGGCGGTTTTTGAGGATGAAATGCTCGTAGCGGTTTGGCGCATAGGGCACATAGAGCAGGGCAAGCCCGGCTTCTTCGGGGGTGCGGTTGGCCTTGCGGGTATTGCAGTGGCGACAGGCCGTGACCACGTTGCTCCACTGGTTTTTGCCGCCACGCGAGACGGGCACAATGTGGTCGCGCGACAGTTCGCGCAGCGGAAAATGCCCTCCGCAGTACGCGCAAAGCTGACGATCTCTGTTAAATAACAATGGGTTGCTTAATCCAGGGCTATTGGAGAGCAGGCGCGCGCCATGGATGCTGCCCTTGATGGCGATGATGGATTTGGTCTCGATTTCGGACCGCTGGCCGCTGTGCCCCCAGCCGCCGTGAAAGATGGCGACGCGTTCCCCCAGAGACCAGGCAACCATATGCTTGGCGTGGTAGGTAATGGCCTCTTCTATCTCGACCCAGGCCTGGGGCAGCCCGGACATGTCTACGGTCAGTATGAACGGATCCACGGTCTCGCCTTGCTTGATCTCGAAGTATTGTAGACCCAAGGGGGTCAAATCGGGTCAATAGTCGCTGCTGACAAAATTCTAGCCCAACCCAACTGCCCTGGGAACCGCTCTGGGCGGTGAGTTGAAAACTTTTTTCAGTTTTTTTACGGCAAACCATTGACCGTTTTGTTACGGGCTGTATAATTGCGGTTTTTCGTCGCTCGACATCTGAATTTAGGTGCAAAACGACACGCTCTTTAAAATACAGATAACCGATAGGTGTGGGTGCTGCGGGTACAAGAAGTTTAGCAGCACTCACGAGAAGTAAATTTCCGTCTAGGAACACTTTGAGTGAGGCCCTGAGAGGGGCACAAATGCATAGAGATTGAACTGAAGAGTTTGATCCTGGC
>DAIBBI010000045.1:0-14821 GCA_027442615.1 Ferrovaceae bacterium | reverse complement strand
TAAGCCTGCTTGAGCGGAACAGGAAGCGTTTCCAGAAACTCTTCCTCGTCCCGGCGGTGGGCATCGAAAGTCAGCTCGCGCGCCAGAAAAAATTCAATCCGTTCGGTGGAATAGGCAATGCACAGGTGCAGGGACGCAAGACGCTGCCAGTGTGCCGCCACATACCCCGTCTCTTCCAGAAGTTCGCGTTGCGCCGCCTCCAGGGGGGGCTCTCCGGGCTCCAGCTTGCCAGCGGGAATTTCGTAATAGTGGTGACGGTTGGGATAGCGGTACTGGTATTCCAGCAGCACCGTTTCGTCATCCAGCAGGGGAATGATGGCGGCAGCGCCGTTGTGCACGATGTATTCGCGCACGGTGTTCTGCCCGTTGGGCAGACGCACCGTATCGCGACGCACGTCGAGCAGGCGGCCCTTGAAGACCTGTTCCGAATCCACCTGATGCTCGGTAAAGTCGTGCGGCAGGTGGGGAAACCGGGTCACGGAAGTCAGCCCCTCATGGACTGGCCGATGGAGGCGATGCAGAGATCAATCAGGGGTTGGGGCACGATGCCCAGCACCAGGATGGCAAGCGCGTTGAGGCCGATCAGCACGCGGTGGTCGGTTTCGGCCACAAGCGGGGTTTCGTCTGCGGGTTCATCCATGTACATGAGCTTGATGACGCGCAGGTAATAGAAGGCACCGATCAGCGACATCATTACCGCATACACCACGAGCCAGGTCATGCCGGCATCCAGCACGGCGCTCAACACCGAGAGCTTGGCGAAGAAACCCACGGATACGGGAATGCCCGCCATGGAAATCATCACCAGCAGCATCATGAAGGCATACCAGGGGCTGCGCTTGTTGAGTCCCTTCAGGTCATCCAGCTGGTCTGCCTCGAAGCCGTCACGGCTCAACAGCAGTACGAGGCCGAAGGCGGCAAGACTCATCAGCACATAGGCCACCAGATAGAACATGGCCGCGGCATAGCCGCCCAGCGAGCCAGACAGGATGCCCAGGAGAAGAAAGCCCATGTGCGAAATGGTGGAATAGGCCAGCATGCGTTTGAAGTTGGTCTGGGCAATGGCGGTGACGTTGCCCACCAGCATCGACAGCACGGCCACGATCACCAGCATGGACTGCCAGTCCGACACCATGGGGCCCAATGCGCCCACCAAAAGCCGCATGAAGAAGGCAAAGGCAGCCACCTTGGGTGCCGTGCTGACGAACAGGGTCACCGCCGTGGGCGAGCCCTCATACACATCGGGTACCCACATATGGAAGGGAACCACGCCCAGCTTGAAGGCAAGCCCTGCCACCACGAACACCAGGCCGAACACCAGAATGGCGGGATCGGCTGCACCCGAGGCGATGGCATTGGCCACCGTGGGCATGAACAACGAGCCGGTGGCGCCGTAGAGCATGGACAGCCCGTACAGCAGCAGGCCCGAAGCCAGCGCAGCCAACACGAAGTATTTCATGGCGGCTTCGCTGGAAGCTGCCGAATCCCGTTGCAGCGCAATCAGCGCGCACATGGAGAGCGACAGCAGTTCAAGGCCGAGATAGAGCACCAGGAAATGATTGGCGGAAATCATCACCATGATGCCGAGGAGGGCAAACATCAGCAGCACATAGAACTCGCCGCGGAACAGCCCGCGCGACTGGTTGTAGGTGCGCGAGTAGGCCATGGCGAAGGAGACTGCGACGATGGCGACAAGCTTCAGGGTGCGCGCCATGGGGTCATCGATGAACATGCCCCCGAAAGTGGACAGCGCATGGCCCGAGGCGCCCATGACCAGCAGTCCTGCCGTCACCAGCAACGCCAGCTGGGAATAGGCGTAGGTCAGAAAGCGCCTGGCCTCCGGGATGAAGAGGTCCAGCATCAGGATGGCCGAGAGCGCCATCAGCAGGAAAATTTCCGGATAGACCGGGGCCAGATAGGGGGTGGCGAACGTCATCATCGCTCCATCAAAACTTCGAGACCGAGGTTTGCTCGATCAACTGTTGCACCGTGGCATGCATGGTGTCTGTGAACGGCTTTGGATACAGGCCCATGGCCAGCACCAGAATGGCCAGAACGGCCAGGAACAGGGTTTCACGCCCATTGATGTCCTTGAGCTGGGCCACGTGCGCGTTGGCCGCTTCGCCAAATACCACGCGCTTGTACATCCACAGCGTGTAGGCTGCGCCGAAAATGAAGGTGGTGGCCGCCAGCGCCGCGTACCAGAAGTTGACCTGGATGGCGCTCAAGGTCACGATGAATTCGCCAATGAAGCCGCTCGTGCCCGGCAGGCCGGCATTGGCCATGGCAAACAGCATGAAGAAGGCGGAAAACACCGGCATGGTGTTGACCACGCCGCCGTAGTCGGAAATTTGCCGGGAGTGCATGCGGTCATAGAGCACCCCGATGCACAGGAACATGGCGCCCGACACGAAGCCGTGCGAGATCATCTGCAGCAGCGCCCCTTCCGTGCCCATGGCGTTGAACATGAAAATCCCCAGGGTGACAAAACCCATGTGCGCAATGGATGAGTAGGCCACCAGCTTTTTCATATCGTTCTGCACCAGCGCCACGAGTCCGATGTACACCACCGCAATCAGTGACAGGGTAATGATGAAGCCAGACAAGGCATGGCTGGCATCAGGCGTGATGGGCAGGTTAAAGCGCAGGAATCCGTACGCCCCGATCTTGAGGGTGATGGCAGCCAGGATGACCGAGCCGCCCGTTGGCGCCTCTACGTGCGCATCGGGCAACCAGGTGTGCACGGGCCACATGGGCACCTTGACCGCAAAGGACATGAAGAACGCGATGAAGAGCAGGATCTGCACGCCCAGCGGCAGCGGCAGGATCTGGAACTTGATGATTTCGAAAGAGCCGCCCGCCTCGAAGTACAGGTAGATGAAGGCTGCCAGCATCAAAAGCGAGCCCAGCAGCGTGTACAGGAAGAACTTGATGGCGGCGTACACCCGGCGTGGCCCACCCCATATCCCGATGATGAGGAACATGGGGATCAGCATGGCTTCGAAGAACACGTAGAACAGGATGGCATCCAGCGCGGCGAAGACCCCGTTGATGAGGCCGGACATGATCAGGAAGGCTGCCATGTACTGGGCGAGGCGCTTTTCGATGACTACCCAGCCTGCGATCACCACCAGCACGGTCATGAAGCTGTTGAGCAGCACGAACCACAACGAAATGCCGTCAATGCCGAGGTGGTAGTTGACGCTGAAGGCTGGAATCCAGGGGGCCAGCTCCACAAATTGCATGGCTGCCGTGTCATTGGAAAACCCGAGGTACAGCGGCAGAGTCACCGCAAAGCCCAGCACGGCACCGACGAGCGCCATCCACCGGGTACGACAGGCGTTTTTTTCGCTGCTGGTGGCCAACACCAGCACGCCGGCCAGGATCGGCAGCCAGATGCTCAGGGACAGGAAGTGATTTGCAGTCATGAATATCCGCTCAGGTTACGCCTTGACGAACCACAGGCTCATCAGGATGAACACGCCAAAAATCATGATGAAGGCGTAGTGGTAGATGTATCCGGTCTGGATCCGGCGCAGGCGCGCCGAGAAGCGCCCCACCAGGTTGGCCGAGCCGTTGACGGCGCCGTCAATCAGGGACACGTCGCCTTTATGCCAGAAGGCGCTGCCTATCTTGAGTGCGCCGTGCGCAAAGAAGGCTTCGTTGAACCGGTCGAAGTAATACTTGTTGTCCAGCAGGGTGTAGAGGCCGCCAAAGCGCGCCTTGATGGTTGCCGGAATGTGCGTCCACTTGAGGTACAGGGCTGCGGCGGTGCCGATGCCCGCGAGCGCCAGCCAGAACGGCAATGCCATCATGCCGTGCTGGATGAAGCCAGCCACACCATGCCATTCTTCGCGCATGACGTGCAGACCGCCATTGCCGGGCAGCACCGTGATGGCATTGCCAAAATACTGCCCAATCACCATGGGCTCGATGTACAGGTAGCCCGTCACCACCGAGGGAATGGCCAGCAGGACCAGCGGCACGGTAATCACCCAGGGCGACTCATGCAGGTGCTCCAGGGTGTGATGGTCCATGCGCGGCTTGCCATGAAAGGTCATGAACAGCATCCTGAAGCTGTAGAAGGCCGTGACGAACACCCCCGCCATGACGGCAAAGGTGGCATAGCCCGCACCTGGAATGGTGCTGGCCTGCACGGCCTCGATGATGGCATCCTTGGAAAAGAAGCCTGCAAAGGGCGGAATTCCGGCCAGCGCCAACGATCCGATCACTGCGGTGACGTAGGTGATCGGCATGTATTTGCGCAGCCCGCCCATGTTGCGCATGTCCTGCTCGTGGTGCATGGCGTGGATCACGGAGCCCGCGCCAAGAAACAGTAATGCCTTGAAAAAGGCGTGGGTACCCAGATGGAAAATCGCTACCGGATAGGCCGAAGCGCCCAGCGCCACAGTCATGTAGCCCAGTTGCGAAAGGGTGGAATAGGCCACTACCCGCTTGATGTCGTTCTGGATGATGCCAAGGAAGGCCATGAACAGGGCCGTGCTGGCGCCGATCACCAACACGACGGTGCGCGCCGTCTCCGAGAGCTCGAAGAGCGGCGACATGCGTGACACCATGAAGATCCCCGCAGTCACCATGGTGGCCGCGTGGATCAGTGCTGAAATCGGCGTGGGGCCTTCCATGGAATCGGGCAGCCAGACGTGCAGCGGCATCTGGGCCGACTTGCCCATGGCACCGATGAACAGCAGGATGCACACCACGGTAAGCAGCGATACCGGACTGTCGGGCAGGAGCGCAATGCTGTCGTGAGCCAGTTGGGGGGCGCGCTCAAACACGGTGGCGTAATCGAGTGAACCAAAGTGGGCCAGGATGAGGCCAATGCCCAGCAGGAATCCCAGGTCGCCCACGCGATTGACCAGGAACGCCTTGAGGTTGGCATAGATGGCGGTGGGGCGGGTGTACCAGAAGCCGATCAGGAGGTAGGACACCAGGCCCACGGCTTCCCAGCCAAAGAACAGCTGCAGGAAATTGTTGGACATCACCAGCATCAGCATGGAGAAGGTGAATAGCGAGATGTAGCTGAAGAAGCGCTGGTAACCCGGATCTTCGTGCATGTAGCCCACGGTGTAGATGTGCACCATGAGGGAGACGAAGGTCACGATCAGCATCATCGTGACGGTGAGCGGGTCAATCAGGAAGCCCACCACCAGGGAAATGTCCTCGGTGGTCAGCCATGTGTATACCGTGCCGTTGAAAACGTGGCCGGCAAAGACATCCTGTGCTATCACCACAGAGGTCACGAAGGAGATGGCGACGCCCAGGATGGTGACGATGTGGCTTCCGGTACGCCCCAGGGCCTTGCCAAACAGACCGGCCAGGAGGGACCCGGCGAGGGGTGCGAGGGGAACCAGCAGATAAAGGCTAAACATGCTCATGGAGGCTCATTCCTTGAGACTGCCCAGATCATCCACGTTGATGGAGCGGATGTTTCGGAACAGTACGACCAAAATCGCGAGGCCGATGGCCGACTCGGCTGCGGCAACGGTCAAGATGAAAAACACGAAGACCTGCCCTGCCATGTCGTGCAGGTAGTGGGAAAACGCCACAAAGTTGAGATTGACGGCCAGCAGCATCAGTTCGATGCACATCAGCAGGATGATGACATTCTTGCGGTTCAGAAAAATGCCCACCACGCTGATGGCGAACAGCACGGCGCCTAGCATCAGGTAATCGGTCAGGTTGATCATCAGCGGTCCTTTTCGGTGCGCATGGCCACGATACGAATTCGGTCGGCCGCCTTGACGCGGACTTGCTGTGCCGGATCCAGGTGTTTGGAATCCTTGCGCCGACGCAGCGTCAGGGCTATGGCCGCGACGATGGCCACCAGCAGGATGACGGCGGCCAGTTCAAAGGGATAAACGTAGTCGGTGTAGAGCAGGAGCCCCAGCTCGCGGGTATTGCTCACTCCTGGCGCGGCTGGTGCAGTACCCTCCCCCAGGGAAGCAAACTGCTTGCTGCTCACCACCAGCACCATCTCCGCCACCATCAGCACGCCCACCCCGAGCCCCAGGGGCAGGTGCTTCCAGAATCCTTCGCGCAGCCGGGCCAGATCCACGTTGAGCATCATCACCACAAACAGGAACAGCACCATCACCGCACCCACGTACACCAGCACGAGGGCGATGGAGAGGAATTCGGCTTCCAGCATCATCCACAAGCCGGCCCCGTTGAAGAACGCCAGCACCAGAAACAGGGCGGCATGCACCGGGTTGCGCGCAGTGATCACGCCCACGGCGGCCCCGAGCAGCACCAGCGCGAAGGCGGAAAATATCAGTACGGAAAAATCAGTCACCTTTGGTTTTCCTTATCGGAAGCGTGCGTCTTCGGCACGGTCGGCTGCAATCTGGGCTTCGTAACGGTCTCCCACCGCCAACAGCTTTTCCTTGGTCATGAGAAGGTCGCCGCGTTGTTCGCCGTGATATTCAAAAATCCGCGTTTCCACGATGGAATCCACCGGGCAGGATTCTTCGCAAAAGCCGCAGAAGATGCATTTGGACAGGTCAATGTCGTAGCGCGTGGTGCGGCGGCTGCCATCGGCACGCTGTTCTGATTCGATGGTGATGGCCATGGCGGGGCACACGGCCTCGCACAACTTGCAGGCGATGCAGCGCTCTTCGCCATTGGGGTAACGGCGCAGCGCATGCAGTCCGCGAAAGCGCGGGGACTGTGGGGTTTTTTCCTCGGGATACTGGACGGTGATCTTGCGCGACAGGAAGTGCCGCCCCGTCACGCTCATTCCCTTGAGGAGTTCGGTGAGCGTCCAGCTTTTAACGAATTCTTTAATGGCACCCATGTACAGGCCCTCGGTCAGTGAAACCAGATGTTGAGTATGGGCAGACCGCGCAGCGGCTCTTGCATCAGCGCGCCCACCAACACCAGCCACACCAGCGTCACGGGAATGAACACCTTCCAGCCCAGTCGCATGATCTGGTCATAGCGGTACCGCGGGAAAGTGGCTCTGAACCACAAAAACAGGAACAGCACGAAGCTCATCTTGGCAAACAGCCACAGAATGCTGTCGGGCAGGAATGGCAACGGCGACAGCCAGCCCCCCATGAACATGATGGCGGTGAGTGCCGAAATCAGGATCATGTTGGCGTATTCGGCCAGGAAGAAAATGGCGAAGGTCATGCCGGAATATTCCACATGAAACCCGGCCACGATTTCCGACTCGCCTTCCGCCACGTCGAAGGGTGCCCGATTGGTTTCGGCCGTGCCCGAAATGACGTACACCACAAACATGGGCAGCAGTGGAATCCAGTTCCACTGCAGCAGGCCCAGGGGCCCTTGCTGCGCCTTGACGATCTCCACCAGATTGAGGCTGTGCGACATCATCAACACCGTCACCAGGGCAAAACCCATGGCGATTTCATAGGAGACGATCTGGGCTGCGGAACGCAATGCGCCCAGGAAGGCGTACTTGGAGTTGGAGGCCCACCCTGCGATCACCACGCCATAGACACCCATGGAGGTAATGGCCATGATGTAGAGCAGGCTGGCGTCCACGTTGGTGAGGATGAGATCGGGCGTGAAGGGCACCACGGCCCAGGCCGCCAGGGCCGGCATGATGGCCAGTACCGGACCCAGCACGAAGAGGAACTTGTTGGCGCCGCTGGGCACCAGGATTTCCTTCATGAGCAGCTTGATGGCATCCGCGATGGGCTGCAGCAACCCGAAGGGACCCACGCGGTTGGGGCCGATGCGGATTTGCATGTAGCCTATCACCTTGCGCTCCACCAGCGTGAGGTACGCCACCGCACCCATCAGCGGCAACACGATCACCACGATTCTGACGAGCGCCCACACCGCGGGCCAGAGCGGCCCGAAAAATTGCTGTATTTCCTGTGGAACCATCATGCGCAAGCCTCCAGGGATACCATCCCCAATGCGTCGCCCAAACCTGCAGTTGCGGGATGTGCGGCGGGAATGCGCGCACATCCTTCGGGTATGCCCGCGTCAAAGGCCAGCGGCAGCTCGGCCACGCCCTCGCCCTGACGCACTCTCACCTGCTGCCCCGCAGCAAGGCCCAAACGCGCCCCCAGCTGCGGACTCACCGTCACCTGCACGGTGTGCGCCAGGCGTGTGGCCTGTAATGAGGGTGAGCGTCGCACCAGAGGGTCGGCGTGGTACAGGGGCACCTCGCCAATGCGCTCGACGGTGCCCAGCGATGCCCGCACCTTGAGTTGGGGCATGCCGGACAAGCCGTTGTCGCAGGACTGGCTGGCCACGAGAACGAGGTCAGGAGAAATTTCGGTGCGCACATCCTCCACTGACTCGAAGTCAAAGCCGGAGCGTTCAAACAGGTTGCCCAGCACGCGCAGCACCTTCCAGGCCGGACGCGCCTGGCCCTTCGGGGCCACCGCGCCGTTGAAGGATTGAACCCGCCCTTCCATGCTGACAAAGGTGCCGGCGGTTTCGGTAAAGGGGGCGATGGGCAGGATCACCGTGGCCCATTCGGGAGCCCGACCCTTGAATGCCGAGAGGGCCACAACGAAATCGGCGGCCTTGAGGGCGGCCATGGCCTGAGCCGGATCGGCGCAGTCCAGTTCGGGTTCCAGCCCCATGACGAGATAGGCCTTGCGCGGGTTACGCAACATAGCCTGGGCATCCAGTCCGCTGGCCGAGTGCGTGCCCAGGGCGCCGCGATGCGGCACGGCGCCGGCGAGGGTTGCACCCACGCTGTTGGCAGCCTCGCCCAGTACACCAAAGGGACAATCCAGCAGACGCGCCAGCTCGGCAGCCAGTGCGTAGAGCGTGCCGTAGGCAGGGTGGTGCTGTGCGAGGTGACCCAGGAAGATGGCTCGCGCGGGATCGCGCATGAGGCTCTCGGCAATGCGTTCGGCCGTGGTGCCAGGCGCGCCGCCCACCATGGTCTGCAATGCAGCAACGACGGTCTGACCCTGTCGTGCGGCCACCGCTTGCAATACCTGGGCCAGCAGCCCCGGCATCTCGCTGGGCGTGCCCGTCAATTGCTGGGCCACCGGCATGGCGAGATCGTCCACGAAAGGGTTGATGAGGTGAATCTGGGCGCCCAGGGTGGCGGCGCGGCGCAGGCGCACGGCCAGCAAGGGCTGCTCCTGGCGTAGTGCGCTACCCACGATGAGGCAGGACTTGAGTTCGCTGCAACGGGCCACCGGCATGCCCAGCCAGGAGGTGCCGCGCTGCACGGCGTCGAGTACAAAGTCGGTTTGACGCGTGCGGTGATCGATGTTGTGCGAGCCCAGTTCGCGCATCAACTTCTGGGCCAAGTAGAGCTCTTCCAGGGTTTGATGGGGGCTGACCAGCGCGCCCAGGGCTTCCTTGCCATGCGCGTCGCCCACCTTGGTGAAGGCGTCCACCACCACCTGCAGGGCTTCGGCCCAGTCTGTTTCCACCCACTTCCCATCCTGCCTGATCATGGGATGCGTCACGCGGTCGTCGCTGTGCAACGCCTCATAGGAAAAGCGGTCGCGGTCGGAAAGCCAGCATTCGTTGACGTCCTCGTTGGCCCCGGGAAGCACCCGGGCCACTTGGGTGTTCTGTTTGACCTGTACCACCACATTGGTGCCAAGCCCATCATGCGGGCTGATCGAGGGATGGCGGGTCAGCTCCCAGGAGCGCGCGGTGTAGCGGAAGGGTTTGCTGGTGAGCGCACCCACCGGACAAAGATCGATGGCATTGCCGGACACTTCGGAATCCACCGTGAGATCCATGAATGCCAGGATTTCGGAATGCTCGCCCCGCCCACCCACGCCCAGCTCCATGATTCCGGCAATTTCCTGGCCATAGCGCACGCAGCGCGTGCAGAGGATGCAACGCGTCATGTCCGTGGCAATGAGCGAACCCAGATCCTTGTTGGAGACCACGCGCTTTTCTTCGCGATAACGCGAGGCCACGCCACCGTAGCCCACGCTGATGTCCTGCAACTTGCACTCGCCGCCCTGATCGCAGATGGGACAATCGAGCGGATGGTTGATCAGCAGGAATTCCATCACGGCCTTCTGGGCCTTGATGGCGTACTCGGAATGGGTCTGGACTTTCATGCCTTCCGTGACGGGCGTGGCACAGGCCGGCAACGGCTTGGGCGCCTTTTCAACCTGCACGAGGCACATGCGGCAGTTGGCCGCGATGGAGAGTTTGCGGTGATAGCAAAAGTGGGGAATCTTGATGCCCAGCTTTTTGGCCGCATCCATCACGGTGCGACCGCTTTCCACCTGGGTGGGTTGCCCGTCAATTTCGATATTCAGCAGTGCCATTGCTTACGCTACCTTTTCCTGACGTTGGGGCACGCCCACCAGACACCGCTTATGGGTGATGTGGTGCTCGAACTCCGAACGGAAATGATTGACGAAACTGCGCACGGGCATTGCGGCGGCATCCCCCAGGGCGCAGATGGTGCGGCCCTGGATGTTGTCACTGAGGGACAGCAGAAGATCAAGATCTTCCGCACGCCCCATGCCTTGCTCGATGCGATGGACGATGCGATAGAGCCAGCCGGTGCCCTCGCGACAGGGCGTGCATTGTCCGCAGGATTCTTCGTGATAGAAATACGACAAACGCTCCAGCGCGCGCACCATGCACACGGTTTCATCCATCACGATGACCGCCCCCGATCCCAGCATGGAGCCCGCCTTGGCGATGGAATCATAGTCCATGTCGATCTGCATCATGATCTCGCCAGGCAATACCGGCATGGACGAACCGCCAGGGATCACGGCCTTGATGTTGCGCCCGCCGCGCATGCCGCCCGCCATTTCCAGCAATTGGGCAAAGGGGGTGCCCAGCGGCACTTCGTAATTGCCCGGACGGGTGACGTGACCCGAGACCGAAAATATCTTGGTGCCGCCGTTGTTGGGTTTGCCCAGTTCCAGGAAGGCCTCGCCACCGTTGCGGATGATCCAGGGCACGCTGGCAAAGGTCTCCGTGTTGTTGATGGTGGTGGGCTTGCCATACAGGCCATAGGTGGCAGGGAAAGGCGGCTTGTAGCGCGGCTGCCCCTTTTTGCCCTCGATCGATTCGAGCAGGGCCGTCTCCTCGCCGCAGATATAGGCGCCATAACCGTGATGGTTGAAGAGTTCGAAGGAAAAATCCGAGCCCAGGATGTTTTTTCCCAGGAACCCCGCAGCGCGCGCTTCCTGCAACGCTTCTTCGCAGCGCAGGTAGGTGGTCCAGATTTCGCCGTGAATGTAGTTATAGCCGCGCGTGGCCCCCATGGCATAGGCCCCGATGATCATGCCCTCGATCAGGGCATGGGGGTTGTAGCGCAGGATGTCGCGATCCTTGAAGGTGCCTGGCTCGCCCTCGTCCGAGTTGCAAACGATGTACTTGTCGCCCTGGTAGTTCTTGGGCATGAAGGTCCATTTGAGACCGCTGGGAAAACCCGCACCCCCGCGGCCGCGCAGCGAGGACTTTTTGACCTCGTCCACCACCTGTTCTGGCGTCATGCCCGAGAGCACCTTGCGCAGGGCCTCGTAGCCGCCGCGCTTGACGTAATCGGCAAGACGCCAGGTGCGCTCGCCGTCAAGACCGCCCGTGATGACCTGGGTCATGACTTCAACTCCTTGAGGAGGGCATCCACTTTTTCTTCGTCCATGAAGGAGTGCATGTCGTGGTTGTTGACCAGCAGCACCGGCGCATCGCCGCAGGCACCAAAGCACTGGCCTTCCTTGAGGCTGAATTCGCCGTCGGGGGTGACCTCATTGAAGCCAATGCCCAGACGCCGCTTGAGGTTGTCGCACAGTTCGGTGGCACCAGACAGGGTACAGGGCAGATTGGTGCAGACCGTGATCTTGTGCCGCCCCATGGGCTTCAAGTTGTACATCTCGTAGAAGGTCGCCACTTCGTACACGGCAATGGGCGTCATGCCCAGGTATTCCGCCACGCTGTCCATGACCTCGCGCGACAGCCAGCCATGCTCGTCCTGGGCAATTCGCAGCGCGGACATGACGGCCGACTGTTTCTGGTCCGCAGGATACTTGGCGATTTCGTGGTCGATCAGTTGTTTTGATTGCGAGCTCAGCATGATCAGCGATCCACCTCTCCAAACACGATGTCCTGGGTTCCGATGATGGCGACCACATCGGCGATCATGTGGCCACGGGACATTTCATCCAGTCCGGCCAGATGGGCAAATCCGGGGGCGCGGATCTTGAGGCGGTAGGGCTTGTTGGCCCCGTCGGATACCAGGTAAATCGAAAATTCGCCCTTGGGGGCTTCGATGCTGGCCAGGGCCTCGCCTGCCGGCACGTGAAATCCTTCGGTGAAGAACTTGAAATGATGAATCAGCTCTTCCATGTTCTCCTTCATCTTGGCCCGCGCAGGAGGCGCCACCTTATGGTTCTCGCTGATCACCTGCCCCGGGTTGAGGCGCAGCCAATCCACGCATTGCCTGATGATGCGATTGGATTGGCGCATCTCTTCAATGCGCACCAGATAACGGTCATAACAATCGCCGTTCACCCCCACCGGAATGTCGAAGTCCACGTTGGCATACACTTCATAGGGCTGCTTTTTGCGCAGGTCCCATTCCACCCCTGAGCCGCGCAGCATGGGGCCGGTAAAACCCAGTGCCAGCGCGCGTTCGGGCGATACGACGCCAATCCCGACGGTGCGCTGCTTCCAGATGCGATTGTCCGTGAGAAGGGTCTCGTAATCGTCCACGTAGCCGGGGAATCGGTTGGTGAAGTCCTCTATGAAATCCAGCAGCGAACCCTGGCGGTTTTCGTTGAGCCGAGTGGCCTTGCCTTCCGAACGGCCGCCGCGCACCTTGCTGGCCAGATGCTGCGGCATGCGATCGGGAAGATCGCGGTAAACGCCGCCGGGACGGTAGTAGGCGGCATGCAGGCGCGCGCCGGAAACCGCCTCATAGCAGTCCATGAGATCTTCGCGCTCGCGGAAGGCATACAGAAATACCGTCATCGCCCCCACGTCCAGCGCATGGGCCCCCAGCCACAACAGGTGGTTGAGAACGCGCGTGATTTCGTCGAACATGACGCGGATGTACTGGGCCCGCAACGGCACTTCAAGCTGCAACAGCTTTTCCAGTGCCATCACATAACCATGCTCGTTGCACATCATGGACACGTAATCCAGACGGTCCATGTAGGGCACGGTTTGCAGGTAGGTGCGTGTTTCAGCCAGTTTTTCCGTGGCACGATGCAACAGGCCGATGTGCGGGTCAGCGCGTTCGATGACTTCGCCATCCAGTTCCAGCACCAGGCGCAGTACGCCGTGGGCGGCCGGATGCTGCGGCCCGAAGTTCATGGTGTAGTTGCGAATTTCAGCCATGGCGTTCGGTATCCCCGTAATTTTCTGGTCGGATCGTGCGCGGAACGATTTCGCGCGGAAGGATGGAGACGGGCTCGTACACCACGCGCCCCTGGTCCGGGTCGTAGCGCATTTCGACGTTTCCGGAAATGGGGAAGTCCTTGCGGAAAGGATGCCCCACGAAGCCGTAATCCGTAAGGATGCGGCGCAAGTCGGGATGGCCGTTGAAGACAATGCCGAACAAGTCGAAGGCCTCGCGTTCAAACCAGTTGGCCACCGGCCAGACCGACACCACCGATTCCAGCAGCGGATGCTGGTCATTTTCGGCAAAGACCTTGATGCGCAGGCGTTGGTTGTGGGTCACGGAGAGCAGATGGGTGACTGCGCAAAACCGCCGCCCGGACCAGCCTTGGTAGGTGGAGTAATCCATGCCACACAGGTCGGTGAGCTGCTCGAACTTGAGGCCGTCGGTATCGCGCAGGCGCTGGGCCACGGAAAGCCACTGGTCGGCGTGTACGGTAATGGTCAGTTCATTGAGCCGGAGCTGCTGCGAGATGACCGCCCCTCCCAGAACATCGGCCAGCGTTTGGGATAGGGTATCGAGAGAAGAGGACATGGTCATCAGGCGACGCGCGCAATGGTGTTGGTACGGCGGATTTTTTGCTGCAACTGGATGATGCCAAACAGCAGGGCTTCGGCAGTGGGAGGACAGCCGGGCACGTACACGTCCACCGGAACCACGCGATCACAGCCGCGCACCACCGAGTAGGAGTAATGATAGTAACCGCCACCGTTGGCACAGGAGCCCATGGACAGGACCCAGCGCGGTTCGGCCATCTGGTCATAGACCTTGCGCAGGGCCGGTGCCATCTTGTTGCACAGGGTGCCAGCCACGATCATGAGGTCGGACTGGCGCGGACTGGGGCGAAACACGATGCCGAAGCGGTCCAGATCATAGCGCGATGCGCCAGCCTGCATCATCTCCACGGCACAGCACGCCAGGCCAAACGTCATGGGCCAGAGCGAGCCCGTGCGGGTCCAGTTGATGACGGTGTCGAGACTCGTAGTGACGAACCCTTCCTTCAATACACCTTCAAGTGCCATGACAATCTCCTGAGCGGAACTTCAGGGCTGGGGTCATTCCCACTCCAGCGCGCCTTTCACCCACTCATAAATGAAACCCACCACCAGGATGGCCAGAAACACCAGCATGGCGACAAAACCGGGCAGGCCGATGTCTTTCAGGACCACTGCCCAGGGAAAGAGGAAAGCAATTTCGAGATCGAAGAGGATAAACAGGATGGCGACGAGGTAGTAGCGCACATCAAAACGCATGCGGGCATCTTCAAAGGCCTCGAAGCCGCATTCATAGGGAGAATTTTTTTCGGGATTGGGACGACTGGGCGCCAGCAACTTACCCAGCAACGGCGGTACGACTCCCACCGCCAAGCCCACGAGGATGAAGAGCAGTACCGGCAAATAATTTTGCACCATTGCGTTCTCGCAAATATGTATGGTGCCGATGAGCAGACTCGAACTGCTACGGCTTTCGCCA
>DAIBBI010000040.1:0-6987 GCA_027442615.1 Ferrovaceae bacterium | reverse complement strand
CGGGTGTGATCTCACAGATACCAAGAAAATGGGCGGCCGGTGCATAAACCCGATAGCGCTGCCCCGGCATGTCCACGGCATCCCAGGGCAAGGCGCGGCCCTGTCGGATGGCCAGACTTTGTGCATCGACGAGGTCAAGTCGCGGCACCCCGAACAACAAGGCATCTGCAGGAAGCAAACATTTTTCCCGTTCATCCATGGAAAGCGCTTCCAGTTGATCCAGCGTCATGGCGTCCTGCAATGCAAATGGTCCTGTTTCAGTACGCCGCAAGCCGCTGAGGTAACCGCCACAGCCCAATGCCGTGCCGATGTCCGCGGCCAACACGCGGATGTAAGTGCCCTTGCTGACCTTGACGGAGATGGTCAACGTCTCACCATCCCAGGATTCGACCTTCTGTTCCAGCACTTCGATCTCGCGCGCAGCACGGGTGACTTCGAGCCCGGCGCGCGCGTAATCGTAAAGTGGACGGCCGCCCACTTTCAGAGCGGAATGCATCGGAGGCTGCTGGGTTTGGTGGCCATGAAACCCCTGCAGAACGGATTTGATTGTCGCAAGCGTTCCCGTAAAAGGCCTCACCGGCGTGATTTCGCCTTCTCCGTCGCCGGTGGAACTGCTGTAGCCCAGGCGAATCAGGGCCTGATAGGACTTGGGGGCGTCCAGCAGCCAACCTGAAAACTTGGTAGCTTCGCCCAGGCATAAGGTCAACAGGCCGGTGGCATGAGGGTCCAGCGTTCCGGTATGGCCCGCCTTGCGTGCAGCCAGCAGGTAACGCGCGCGCTGCAGCGCCGTGTTGGAAGATAACCCGAAAGGCTTGTCGAGCAACAGAACGCCTGTGATGTCCCTGCGCAGCGTCCGCTCGCCGCGAACTTTGGATTGCTCAGGGCTTTTCGTGGTGTTGGGCATCCGAAGCCACCGCCTCATCAATCAGGCTGGATAAGGCAACCGCCCGGTCCAGCGTTTGATCTTCGAGAAAGTGCAGTTGCGGCATGGTGCGCAGGGTCATCCGGCGCCCCAACTGGCGGCGCAGAAACCCCGCACCCTCCTGCAACGCTTCAAGCGTCCGGTGCAGCGATTCCGAACCGAGCGGGGAGCTGACGTACACCTTGGCGTGAGAGTAATCCGTAGATACTTCCACTGCGGTGACGGTCACCATGCCTACCCGTGGATCCTTGAATTCACGTCTGATCAGATCAGAGAGGTCCTTCTGGATCTGATCCCCAATGCGACGGCTGCGCGGAAAGGCTGGCAAGAGATTCGTCTCGGTTTAAAGCGTGCGAGCCACTTCAACGACTTCAAAGGTTTCGAGCTTGTCGCCCACCTGGATGTCGTTGTAGTTTTTGAGGGACAGACCGCATTCGAAGCCAGCTTTCACTTCGCGCACGTCATCCTTGAATCGTTTCAGGGAATCGAGCTCGCCCGTGTGGACCACCACGTTGTCGCGCAACAATCGCACGCCGGCGCCCCGCTTGATCGAACCTTCCAGCACGTAGCAACCTGCAACGGCGCCCACCTTGGAAATGCGGAATACTTCGCGAATTTCAACCAGTCCCGTGATGCTTTCCTTGCGATCGGGCGAGAGCATCCCCGAAAGTGCGGCCTTCACCTCGTCAACGGCGTTATAGATGATGTCGTAATAGCGCACATCCACTCCGCTGCTGGAGATCAACTTGCGCGCTGTGGCATCTGCACGAGTGTTAAAACCAATGATGACCGCCTTGGAGGCCAGCGCCAGATTAACATCCGATTCCGTGATGCCACCCACTGCGGCATGCACGATGTTGACACGAACTTCATCCGTGGAAAGCTTTTGCAGGGACTGGGTCAGGGCTTCGTAGGAGCCCTGCACATCGGCCTTGATGATCAGGGACAGCGTCTTGACGCCGCCCTCGGTCATCTGGTCAAACATGTTCTCCAGCTTGGCAGCCTGCTGCTTGGCAAGTTTGACGTCGCGGAACTTGCCCTGACGGAACAGGGCAATTTCGCGGGCCTTGCGCTCGTCGTTGAGCACCATCACGTCCTCACCGGCGACGGGCACTTCGGTCAGCCCCTGGATTTCCACCGGAATGGATGGACCTGCCTCATCCACGGGATGCCCTGCCTCATCAAGCATCGCTCGGACCCGACCATAAGACGCGCCTGCGAGCACCATGTCGCCGCGTCGCAGCGTGCCCGATTGCACAAGAATGGTGGCGACGGGGCCCCGTCCCTTGTCCAGGCGTGCCTCAATCACGATACCCTTGGCCGGGGTATTTTTGGGCGCCTTGAGTTCCAGTACTTCAGCTTGCAGCAAAACGGATTCCAGAAGATCGTCAATGCCCTGCCCCGTCTTGGCTGAAACCTGGACGAACTGGGCCTCACCGCCATACTCTTCAGGCAATACCCCTTGCGCCACAAGCTCGCTCTTGATGCGCTCGAAATTGGCTTCGGGCTTGTCGATCTTGTTCACGGCAACCACCACCGGAACCTGTGCTGCCTTGGTATGGTGAATGGCCTCGATGGTCTGTGGCATCACGCCGTCGTCAGCAGCCACCACCAGAATCACGATGTCCGTAACCTTGGCTCCGCGTGCTCGCATGGCCGTAAAAGCCTCGTGCCCTGGGGTATCGAGAAAGGTCACCATGCCGCGTGCCGTCTCCACGTGATACGCGCCGATATGCTGGGTGATGCCGCCAGCTTCACCGCTGGCCACCCGTGTGCGTCGAATGTAATCCAGGAGAGAAGTCTTGCCGTGGTCCACGTGTCCCATTACGGTGACCACAGGAGCACGAGGCTCAAGAATGGCATCTTCATGCTCACCGCCGGTTTCAGCCAGCAGGGCCTCCGGATCATCAAGCTTGGCACGCTTGGCCACATGGCCCAGTTCTTCCACCACAATCATGGCAGTTTCCTGGTCCAGGACCTGGTTGATCGTGACCATCATGCCCATCTTCATCAGGGTCTTGATGACTTCGGCAGCCTTAACGGCCATTTTCTGGGCCAGTACGGCCACGGTAATGGTTTCGGGAACCAGCACCTCATGCACGATGGGCTCGGTGGGCGCCGAGAAGGCATGCAACCCCTCATCGGATTTGTTGTGCCCCTTGGCATGGCGCGACTTGGGGTCACGCCAGGCCGTGCTGCTGCCAGCGTCTCCGCGGGTTTTCAAACCCCGTCGCTTGTTACCGTCATCCATCCATGTAGTGGGTTTCTCGGCCTTCTTGTCGCTCTTCTTGGGAGCGGCCTTCTCGGCAGCCTTGGCTGCAGGGCGATGCAAAGTGCCGGTCTTTTCGTCTGGTTTGGGCGCGCTTTTTTCTGCCTGGGCTCGCGCAGCCGCTGCTTGCGTTTCTGCCAGCGCCTTTTCTTCGGCCTCTTTCTTGGCGCGGGCGCGGGCCAGCTTGTCCATGGCATCTGCCGTCTGACGGGCCCTCAGTTCGGCCTGGCGGCTTGCTTCCTGACTTCGCAATGCGCGCTGAGCCTCGTCAATGGGGCTGGCAGGAATACCCGGAACCTCGGCCACAACCGGCGCCTCGGGTTCAGGCTCAACTGCCACCGGCACCACTTCGGGTTCGGGCTCGATCACTTCAGCAACCACTTCCACCACGGGCTCGGGCTGGGCAATGACTTCAGGTTCAGGCGCTGGAGCGGCAACGAGTTCCTGTGCCTCTTCTTCTCCAGGCGCCAGGGCTTCCGTGCTGTCACGCTTCACCAAAACGCGTTTCTTGCGCACCTCCACCTGGATGGTGCGGGCTTTGCCCGTGGCACTATCGGCTTTTTTGATTTCGCTGGTTTGCTTTCGCGTCAGCGTGATGCGGGTCTTTGGCTCAGAACGTCCGTGCTGCTCGCGCAAATGGTCGAGTAGCTGTGATTTGTCTTTTTCGCTGATACTATCTGCCGCTGTCAATTTGCTCACCCCTGCCGCCTTGAGCTGTACCAGCAGCGTTTCCGGGGTGACTTTCAATTCAACTGCAAGATCAGCCACCGTTGCTTTTGCCATTCAAATTCTCCGATCCCTCACTCAAACATCGGCGCACGGGCCGTCATGATGAGTTCCTTGGCGCGTTCTGCGTCGATTCCCGTCAGCTCGGACAATTCATCCACTGCCAAGTCTGCCAGATCCTGGATGGTCTTGATTCCCTTGGAAGCGAAGAGCAGTGCCGTGTCCGAATCCATACCTGCCATGCTCTGCAAGTCTTCCGCCGCATGCTCTACCTGCTCCTCCGAAGCAATGGCTTCTGTGAGCAGAGCATTGCGCGCCCGACTACGCAACTCGTTGACCGTGTCCTCGTCGAATGCCTCGATGGCCAGCATTTCGTTGATCGGAACGTAGGCCACTTCTTCCAGCGAGCTGAAGCCTTCCTGAATCAGGATATCCGCCACTTCCTCGTCCACATCCAGACGATTGACGAACAAATCGCGGATTTTTGAAGATTCTGCCGCATCTTTTTCATGCGCCTGATCCTCGGTCATGATGTTGAGCGTCCAACCCGTCAATTCGGAGGCGAGGCGCACATTCTGTCCGCTTCGTCCGATGGCCTGGGCCAACTGGTCCTCATCCACCACCACATCCATGCTGTGGCTGTCCTCATCCACGCGGATCGAGTTGACTTCTGCCGGTGCCAACGCATTGATGACGAACTGCGCCGGGTCTTCCGACCAGAGAATGATGTCCACCCTCTCGCCGCCCAGTTCCGCAGTCACCGCCTGCACGCGCGAACCACGCATGCCGACGCAGGTGCCGATGGGGTCCAGGCGACGGTCGTTGGATTTGACGGCGATTTTGGCGCGAATGCCAGGATCGCGAGCTGCCGATTTGATCTCCAGCAGTCCTTCCTCGATTTCGGGGACTTCCAGCTCAAACAGTTTGATGATGAACTCAGGCGCCAGGCGTGACAAAATCAGCTGTGGTCCGCGCCCACCCCGCTCCACGCGGGACAAATAGCCGCGTACCCGATCGCCAATGCGGAGGTTTTCCCGCTGGATCATCTGGTCGCGCGGCAGCAACGCCTCGATCCGTCCGGATTCAATGATGGCGTTGCCCCGGTCCAGCCGTTTGACGGTGCCGGTCACCAGACTCTCGTTGCGCTCCAGAAAGTCATTGAGAATCTGCTCCCGCTCAGCATCCCGGATTTTCTGGAAAATCACCTGCTTGGCTGCTTGTGCGCCAATGCGTCCAAAGTCGATGGGCTCCAGCGGCTCTTCGACAATGTCCCCCGGTTGTGCGTCAGGATTGCGCACAACGGCCTGAGACATGGGAAGCTCCTGGAATTCAGACAACCAGTCGGCATCGTTGACAACTCGCCATACCCGAAAAGATTTGAAGTCGCCCGTTTCGCGATCGATTTCGACCCGAACGTCGATGTCTTCCTCACCGTGTTTTTTTCGGGTTGCCGAGGCCAATGCCATTTCCAGCGCGATGAAGACAATGTCGGGATTGACACTCTTTTCACGGGCCAGGGCATCCACCAGCATCAGCACTTCCTTGCTCATAAGGCCTCCAATCAAATCTCAGGAACGAGGTTGGCACGGTCAATGCCTGCAACCTCTATTTCAATGGCCACGCCATCTACATCCAATACCAGTACGGTGTCCGAAACTGAAACAATGCGTCCAACAAAATTGCGCTGACCTGCTCGTGGCACGCGCAGACGCAGCTTGACGTCGCGCCCGGCAAATCGTGCAAAATCGGCAACCCGCTTGAGCGGCCGATCCAGCCCGGGCGACGAGACCTCCAGCCGGTCGTAATCAATGCCCTCCACGGCAAACAACCGTGTCAGCTGGTTGCTGACATTGGCACAATCCTCAACACCTATGCCCTCCGGCTTATCGATGAAGACGCGCAGCAAGCCGCGCCCGGCGCGCTCCAAATCCACAAATTCGTAGCCCAGGCCGGTCACGGTTTTTTCAATCAGGGCCGATGCTTCCATCCGGACTCCACTCCCGCTGAACCCTGTCAGCAAATAAAAAATGGGCTCGAGGCCCACTTTTTTCGAAAACTTTTCCACCAAGCTTCGGATTATAGCTTATTTTCTAACCAACTGTCCAGAAAATGCACCCCCCAGTTCACCCCAAAGCCGGTGACATCGGATCCCACGGCTCCCAAACCACCTTCGTTGCTGGAGGCAGAGAGATCCATGTGGACCCAGGGGCGCTGTGCCGTGAAACGGGACAGAAAGCGCGCAGCCAGAATGTGGTCAGCCGTTCCATCCGCAGCGCACTGTTTGACGTCGGCCACCTTGCTATCGAGCTGGCAATCATAGTCCGCAGGGGACGGAAATACCACCACCCGCTCGCCCACAGCATCTCCCACTGCCACCGCCAGTTGGGCCAGCGAGCCATTGCTGGCAAAAACGCCGCTGAGGTGGCTCCCCAGCGCTGTATGCATGCTTCCCGTCAGCGTTGCGAAGTCCACCATCAGGTCGGGCTGCCGGCGTGCAGCCAGGGTCAAGGTGTCCGCCAGCACCATGCGCCCTTCTGCATCAGTGTGGACGATCTCTATGGTGGTGCCATTGAGTGCCGTTACCACATCATTTTGCTTATAGGCCTTTGGGCTGATGTGGTTCTGGGCCAGCGCCAGCCAACAATCCACCACCAGAGGCAGCCGCAAGCGGCTCACCGCAGACAAAATGCCCAGGGCCACGGCAGAACCGTTCATGTCCTCGTGCATGCCGTACATGTACTTGGCGGGTTTGAGGTTATGCCCCCCGGTGTCAAAGCAAATTCCTTTCCCCACCAGGGCCACACGTTTGCGCGCCCGCGGCCCGCGGTACTGCAAATGCACGATCGCGGCGTCGGCCGGGGCGCTGCCTTGGGCCACGGCCACAAAGGCCCCTGCCCCCATGGACTTAAGCTTTGCCACGGGATATTCGGTGAGGCGCCAGCCCTCTTTGCGCGCCAGCACGCGAATCTGCTGGCGGTAACGCGCCGGCGTGAGTTCGTTGGGAGGAACCAGGGTCAAAACGCGCGCCAGGGTGTTGGCTTCGGCAATGGCACGCGCCGCTTCAAACCGG
>DAIBBI010000007.1:0-65863 GCA_027442615.1 Ferrovaceae bacterium | reverse complement strand
CTGGGAATTCGCCCGCGAATCCAGTAACCCATCAATACCGGAATCAGCGTCACGGCCAATGCGGCAGCACCCGCCATGGCATAGCTCTTGGTAAAGGCCAGGGGGGCAAACATGCGCCCCTCCTGCGCCTCCAAAGTAAATACCGGCAGGAAAGACAGCATGATGATGACGAGGCTGAAAAACAACGCCGGCCCCACTTCCACTGCCGCCTCCGTCACCACCTGCCAGTGGCATTCGCCTGCCAGGGTTCGGCCAGGGTGTTCCTGATGCCAGGCTTCGATTTTCTTATGGGCATTTTCGATCATCACTACGGCGGCATCCACCATGGCCCCTACTGCAATGGCGATGCCGCCCAAGGACATGATATTGGCGTTGACCCCCTGATGTCGCATCAGGATGAATGCGGTCAGCACGCCCAGCGGTAATGAGATGATGGCCACCAGGGCCGAGCGCAGATGCCACAGGAATAGCCCGCAGACGAGTGCCACCACGATGAACTCCTCGACCAGCTTGAGCTTGAGATGGTTGATTGCCCGATCAATGAGCTGGCTGCGATCATAAGTGGTGATGATCTCGATCCCTGGCGGCAAGCTCTTTCCCAGCGCTTCCAGCTTTGACCTGACTGCGGCAATGGCTTCCCGCGCATTTTTTCCAGAACGCAGGATGACCACCCCTCCGGCAACCTCCCCCTGCCCATCGAGTTCGGCAATGCCCCGCCTCATCTCGGGGCCCAGCTGCACACGGGCCAGATCTCCCAGGCGCACCGGTATCCCGGCCCTGGGAGTGGCTACTGAAATATTCCGAAAATCATCGAGGGTTTTGAGATAGCCCGTGGCACGGACCATATACTCCGCTTCCCCCTGTTCCACGACGGCGCCACCCGCTTCCTGGTTGCCGTTACGAATGGCCTCCAGAACCTGCACAAGGGTAATGCGATACGCGGCCAGTTTGGCCTGATCAGGGAGCACCTGGTACTCCCGCACCATGCCGCCCACTGAAGCCACTTCCGCCACATTGGGCACGGACTTGAGCTCGTACTTGAGAAACCAGTCCTGCAAGGCACGCAGTTCGCCAAGATCATGCCGTCCGCTGCGGTCCACGAGAGCATACTCGAAAACCCATCCCAGACCGGTGGCATCCGGGCCCAATGCAGCCCGGGCTCCCGCAGGCAGGCGCCCCTGGGCCTGGTTGAGATATTCCAGAACCCGGGAGCGCGCCCAATACAGATCGGTGCCATCATCGAACAGCACATAAACGAACGAGTCCCCGAAGAACGAGTAACCCCGTACCGTTTTGGCACCCGGCACGGAGAGCATGGTAGTGGCCATCGGATAGGTCACTTGATCCTCAACGATTTGCGGCGCCTGCCCCGGGAGCGAGGTCCGGATGATGACCTGCACATCGGAGAGGTCCGGCAGCGCATCCACGGGCGTGGTGCGGACGGCCCACATGCCCCACACCGTCAGAAATAGCGTGGCCAGCAATACCAGAAAGCGATTCTGGATGGACCACCGAATGAGGCGCGCGATCATTTCGGCTCTCCCGACTTCTCCATGCGTGCCAGCACGCCTTTGAGACTGGCCTCGGAGTCAATAAGAAACTGTCCGGAAACCACGACCTGGTCACCCTGCTGCAATCCCTCCAGAATTTCCACCCTGCCGTCACCTTCGCGACCCACAGTCACTTCCGCAGGGCGGAAAAGGCCAGCCCCTTCAGCCACGATGACCACATTGCGTTTGCCCGTGGCAATGACGGCTTCTGTGGGAATCAACAGCCGTTCCGGTCCCGCCGCTTTCTGCAATGCGACGCGCGCGTACATGCCAGGCCGTAACTGACCCTCTGGGTTGGCCCATTCGGTGCGGACCCGCAACGTTCGGACATCCCGCTCCAGTGCGGGCAACAATGCGCTGATACGGCCCGTCCAATGGCGCTCCGGCCAGGCCGTAAAAGTTGCCGACACCGGCTGCCCCACAAAGAGCCCGGCCATCTGCGCTTCCGGCACTTCAGCCTCCAGCCACACGTTGTCGATACCGTTGATCCGCGCCAGGGTCTGTCCCGGCATGACGGTCATTCCTTCGCGCACACCAAGCTCCAGCAACACGCCGCTTCGTGGGGCCGTCATGGTCACCACCGCCTGGGGCGCCCCACTCTTTTCCACTTGTGCCACCTGGAGTTCGTTCATGCCAAGTTGCAACAGGCGCATGCGTGCAGCCTCTGCCAGCGCATGCTCACCAGACCCACGCAAGGCCAGGTATTCAGCCTGAGCGCCGTACCAGTCAGGCACGCGCAGGTCCACCAGGGGTGCGCCCGCCGGAATTACGTCATTGGGAGCGCGGCCATAGGCACGCTCCACCAGTCCGCCAGCTCGCGCCTGGACGATCGCCACACGCCGCTCATCAAAGACGAGCGTCCCCACGACATCGAGTCCGCGGGCAAGCCGGCCCTTCTCCACGGTTGCATACCTGACCCCAGTGTTTTGCAACAGCCGTGGGTCGATGCGAACACCATTGTCAGCAATGCTACCTTCATCCACCATGGGTACAAGATCCATGTCCATGAAAGGAGATTTGCCGGGTTTGTCGAAGTGCCGATCGGGTTTCATGGGGTCATACCAATACAATATTCTGGGACCGGCAGGTTCCCTACTGGCGAATTCATACCCCGTCACGGCACCCAGCACCACCAGCATCAGGGCCACCAGCGCAGACCATCCCATCCGTTTTGCATTCATGGCTGAACCTCCTCTGACAGGTAGTGCAAGCTGGTTTCCACCGCAGCGCGCCGCGCTTCAAGATCAATGCGCTTCATTCGGGTATCAATCAGAAACCTGCGCGCATCGAGCACTGCCGGAAGCGGCTCCTGACCGGCTCGGTAGGCCGCCAAGGCAAGGTCCACTTTCTGTTGGCCCAGGGGAAGCCATTCGCGGTCAATACGCTCAAGCTGGCGAACCAGCGCGGCCTGCTCTGCCAGCATGGCCTCCAGTTCTGCGGCATGCTGGCGCACCATGCTTTCATGCTCCGCACTGACCCGCTCAAGTTCCTGCTGGCGGGCGGCAATCCGGGGGTTCTGGCGGGTCTGGGTAAATACCGGAAGATCGAAGGTCAACTGAATTGAAACCATGTCCCCAAAAGCAGGGCCACGGTGCTGATAGTCCATCTCCACGCCCCAATCCGATTTTCTGGCCGCTTCGGCCAGGGCCACTTCGGCGCGTGCCGAGGCCTCCTGCACACTGAAAATTGCCACATCGGGATGGCGATCCAGATCATGACGCAAATGATCCGGGTTGGGGGTATAGGCAGGAGGCTGGCCCGTCAAGGGCTCACGCGCAGCGGCACCCACCCAGCGCGCCAGTTCGGCTTGTGCCTTCCTCAGGTCGCGCTCCAGGTCGTCGCGCCGATCCTCCAGGGCCACGCCTTCCTGGCGAGATAACAGACGCTCTCCCCCCTGTCCCTGTCCCGAGGCCAAACGGGCCGTCACGGCTGAAGCCAGGAGAAGGTTTTCGGCATCCAGCTGGTCCAGCAGCGTACGTTGCCGTTGTAGATAATAGACCCTCAACCAGGCCTGAAGCGTCTGGCGCCTTACGGACAGGCGTTCGATCTGCAGCTCGGTACCGGCCCGTGTAATATTGGCCTCTGCCAGCCGGCGCGCGGCATCCCGCTTATCACCATGGGTCATTTCCTGGATCACGCCAATCCGCTGCATGGTCATGAAATCGCGGCTGGTATTCCAGGCTTCCGAACCTTGAACTGGCAGGTTGTCAACGCCCATCACGAGTTTGGGGTCGGGCAATTCTCCTGCAGAAACTCGCGCTAAATGCGCGGCCGCGACGGCGTTTTGACGCGCGTCGAGTTCCGAGGCGTGGTTCTCGGCAATGCCCAGGGCCTCGTCATAGGTCAACGCGTGGCCGGTCGTGGTCCAGATGGCCAGCAACATCGCCAGCGCAAATCGCCGGCAAGGCGCTTCTGTTCTTTCAGACATGATGGTCTTGCTCCCGACAAATGGCAGAATCCGTGGCGCAAACCGTTGCGGCACGCCCTGGGTTGGGGAGAAGACCTAGATCCGAAAAACCTGGTACTGGATGCGCAGCGGCGGAGAGCCTTGCGTCAGGTGAAGTTGGGGATGCAGTACGACAGTGCTGGAGTGCATGGCTGCACCGACATCTGGCCGAGGCAGCTCGAAAAGGGCGACCAGGCCCACCGGCGACAAATCTGGAGCGCCATGCTGCAGCATCTGCGCCACCTGTTCGCAATGGGCATGGCAAAGCGGCGACCGGGATTCATCGGTTACAGGTGCGCGCTCCATGTCCATTCCGGCACAGTCAGCCGGCATGGGGACGGCCCATGTTGCGGGAGGGCTTTCTGCGGGGAAAAGTTGTTGACATGCGTGAGCCGCAGTCATGCACTGGCTTGCAGCCAGCATGATGAGAGCAAAAAGCGATACCCAACGACGCGTGTTCTTCTTGCACATGATTTCAAATCATAGCAGAAATCCGTAAAACGGGATTTCGTACTTTCAGGAATTATCACCAATCTCGTATACTGTTCCCCACAAACACGAGGCTTGGGCATCCAGGCCCATAAAATAACGATACGGAGAGGAGGCCTTCTATGAAACGAGCTTTAGGGTTCATGGCGTTCACGCTGGCGACGAGCATGTCTTCCGCCTTTGCCCAGGAAACGATCACCCTCGGGGCTTCGGTGCAGGAAACCGGAGCCCTGGCCAACACAGGCCGCTATTATCGCGACAGTTACAAGTTCGCCGTGGAAAAAATCAACGAACGCGGCGGCGTCAAGGTGGGCGGGAAAACCTACACCCTGGCCCTGAAAATTCTTGACAACCAGTCGGACAGCAATTTGAGCGTGCGCCAGTATGTGCAGTTGCTGACGCAAGACAAGGTCAATTTTCTGTTAGGTCCCTTCGCCAGCGACTTTGCCCTGGCCGATTCCTCAGTCGCCGAAAAGTACCAGGTTCCCATGATCCAGGGTGGTGGTGCGTCCGACCAGATTTTCAATCGCGGCTACAAGTACATTTTTGGCACCCTGCCCGTAGCCAGCAAGTACTTTGAAAGCACGATTGCCATGATGGGCAAGCTCAACCCTGCGCCCAAAACCGTCGCGCTGCTCTACGCCGACGATGCCTTTGACGTCTCCGTTGCAAATGGCACGCGCGAACTCCTGCAGAATGCCGGGATAAAACTCACCCTGGACCAACGCTACAGCAGCAACACCAGTGACTTCAGCACCCTGATCTCGCAACTTAAATCCAGCAATCCGGATGCAATCCTGGTTTCCGGCCACGAGACCGAGGCCCTTAACTTCGTGCGCCAGGCCAAAAGCCTCAACCTTGCCCCCAAAATGTATTCATTTACGGTGGGCGTACCCACGGCCGATTTTCGTAAAGCGCTTGGCAAGGATTCAAACTACGCTTTTGGCATGACCCCCTGGGTCATCTCACCGACCAGCAAGGACCTCTATTTTGGCAACGCCGCAGACTTTGCCAAGGCTTATGTCGCACGCTTTGGCTACGACCCTGATTACCACTCTGCCTCGGCCGTTGCCGACGTTGAAGCCTTTGTCAAAGCCATGGAAGCTGCCGGCTCGCTGGATCCGAAAAAGGTACGGGATGCCATTTCCCAGGTCAACTTTCCCAGCCTCTACGGCACCGTTGCGTTCAATGCCACCGGACAGATCAGCCTGCCGCAAACCGTGATTCAAGTGCAAAACGACCAGGTCAAGGCCATCTATTCGCAGAACGGAATGCTCGCGACTCCGCAATACCCCATGCCACCTTGGGACAAGCGCTAGACCGTCAATTCGACAGGCCTCATTCTTAAAGCGGGGTTTTCCACGCGATGCAATTGCTTGCTCAAATTCTTGCCAACGGCGTACTCCTTGGGGGCCTCTATGCGCTGATGGCCCTGGGCCTGGCCCTGGTTTGGGGGGTGCTTAACATTGTCAACCTGGCCCACGGCGCGTTCATCATGCTGGGGGCCTACGTCGGCTACTATCTCTTCACCCTGTTCGACATGGACCCCTTCGTTGCACTACCCATCTCGATGGCAGCGTTGTTCTGCGTGGGCTACCTTCTACAGGGCGGGGTATTGAACCTGATCGCCCGCTCGGCCATGTTCAACACACTCCTGATCACCTTCGGGATTGACGTGGTACTGACCCAGCTTGCACAAATCCTCTTTAGCGCCGACTACCGCACCATCAACCCCAGCTATGCCGGCTCGAATTTCATGGCATTCGGAGTCACCCTGCCCTGGGTCAGGGTTCTCGCCTTTGTCGTAGCGCTGCTGCTGACCTTTTCCATGTGGCTGTTTCTCCTGCACACGCGCCTGGGTCGGGGTATTCGTGCCACGGCGCAAAATCTGGGAGCCGCACGCCTCTATGGTGTGGCACCAAAATCCATCTACGCCATGACCTTTGGCATCGGAGCCGCGCTTGCCGGCGGAGCCGGCGATCTCTACGGCGTTGTGTCGCAGATCAATCCATACATCGGCGCCACGCTCACGGCAAAATCATTTGCCATCGCCATCATCGGCGGTCTGGAAAGCCCGCTGGGCGTGGTGGTCGGCGGCATTTTCCTTGGCATCGTCGAATCGCTCACAGCGCTCTACATCGGACCTACCTTCGTGGATGTGGCCAGTTTTGGCATTCTCGTCCTCGTCCTGGTCGTTCGCCCTAACGGCCTGCTTGGATCAACCTCATGAACCTCCGGACAAAATTCCTGTTGACCGCCATCGCAGTCCTATTGCTAGGCGCACTACCCTGGTTTGCATCCCCGACCGTCATCCAGTTCGGCATCGCCACGCTGTTGCTCGCCACATTGGCGCAGGGCTGGAACATCATCGGTGGCTACACGGGTTACGCCTCCTTTGGCAACTCCGTGTTTTTTGGTCTGGGCAGCTACGGTACTGCCATCGCGATGGTGCAATGGCAACTGCCTTTTGGCGTGGGACTGGCCTTTGGCGCCCTGCTCTCCGTCCTCTTTGCGCTGGTGATGGGGCTGCCGGTGCTACGCCTGCGCGGTCACTACTTTGCCATTGCCACCCTGGCCCTGTCGCAGGTCATGACCGCGATTGTCTCCAATCTCGAGATTGCCGGGCGCAACACGGGGCTGGTATTGCCGCTTCTGAACGGTGATGCACTTTTCTACGAGCTGTCACTGGCCACCCTGGTACTGGCAACGCTGACCATCTTCTGGATTTCGCGCAGCCGTTTTGGTTTCGGTCTGATTGCCATCCGCGAAAACGAGGATGCCGCGGCTTCCATGGGCATCAACACCACGCTCTATAAAGTCCTGGCCTTTGCCCTGGCCGGCGTTTTCAGTGCGCTGGCAGGAGGCATCCATGCCTACTGGATTACCTTCATCGACCCGGTTAGCGCCTTTGACCTCAGCCTCAACGTCAAAATGATCATCATGACGGTATTTGGCGGACCTGGCTCTGTCCTGGGACCTGTGATTGGCGCATTCGTACTCTCCGGCATCTCCGAAACCCTGTCCACCGAAGTCTCCACCGTGGCCAGCCTCTTTTTTGGCATCGTCATCGTAACAGCCGTGGTCTTCATGCCGCGCGGCCTGGCAGACCTGATACGCCGGTTTCGCGACACAGGCTGGCGCTACTTTAACGAAAACGTCAAACAGCACCGCCTATGACCTCACCTCATATCCTTGAAATCCGCGATCTGAGCAAACGCTTTGGCGGGCTCGTGGCCGTCAATGGCGTCAATTTCACCATCGCGCCAAGTGAAACCATGGGGTTGATCGGTCCCAACGGCGCAGGAAAGACGACGCTGGTCAGCCTCATCAGCGGCAGCATCATGCCGACCACTGGCGATATTTTATTCGAAGGCCGCTCCATCAAAACCCTTCCGGCATACCGCCGGGCCCGGGCAGGGATCGGCCGCACGTTCCAGATCATGAAGCCGTTTCCCGGGCTGACCGTTCTGGACAACATCGCCGTGGGCGCGTTGTTCGGAACATCGACGGCGGCAAAGGCCTTGCGGGTTGCGCGCGAAGAAGCGCGCGAATGGCTGGAGCTCATGGACCTGCAACATCAGGCGGGGCGGCGCGCCGACGAGTTGGGCGGCCCGGATCGAAAGCGCCTTGAACTGGCCAAGGCCATGGCCATGAAGCCCAAGCTGCTGCTGCTCGACGAGGTCATGGCGGGGCTCAATCATGCTGAAATCGACGAAGTGATCGAAGCCATCAAAAAGGTGCGCAGCACCGGTATTTCCATACTGGTAATCGAACATGTCATCAAGGTCATCCAGCGCCTTTCGGATCGGTTGCTGGTGCTCCACCATGGGCAGCAAATCATCGAGGGAAAACCAGACGAAGTGCTGGAAGATCCGCGTGTCATCGAAGCCTACCTGGGACGGCGAAGGGCATGAACGAAACCTTGTTGAACGTGCAGGGGATGCTTTGCGGATATGGGGGAGTTCCGGTACTGAGGGACATTCATATAGAAATCCGTCGCGGCGAAATCGTCGCACTCGTGGGCAGCAATGGTGCGGGTAAAACCACGCTGTTGCGTGCCCTCTCCCGCGTGCTTTCCAGCACCGGCACGCTGACTTTTGACGGTCACGACCTCGCCGGGCTGACACCCGAACAGGCCTTCAGGCACGGCATCGTGCAGGTGCCCGAAGGACGCCAACTGTTTGACAGGATGACGGTGCAGGAAAATCTCATGATGGGCGCCTTCGCACGCCGTGACAAACGGTCCGTCCAGCACAGTCTGGAATCGGTTTACGCGCTCTTTCCAAAACTCCACGAGCGACGCAGCCAGCGTGCCGGCAGTCTGTCGGGAGGCGAACAGCAGATGTGTGCCATTGGCCGCGCTCTGATGGCTGCCCCAAAACTGTTGATGGTGGATGAAATGAGCCTGGGACTGGCCCCGGTCATCGTGGATCAACTGCTTGAAGTGCTTTCGACGATTCGCAGCCAGGGCATCACCGTCCTGTTGGTGGAGCAGGATGTCTTCGCAGCACTGGAAGTGGCCGACCGGGGCTATGTTATGGAAACCGGCGTGATGAGGCAATCCGGCACTGCAAAGGCCCTGCTGGAGGACCCCGAGGTCAAGCGCGCTTACCTCGGCATCTAAGGCCAGCTACTCGCTGATCCGCCCTCGACCCGCTTTTACCCGGGCGCGTCTTGCCTTGCTTTCCATCCTCCTTTCCACCGCCCCTCTTGTGGGCCGCGTAGGCCGACGCAGCTTTGGCGGCATGGCGACACTTTGAACCAGGTCTTGCAATCGATGGAGCGCTTCGATGCGGTTCTTCTCAAGACTGCGAAACTTCTGAGCCTTGATGATCACAACACCCTCCTTGCTGATGCGCTGATCGCCCAGCTTCAGAAGACGCTCGCGAACGGCTTCCGGTAAGGAAGAATCGGCAATGGCAAAGCGCAAATGCACGGCATTGGAAACTTTGTTGACGTTCTGCCCACCACTGCCCTGTGCACGGATTGCGCAGATTTCCACTTCATCGAGGGGAATGGAGAGCTCTGACTGCATGCGCCGCACGGGCTAGGTTTCAGTACGCTTGGGCTCGTGCAACTTGACATCACCGCGCAATATGCGCGCATAGTCTTCAAGCTGGCGCTTGGCCGAATCAAAGGCGTCTCTCAGGGCCACATAGACATCTTCACTATGGGCGCGATCCACCACGATCTCGTTACCGGGAACCTTGACGTCAATGCGCACCGTGAATTGCTTTCCCTGATGGCGATGCTTGTCCTGCCGTTCAACCACGACCCGACAGGACGAGATATGTTGAAAAAATTCGTCGAGCTTTTCGGCCTTGCTGCGAATGCGTGCTTCCAGGGCTTCTGACTGATCGATGTTTTGAATGGTGATTTGCAGTGGTAGTTGCATGGTGCCTGATCTCCGATGATTGTTGCGCACACACCCTCATCCTCACCCCAAAGTTTTTGAAGGTCAAGGGCCATTCATCACGCCGACCAAAGCGGCGGCTCATCCATCAGGGCAATCTGCTCACGCAGCTCCAGAATGCGATCCTGCCAATAACGCTGCGTATTGAACCACGGAAAGGCCAGCTTGAAAGCGGGGTCGTCCCAACGTTGGGCCAGCCAGGCTGCATAGTGAATGAGGCGCAGCGTGCGCAGCGCCTCAATCAGGTGAAGTTCGCGCTCGTCAAAATCGTAAAAGTCTTCATATCCTGACAGCACGTCGCCCATCTGACGGACCATGTCGGCGCGTTCTCCCGAGAGCAGCATCCACAGGTCCTGAACCGCTGGACCCATGCGGCTATCGTCAAAATCGACGAAATGTGGGCCCCCATCCGTCCAAAGCACATTACCAGGATGGCAGTCGCCGTGCAGTCGCAGGGTTCTTGACTTGCCAGCTCGTGCAAAGCAATGGCGAACGCCCTCCAGCGCCTGGTTGGCCACGCTGCTGTAGGCGGCCATCAAGTCGTCCGGAATGAAGGCATGCGCCAACAGAAAATCCCGTGGCCCCACGCCAAATGATTCGATATTGAGTTCGGGGCGATGCCTGAATGGCTGGAGAGCGCCGATGGCATGGATGCGCCCCAGAAAACGCCCCATCCACTCGAGCGTTTGGCGATCTTCGAGCTCCGGTGCCCGCCCGCCATGCTTCTGTGAGACCGAAAAACGAAATCCCCTGAAGGTATGCAGCGTTATCCCACCTCGCACCAGTGCCGGAACCACGGGAATTTCGCGATCAGCAAGTTCCTGCAGAAAGGCGTGTTCCTCGAGAATGGCATCATCCGACCAGCGACCGGGGCGATAGAACTTTGTCACCAGCGGTGGTCCCTCTTCCATGCCCACTTGATAGACTCGGTTTTCATAGCTATTGAGGGCCAGTAGACGGCCATCGCCTTGAAAGTCAACGCTCTCAAGCGCATCCAGTATGCAATCGGGGGTCAGTGCAGCATAGTCCGGGGTCACGGCAATTCGGCGTTTCGCAGCAGGAGGGGTATTGAAGGCATGGGGCTGATTATACACAGGCCATAAAAAAGCCCCGCAGCGGTGCAGGGCTTTTGAATTCTTCAACGGCGCTCATTGGAGCGCGGACTATAATTATCTGTGCCACATGGCGTTATCCATGATGGTGATCAGTATTGCCAACCCCCAGATCGAGATCAATTCCACCCATGCGATCGTTCCCATTGAAATCCTCCTTGGTAAAGAGTGATTAAAGCCACGATTCCGGCACGCCCCTCCGCGGCCCGAGGTGCACTAAATATAATACATTTTCGGGGCAAGGCCAATTGAGGGAAATCAGGCCCGTTCGCTCGATTCCAGATGAAACCGGTGGAGGAAGCGATGGAGGATGGGCGTAAACAGAATGCCCGCAACGAGCATGAACACAAGACCGCTGAACAACGCGTAAATGGAGGCAAAAATCTTGCCCGCATCGGTGCGTAGCGCGTCCACCGGGCCCATGCCCCCCAGGATCATGGAGGCGTTGAGCAGCGCATCAATCCATGACAATCCTTCCAGGGTGTGATAACCGAAAACACCGACAAACAGCGCAAGGCACACCACCAGAAAGGCGATCGCGGAACTTCTGGCGAGGCGACGAAGAAATAACCCCGGGGGGGCAAGGGGCTGGCGTTTATGTTCCAGCAAATCCAGCTCCTTTCCACCTGGCCGCCGGTGGCGAGTGATGTGGAACGCGTGGATCAGGCCAGGATATGGATGTTGGAGCCCACCACCTGCCCGGGCTGGGAAACCTGGGGAGGCTGCGCTGGTTTCGGCTGTTGCGACTGCTGGGATTGCCGGGCCTGTTGCGATTGCTGGGCCTGACGCGCCTCCGTGGCCTGCTGATCCTGCTGGGCCTGTTTATCCTGCTGGGTTTTTCTGGCTTGCTGGGCCTGCTGTGCTTGTTGGTCTTGCTGCATCTGCAACGCACTGCTCACTGTACTGACGGCGTTCGTGGTCATGGTACCCCCTAAATGACGGACACAATCATCACCCCGGCATCGTACTGCGATCCTGGCCCTGCGTAAAGCGACGCCTTGCCACCGTTTCGGCCATGACCTGATTTGATGGGGATCATTCGTGCTGCGCTAGTCTTCAATGGGCATCCCCAAGCATGCACGGTGGCCGCCTACAATGCCGCTAACCAGGAGGGCCAGCGGGAGAAGCCGAACAGGGTCATGCATGACATCAATTCTGGTTTCGCGAAAGGCCGCAGGCAGGTCCATGAAACAGCTCCCATTCATTCTATGCTCTTGACATCGTCAACAGCTTGTCAAATTGTTCGATCGGCAGTGGCATGCCAAATAAATATCCCTGGTAATGAGTGCAGCCCGTGCTGAAAAGAAACTGGCACTGCTCCTCGGTCTCGACACCTTCGGCAATGACATCCAGGTTGAGACTTTGTGCCATGGCGATGATGGTGCGCACTATGGCCTTATCGCTACTGTCCACGGCAATATCGCGAACAAACGATTGATCGATCTTGAGTTGGCTCAGCGGCAATCGCTTGAGATATTGCAGCGACGAGTACCCTGTACCAAAGTCATCCAGCGAGATTTGAACGCCGATGTTTTTCAGTGCATTCATCGTGGCAATGGTGTCCTCTATATTTTCCAGCAACGTGCTTTCCGTCAGCTCGAATTTGAGTTGGGCAGGGTTGATGCCATGGTATTGGACGCAGGCCTGGACCTGCCGTGCAAAATCAGTCTGGCGAAATTGCCTTGCGCTGATATTGACCGACAACACGAAACCCCTGGTGTGTTCTTGCTCCTGCCAGGCCTGCAACTGGGAACAGGCCGCTTCCAACACCCATTTTCCAATGGGCAGAATCAATCCGGTTTCTTCCGACAATGGAATGAACTGCTCAGGGGTGATGATGCCACGCACGGGATGAGCCCAGCGGATCAAGGCTTCGGCACCCGTGGGATTACGGAAAGCGTCGGTCTGCACCTGGTAATACAGGCGGAAGTGTCGTCTCTCGATCGCCAGGCGCAATTCGCCTTCGAGAGCCGCTCGCGCACTCACACTTTCCTGCATCTGCGGATCAAAGAAACGCAGGGTGTTACGCCCCGCTTTCTTGGCCTGATACATGGCAATGTCAGCCTGCTTCAACAGGTCTTCAATTCCCTGCTCATGACCCTTGAACATGGTGGCACCAAGACTGCTGCTGCCGTGGTAATCCTGGGTTGGAAGCTGATAAGGCTGGCAGAGGGAAAACAGGACTTTCCCGCCAACAGATTCGGTCTGCGCTGCCGCTTCCAGGTCAAATTCGCTCAGGTCTTCCAGCATCACCAAAAATTCATCACCGCCGATGCGAGCCACGGAATCGCCCTCGCGTACGCAGGCGATCAGACGCTCGGCAACCTGTTGCAGCAACATATCCCCCACACCATGGCCAAGGGTGTCATTGAGCGTCTTGAAATTGTCCAGATCAATGAACAGAAGCGCGCCCTGGCGCCCGCTACGCGCGCTGGAAGACATGGCCTGCCTGAGTCGTTCCGTGAGAAGCCGCCGGTTTGGCAAGCGCGTCAGGTGATCATAAAACGCCAGGTTCCTTATCTCTTCTTCGGAACTTTTGCGCAAGGTAATGTCCGTCAACGTGGCCACATAATTCGTGACGATTCCCCCGATATTTTTCACTGCAGTGATGGTGAGATATTCAGGGTATATCTCGCCATTCTTCCGCCGATTCCAGATTTCACCCTTCCAGGTGTCCGTATCGTTAATGCTTTTCCACATGGCCTGGTAAAAACCTGCATCCTGCCGACCTGAGCTCAGCATGCGCGGGTTCCTGCCGATGACCTCTTCACTGGGGTAGCCCGTAATCTCCGTGAAAGCCCGATTAACCCGCAAAATCGTACCGTTTGCGTCCGTGATCAGCATCCCTTCCTGGGATTCAAAGGCAGTGGCCGCAATTTGCACCTCGGCTTCTGAAATTTTTCGCTCCGTGATGTCGCGTGAGGAGCAAAACAGGACAGAATCGCCATCCAGCACAAGGGGAAACACGCTGACCTCCACGTCAAAGATAGTGCCATCCTTGCGGCGATGCCTTGTTTCAAACTGGGAACGGCCTTCCTGCAAATGCCGCGTCCTGACGAGAACGGGCAGTTCCTCGACATTCCACTGGGCATCCCAATGCGAAACATTCATGCCGATCATTTCATCGCGACGGTAGCCCAACATGGTACAGAACGAATCGCTTGTTTCGATGAGATCTCCATTTGCGTCCAGGATGTGAATGCCATCGCTGGCATTGTGCAGCAGGAGTGCGTTTTTTTCGCACTCACGATTCAGTATCTGCGTGGTGCGCCTGCGCTCGGTAATGTCCAGGGCATTACCAATGAACAGTTTGACCTGACCGTAGGCATCCCTCAATGCAGAAACGGATGTTTCCGCCCAAAAGTCAGTGCCATCTTTCCTGAGATAACGCTTTTCAAAACGCAAATGTTCAACCTGTCCCCCATAGAGCAGCTCGTAATGCCGCTTTAATTCCACACGATCGTCTGGGTGGGTCAGGTCAGCTACGGTACATCTCAGAATTTCCTCTGCGTCATAGCCAAATAATTTCAATGCCACCTGGTTGGCCCGGATGATGCGTCCATGGGTTGGCTCGATGGAAACCATGGCAGTAGGAGAGTTTTCAAACAGCACGTGTTCCTGTACCGCAGCCTGGCTCTGGTTCTGCGCCTTGACGGTGCGCTCACGGTTACGCAGCGTTGCTTCAGCAACTCCTGAAACCACAATACCGCTAAGAGCGAAGGCAGCTAGGCCAAGCCAGTGGCTGAATGGGCCAGCACCGGTTGGATTAGCGCCAAACGGCCAAAAAAATACCACCGTGGCGCAGGACAACACCGTTGCCAGAATGCCCGCATACAACCCGCAAAAAATGGCCGCGATCATGACTGCAGGATAGAACGTCAGCCATTCCAGAACCGGCCCAAGAGGTTGCAGGGGCCATTCTCGCAAACCCGCAGCCAAACCCACGAGAAGAATGGCGATGCAGAAACGCGTCCATGCGTGACGAGATAGGGACTGCAAATTCACTATTTGGTCTCCCCAGGGCTCGGCAGCCCCCTGATGTCGTGACGCAACAATGATCCGGAATTACGTGAATACGGCTCCGGACTGAAGTCTATTCTCATTCTAAAGCTTTTGCTGCATTACAAGACCTTCCCTGCCATTCCAGCATAAATTGCACAACATCCTGTTTTAAATGAACATTTAAAGTGTCCGCAATAGCTTTCATGAGCTTTGTGGTCAAAACCGTACACTTTAAAACAATATGTTACTTATCGTTACATTTTTGATTTGAGTCAAAAATTGTCGCACCGCAGAAGAATAGTATTTCCCCAAAGTTATCAAGCCATTTTGTTTTACATGCTGATTTTTGATTCGCTTATTTTCATTGGGGACTGAAATGAAACATCACACCTCTCGCGCCACCATCCTAGCCGCCGCCACTTCGATTTTTCTCGTCTCGCCCATGGCTCATGCCGTGGATGCCGAAGCAGCCAAGGCCCTTGCAAAGCAGAACAACTGCTTCAAGTGCCATGCCATTGAGAAGGAAAAGGATGGCCCTGCGTACAAGAAGGTTGCTGAGAAGTACAAGGGCAAAGCCAACGCTGAAGCCCGTCTGATCGAGCATATCACCTCGGGAGAAAAAGCCAAATTCCCCGACGGGCATGAGGAAGAACACAAGATCGTCAAGACCTCTCCTCCCAAGGATATGGAGCAGATCAAGAATCTTGTGCAGTGGATTCTTTCCCTGTAAGTCGAAGCGCCGCTCGCGCTCAAACGCACCTGGATCCCCACGACCCATAACCATGACAACCTAGAGAGGATCATCAAAATGAAACTCGTGCAGCGATTAATGGCTTTCATCGTGATTCTGACAGGGGCATGCTGGCTGAATTCAGCCCTGGCCGCCGAAGCCCCAAGCAAACCCAAACAGGAGCAGGCCCAATCCGGCATTGCCAAGAATGCATTGATACAGGATGCGATCTGTACGCGTTGTCATGACGAAAGCGAGCAAACGCCCGTTCTGTCGATCTATCAGACCAAGCATGGGGTGAAAGGCGATCCTCGCGCGCCGACGTGCCAGTCCTGCCATGGCGAAAGCGAAAAGCACCTCAAAGGTGATCCCAGCGTCAGAGGTCGCGCGGCCCCTGACGTTGTTTTCAAGAAGGGTGCCTATGGTGTTTCCGACGACACGCAACGCTCAGGACAATGCCTGACCTGCCACAAGGGAACCGAACGAACCAACTGGGATGGTGGCTTGCACCAAAGAAACCAGCTGGCCTGCAATGACTGCCACAAAACGCATCAACCCGCAGACCTGGTCCTGAACAAGAAAACGCAGACCACGGTGTGCTTTACCTGCCACAAGGAACAACGCGCAGATAGTCACAAGATTTCCAGTCACCCCATAGATATCGGCAAGGTGGTCTGTTCGGATTGTCACAATCCTCACGGCTCGGCCGGTCCGAGAATGCTCAAAAAGAACACGGTGACTGAAACCTGCTTTACCTGCCATGCTGAAAAGCGAGGCCCCTTCCTTTGGGAGCATCAGCCCGTTACCGAAGACTGCACCAACTGCCACACCCCGCACGGCTCCAATATTTCGCCGCTGCTGAAATCACGGGCCCCATTCCTGTGCGACGAATGTCATGACGGCCCCCATAACAGCCAGGCGCCCTACGGCACCTCTGCATCTGGAATCCAGTCAGGCGGTGGGTTTGTCGCCAATGGTACCAACCCAAAAGCCCCGAATTCCAATGCCGTTGGCCGTGCCTGCATGAACTGCCACGTCATGGTTCACGGCTCAAACAGCCCGGCTGGTGCCTTTTTGCATAGATAGAGTCCAGGGAGATTAAGACCATGAAAGCAACTAAAAGGAATCTTGCCGTCAGCCTGATAACCCTTGCAGTGCAAGGCGCATTGGCGGCAATGGCTGCGATGCCCATGCTGACCTTTGCAGAAGGTCAGGAAGAAGTGGATGCCCTCACCAAACCCATCAACTTCGTTGAAATCGGCGCCGCCAATACGGCACGCGGCACCTACAAATACGGCGAGTACAGCGGCCTGGGTCTGCACCCTTCCGGGGCCGACATCCTGGGAAACTTTAGCGTTCGTGGGGGCGACTCCTACGGCATGGACAGCGGGCTCATGCGCTGGGGGATTGAAGGATCCGACCTCGGCCTCACCTCTCGCGCCCTGGGAGCGACGGCAAGCGAACAAGGGAAATGGAGCATAGGTGTCAACTACGACGAACTGCGGCACTACATCACGGACACCTATCAAACCCCGCTGCAGGGTTCCATGGGCGGCAACGCCTTTGTATTGCCGCGGGCCTTTGGCGTAATCAATACACAGACCAAGCCGGCTGCGGTGGGTGGTGTGATACCGCCCTACGGCACCCAGGCCTTGACACCCAACCAACAGTCCTACTTCAACACGAACGATGTTTCATCCGGACGGCAAAATACGGGCATCAGCGCCACGCGCAATCTTGACCGGGAATGGAGCTTCCGCTTTGATTTCAACCATCTGGCCCAGGATGGGGCCAAGCTGATCTCTGCAGGCAGTGACGTCAATATCAAAATGGCAGGGTACAACGTCCGCGGCGAAAACATCCTGATGTTGATGAACCCAACCAACTACACCACAGACACTGTCAACATGGCGCTCAACTGGGTTGGTGAAAAGGGACACTTCACTGGAAGCTACAACGGATCGATTTTCCAGAACGCCTACAACGGCGTGAGTTTTTCGAACCCTTACGTGGGCAATGCCACTGCGCCCGCAACTGCACCGGCCACGGGCAGCATCCCCGGCGTGACCTTTCCGGTAGACATGCTCAGCACACCGCCGGACAATCAGTTTCACCAGTTAAACCTGACGGGGGGATATAACTTCTCATCCACCACCAAACTGGTAGGCGGATTTTCCTATGGCCGAAACACGCAGAATGACAGTTACGTCAATACCGACCAGATGCAAGCTGGCGGACTACCCCAGTCGTCACTCAACGGACTCGTCATCATCACCCACGGTGACCTCAAGCTCACCAATCAGACCACCAGGGACCTGACACTGAACGTGGGGGTCAAGTATAACGAGCGCGACAACCAGACTGCTGCAAACATTTACAAGTTCAATGATCTTGGGGGCGGCGCCGAGACTGCCGTGAGTACTCCCATGAGCAACAGCAAACTGCAATTCGATCTGGCAGGGGATTACCGGATTGACCGTCGGCAAAATCTCAACCTGGGCTACGAATTTGAACAAGTGCGCCGCTGGTGTGACAGCTCGTTATCCAACAACGCACAGGGTCCAGGACCGGGAGGCCCGTCCGCTGCTGCCTCCGCATATTACACCTCGGCTTCCTGTGTCCAGGTTCCGGAAACCCAGGAGAACAAACTGCTTGGCAATTACAAGTTCAAGGCCTCGGACAACCTCAGCATGAATCTGGGTTATGCCTATGCCAACCGTACGGCCACCGTCAATAGTTCGTTCTACAACCCGATGCAAGCAAAAAACGAGGGTTATGAACTCCCTGGCTATATCGCCTACTTTGACGCCGCCCGCACCGAACAGATGGTAAAGGCGGGACTTAACTGGCAGGCCTCTGAAAAACTGAATGTAAGTTTCAGCGGCCGCTACACCTACGACAACTACGATGACTCGACCCTGGGCGTACAAAATGGCACCACCTGGAGCGCCAATCTCGATGGCACTTACAGTATGGCCGAAAAAAGCTCGGTTTCGGCGTATTTGAGCGTACAGAAGAGGCAGAGGGAACTGCTCAATGCAGCGTGGAACCATAGCACTGCAACCTACTTTGCACCGCAAACCCAGACCTGGTCCAACAACCTCAACAACGATGACTATACTGCGGGGCTGAATGTCAAACAGGGTGGTTTGATGGGTGGCAAACTCAACCTCGCTGGTGACCTCACCTACTCCCTTGGTCAATCAACCTATTCCACCGCACTCAACTACAACAACGCGTCCTGCACGACACCCAGCAACAGCGGATATTCTTGCGGCACGTTACCGGACATTTCAAGCAGACTGCTGCAACTCAAGTTGACGGGCGACTATGCGCTGGACAAGGTCAGCAAGGTCGTGATGGGGTTCATTTACCAACGCCTGGATTCCAACGACTACTACTACAACGCCTACCAGACGGGATACACGCCCTTGTCCATGATGCCGACCAACCAGCAACCGCCCAGCTACAGCGCCAGCACGGTATTTGCGGTCTATAACTACAGCTTCAGGTAGCCACACCGCATTGATTTCTGAATGGAGAATGAAACATGCAAGACGAAAATCCCAATGCCCTCAAACGCTGCTGGACCGCACTACGAAAGCCCAGTACGAAGTATTCTGTTCTGACGCTGCTGATTGTGGGCGTCTTTGGGGGCATCATTTTCTGGGGTGGCTTCAATACGGGCATGGAAGCTACCAATACCTTGTCGTTTTGCATCAGTTGCCATGAGATGCGAGACAACGTCTACCAGGAATATAAGGAAACGATCCATTACAGCAACCGTACCGGGGTGCGGGCCATTTGTTCAGACTGCCATGTACCCAAGGACTGGACCCACAAGCTGATCCGCAAAGCAAAGGCCTCCTTCGAGATATGGGGAAAACTCACTGGCGTCATCGACACCAGGGAAAAATTTGAGGCCAATCGCATGCGTCTTGCAACGGAAGAATGGGAGCGGATGAAAGCCTCTGGATCAAGGGAATGCCGTAACTGTCACAACTTCGACGCCATGAGCAGTGAATTGCAGAAGCAGACGCCCTACAAAAAGCACATGAAAGCGAAAGATGAAGGCAAGACCTGCATCGACTGCCACAAGGGCATTGCCCACCATCTGCCCAAGGAATACGAAGAGCCGGACGAGTAAGCCCGCACTGTAAGGCAACAGATAGCGCCACCTGAAACGTGGCGCTATTTTTTGAAGTGTCCTAGTAAGAACTGCCCGCGCTCTCTCCAGGTTTTTCTTCCACAGGATAACGGTAATAGAGCGTATTGAGGTATTGAGACACTACGTTGACGTCCTCACTGCTCCACCCCAGATTCGTGAATTTCTGCCATCGCCGCACCTCTTCCTGAAGGGTGGTCCAGTCCCTGGCAAGTTTTTTGTCGCGCCAATGGATCTGGGCGTTATGGCACGCAATACAATGTGTGGAGTACAACATCTCTCCACGCGAAACGCTTTGCATGGGCGCGGCCTGGCTCTTGGCAATTGCAACAAGCAGGATCCACAGTAAAACGAGTCTCGATCTACGCGGCATGATGTCCCCTTCTGCGTGGTCACTCGACCAGTCTACACCCCGCTAAATGTTTGTGGGAATCCCATCAATGCTGAACCTGTTTTTCTCTTCCCAGTACAGACGCACCCCTTCATCGCCTTTTTTGGTGGCCCATTCGCTGAGCTGCTGCCGATCTTCCACATAGGCATAACGGGGCACGGCCGTGCCACAAGAGATTTGCACCAGGTCAATGGCGAGGTCGAAGATCTGACGCGCTCCGGGTAGTGGTGCAAAACTGGAAAAGGCCTCCGCCCATGCCGGGTCGTTCCTGTGGATGACCCGAGCATTGCCGTAGATCCGCAGGATCATCGGCGGTCCCTCGAAGGCACAGAACATGAGCGTCATGCGCGGTTGCTGCTGGACGTGGGCCGAGGTCTCGTTGCCGCTACCCGTGACGTTGAGCCACAGGACGCGATTGTTGTCCACAACCCGAAACGAATCCATTCCTTTGGGAGAAATGTTGACACGGCTGTCCGCTGTTGCGGTTCCTACAAAGAAAATTTTCTGCTGGACGATGAAGTCCCGATGACTCTGCGACAGCACATCAAACCGCCTGCCCATGTCGTCTCTCCAAACGATTGACACCGCTCACCAAGGCCTTGATGGAAGCCGTCACGATATTGGTATCCAGACCCACACCAAAGCACTCGACGCTACTCCCCGGTCGCGTCACTTCCATGAAGGCGCAAGCCTGGGCATCGCCCCCTTCTCGGCTCCTGCCCATGGAACGCTCTTCATAGCTGCGCACCTGCAGCTCCATATCCAGGGCACGCAGCGCATGCACGGCAGCATCAATCGGGCCATTGCCTTCGCCGGCCAGGAGATGCACCTCCCCCCCGGACTCCACGCGCAGACGAATGCCCTGGCCACGCCCATGTTCGAAGAGATGATGTTCCACATATCGCAGTGGCGTCTGTGGCACAAGATATTTTTGCGAAAACAATTGCCACAACTCGGCCGCGCTCAATTCTCCACCATGGGCATCCGTGTGGCGTTGCACCTCTCCAGAAAACTCGACCTGCAGGCGGCGCGGTAAGACCACGCCATATTCCGTTTCCAGCAAGTAGGCAATGCCCCCCTTGCCGGATTGGCTGTTGACCCGGATCACCGAATCATAGCTGCGACCCACGTCGGCGGGATCAATGGGTAGATAGGGCACATTCCAGGGCGCATCGGGCTTCTGCACCGCAAACCCCTTCTTGATGGCATCCTGATGGGAGCCCGAAAACGCCGTAAAGACCAGGTCTCCCACATAAGGATGACGAGGGTGAATCGGCAGCTGATTACAGTGCTCGACGGTGCGTGCGACAGCATTGATATCCGAGAAATCGAGCCCCGGTGCCACGCCCTGCGTGTATAAATTCAACGCGAGCGTCACGATGTCCACATTACCCGTACGCTCTCCGTTGCCAAACAGGCAGCCTTCAACGCGGTCCGCCCCGGCCATCAGCGCAAGTTCGGCTGCTGCCACCGCCGTTCCGCGATCATTGTGCGGATGCACGCTGAGGATGACGCTGTCGCGCCGGGCCAGATGGCGATGCATCCATTCGATCTGGTCTGCATAGATGTTGGGAGTGGCCGATTCCACCGTGGCCGGCAAATTGAAAATGACCTTGTCGTCGGGTGTAGCACCCCAGGCAGCCGTCACGGCATCGCAGATTTCCAGCGCAAAATCCAGTTCGGTCGAGGAAAAGGTTTCAGGGCTGTATTCAAGAACCCATTGGGTTTCCGGTTGCTCCAAGGCCAGTTGCCTTATCAGGTGCACGGACGAAACGGCCATGGCCACGACTTCTGAACGACTCATGCCGAACACGATGTCGCGAAAGGGTTTTGAAGTGGCGTTGTAGACGTGCACGATGGCCCGGCGCGCCCCCTTGAGCGAATCCATGGTTCGCCGGATGAGATGCTCGCGCGCCTGGGTGAGTACCTCGATGGTCACTTCCTTCGGGACATGCCCACCATTGATGAGCTGGCGAACGAAGTCAAAGTCGGTTTGCGAAGCAGAGGGGAAGGCCACCTCAATTTCCTTGAAGCCCACATCGCAGAGCGTACGAAACATGCGCATCTTGCGCTCGGCATTCATCGGCTCGAAAAGGGCCTGGTTGCCATCGCGCAGGTCGGTGCTCATCCAGATGGGCGGGGCCGTGAGGGTCTTATTGGGCCACTGTCGGTCCGCCAGCGCAATCGCCTGAAAAGGGGAATACTTGCCGGAAGGATTTTTCAACATGTTCGTGCGCTCCTGATGCATCGGGAATGACTCCCTGCCATCCCTGAATGATACGCAATCCCGATCGGCAGTCGCTTGCGAATTCATGTACAAATCCTGTAATTATTGGAATTTTGTTGCTTTATTATTATTTAAAATGTAGTTTTATGCCATGTTCAAAATATATTGGGCAATATCATGCAAATAGACCGTTTCGATGGGCAGATCCTGCAGGTACTGCAACAGGAAGGACGCATCAGCAACCAGGAACTCGCGGACCGCATCGGGCTATCCCCCTCCCCTTGCCTGCGTCGGGTTCGGGCCCTGGAAGAATCCGGATTGATTACGGGATACCGTGCGCTGGTGAACGGCGAGGCGCTGGGACTGTCCCTCACCGCCCTGATCCACATTTCCATGGACCAGCACACCCCGGAGCGCTTCAGTCATTTTGAGGCAGCAATCAGCGAGATCCCGGAGGTGATGGAATGCCTGATGATTACCGGCCAATCGGCAGACTATCAGCTGAAGGTGGTGGCAAGGGACATGGCCTCCTACCAGGACCTCCTTCTCAACCGGATTACGCGAATCCAGGGGGTGACCGGGGTGCTTTCCAGCTTTGTCTTGCGCCGTGTGGTGGACAAGACGGCAATCCCGGTACTCTGAAGTGGTAGAGTAAGCACCTTACCCATCATCACCGAACGGGAGTCGCCGCCCATGCTGCATTGGGTTGATTACGCCAAAATCTTCATGTCGCTCATCGTCGTCGTCAATCCGGTCAGCGCCGTGCCCATTTTCGTCACGCTCACCTCCAGAAACACCGAGCAGGAACGGAAGAACATTGCGCGCATTGCCAGCATTTCCGTGGCGGTGGTCCTCGTCCTGTCAGCCATTATGGGCGAGCCGGTGCTCATGCTGTTTGGCGTAACTGTCGCATCATTCAAGGTGGGTGGGGCCATCCTGATCCTGCTGATGTCCATTTCGATGATGCATGCCCTGCCCAGCCGGGAAAGCCAAACGCCAGAGGAAACCCGGGAAGCCACTCAAAAGGAAAACATTGCCGTGGTCCCGCTGGCCATTCCGCTTCTTGCAGGCCCCGCCGCAATCTCCACCACCATCATCTACGCTACGGATCAGTCTTCCCCGGGACACTTGGGCGCCGTCATCGCGTGCTGCCTGCTGGTATCGGTCATTACCTGGCTGGCATTGCTTCTGGCCGTGCCCGCAAGAAAATGGCTGGGGGAGACCGGCGTCAACATCGTGACCCGACTGATGGGACTGTTGCTGGCCGCCGTGGCTGTGGAAATTTTCACCAGCGGCCTGCTGGTGCTGCTGCCGGGGCTGCGCGGCAGTTAGAATCACCCCCTCTTGCCCTTGAAATTGGAGATCTTTGCATGAACGATTCCACCCGCCGCCAGTTCCTCAAGGTCAGTGCTGCCACGGCAGTGGCCGCACCCGCCGTCCTGGGGCTGGCGCAAGCAGCAGGGGATGCGCACCCGGCCCAGGCCGCAACACCGGCAGGCAACCCTGCGGCTGCGCATGAAGTGACGCATACGCTGGCCCGCTACATCGTCAATGCGCGCTATGAGGATTTGCCGGACAGCGTACGCAAGGAAGGAACACGCACACTGCTGAACTGGGTAGGGGTTGCAGTCGGCGGCTCGAGGCATGAAACGATTGAATGCGCCGTGGCGGCACTGGCTCCTTTTTCCGGACCACCGCAAGCCGCTCTGCTGGGCCGTCATGAACGCTTCGACATCATGAACGCCGCCTTCATCAACGGGGTCAGCAGTCACATCTTCGATTTCGACGACACCCATCTCAAAACCATCATCCACCCCGCAGGCCCGGTAGTTTCCTCCATTCTTGCGCTCTCGGAATATCACCCCGTCTCGGGACGGGATTTTCTCAACGCGCTGGTGCTGGGCATCGAGACCTCCTGCCGCATCGGCAACGCGGTTTATCCCAATCACTACGACGTAGGCTGGCACATCACGGGGACCGCTGGCGTGTTTGGTGCTGCAGCCGCCACGGGAAAAATTCTCGGACTGAATGAACAACAGATGGTCTGGGCCCTGGGACTTGCAGCATCGCAACCAGTGGGGCTGCGCGAATCCTTTGGCTCCATGAACAAAAGTTTCAACCCAGGCCGTGCCGCCAGCAATGGCATATTCTCCGCACTGCTGGCATCAAGGAACTTCACGAGCTCCAACGGCATGATCGAGGCCAAACGGGGCTGGGCCAACGCCATCAGCACGAAGCAGGATTACGGGGAAATTACCGAAGGTCTGGGACAGCGCTACGAAATGGCCCTGAATACCTACAAGCCATTTGCCTGCGGCATTGTCATCCATCCGGCCATTGACGCCGCCATCCAGCTACGCAATCAGTACCACCTGACGGCTGGGGACATCGAGGCGGTTCACCTGCGCGTGAATCCGCTGGTCATCGAACTGACCGGCAAGAAGACGCCGCAGGTGGGCCTGCAGGGAAAATTCAGCGTGTACCACTCCGTGGCGGTGGCACTCATTGACGGTGCTGCGGGAGAAAAACAGTACAGCGACCGGGCCGTCAAAGATCCGAAGACCGTGGCGTTACGCGATCGGGTCAGTGCGACGGTGGATCCGGCCATTCTGCCTGAGCAAGTGGACATGACCATCACGCTCAAGGATGAGCGCAAGCTGCACAAGTTCGTTGCGCACGCCATCGGCAGCCTTGAAGTCCCCATGACCGATCAGCAGCTGGAAGCAAAATTCTCGGATCTAGCCGAGGGCATTCTGTCACCGGCGCAAACCCGGCAACTGCTGGCGGACTGCTGGCAAGTGGCGCAGTTAGGCGACGCCAGCCAGATCGCCAAGGCGGCTGTGCCGCAATAGGTTGTGATGCTTGAGCGGTAGCGAGCGCACCCGGGTGCCCGTGGCCTGGAAGATGGCATTGCATACCGCGGGCGCCAGGGCAAGAATGGCTGGCTCGCCGTGCCCGCCCCAAAAGCCCCCTGTGGGAACCAGCAGGGTTTCCACTTGGGGCATTTCTGAAATTTGCGGAAGGCGGAAGTCATGAAAATTCGATTCCACGATGCGGCCGTCCTTCAGGTTGTTTTCCTGGTAGAGGATGCTGCCCAAACCGAAGATCACGTTACTTTCCGCTTGGGCGCGGCAAGTGTCCGGGTTGACCACATAACCCGAGTCAATGGCCACGACAACGCGGTGCACCCGAGCCTCTCCCTTTTCATTGACCGATACTTCCACCACCATGGCGGTAAAACTGTCAAAGCCATCGGCCACCGCAACGCCACGATGCATCCCCGAGGGTAATGGCGTACCCCAGCCCGCGGCCTTGGCCACCGCCTCCAGCACGAGGCGATTCTTGTCCCCTGCCTTGAGCATGGACTGGCGGTAAGCCACCGGATCCTGACCTGCCATCGCGGCCAGTTCATCAATGAAACACTCACGATAGAAGGCATTCTGCTGGCCTGGTGCGCGCCAGAACCCAACTGGCACATGACCGTTACGCATGGCGTAATCCACCTGCTGGTTGGGCACCGTGTAGGGCATGTCATAGAAGGAACGCACGGCTGTGGGATCAATCCCATCCTTGGGGAGTGCCGCGGGTCGCAGCACTTTCAAAATGGACGGGCAAGCCACTTTGGTGTGCAGCGCCACGAGATTGCCCTGCGCATCGAGGCCCGCTTTCATACGAACGATGCTGGCCGGGCGATAAAACCCGTGGCGCATGTCCTCGGAGCGCGACCACATCAACTTGACAGGCACCCCGGGCAGGGCCTTGGCAATCAGAACGCCTTGCGTGACAAAGTCCTGCGGCCCGCCGCGCCGGCCAAATCCACCGCCTAGCATCATCTTGTGGACCTCGATCTTCTCGAGCGGCAATCCTGATGCTGCCGCTGCAGCAATCATGGACGCCTCGCCATCCTGCGTGGAGGTCCATACATCCAGGAACCCTTCCGGCTTGAACCATGCGGTACAGGTCTGGGGTTCAAGGGTTGCATGGTTAATGTAGGGGGCGTGGTATTCCACCTCGACCACCTTCGCGGCAGCCTGAAGGGCCGCTGCAGTATCGCCCATCTTGCGCGCCTGGGGCAGGTCCTTGGCAGCCAGTCCCTCCTGCAGCATCGCCGTGACAGTGTCGTTGCTGGCCTGGGCGTAGCTGCCCCCATCCCACTGGACGACGAGCTTCTTCAAGGCTTCGTCGGCGCGCCACCAGCTATCAGCCACGACGGCAACGAAGTTCTCTTCGCGCACGATTTTCTTGACGCCCCGCATCCTCTCGGCAACGCTCGCGTCTACGCTGGCGAGCCTGCCACCAAAAACCGGGCATTGCGCGATGGACGCATGCAGCATGCCGGGCAGGGATACATCAACCCCGAACACAGGTTTGCCCATCACCTTGTCCGGAATGTCGAGTCGATGCATCGGCTTGCCAGCGATCTTCCAGTCCTTGGGGTCACGCAGGGTCACGTCCTTGGGCGGCACGAGCATGGCTGCCTCAGTGGCAACCTGTCCGTATCGAAGCTTTCGGCCGCTCGGCCCATGGGTGATGATGCCGAGCTCCACCGTACAGGCCGCAGCAGGTACATGCCACCGTTCTGCTGCTGCAGAGATCAACATTTCGCGCGCGCTGGCTCCCGCCTTGCGCACATAATCCTGGGAGGTGCGAACCCCCCTGCTGCCCCCGGTGGCCATGGAGCCCCAGACGTGGTTTCTGCGAATGTTCTCGTTGGGCGATGCAAATTCGGCGCTTACCTTGGACCATTCGCAATCAAGCTCCTCGGCAACCAACTGTGCAAGGGCTGTGAACGTGCCCTGCCCCATTTCGGAACGGGCGATGCGAATTACCACGCGGTCATCAGGGTGAATCAGTATCCAGGCGTTGACTTCAGTGCCAGGACTCCCGCTGACGGCCCTGGAAACCAGTGGAAAGGAGAACTCCAGCGCAAAACCACCGCCGAGCAGGCTGGAGACCTTGAGAAAATCGCGACGGGAGACGGTAAGGGTCATGGTCATTCTCCTCGGGATCCTGCGAGCGCGTGGATGGCCTTCCTCACGCGAGCATAGGTTCCGCAACGGCAGAGGTTGGTGACGATGTCATCTATCTGCGCATCCGTAGGATGCGGGTGTTTCTCCAGCAAGGCCACCGTGGCCATGATCATGCCGGTCTGGCAATAACCGCATTGGGGTACTTCGTGTTCAATCCAGGCTTTCTGGACGGCATGCAACCCGTTCCTGGACAGCCCCTCGATGGTGGTGATCTTCTTGCCCTGTGCTGCCGATACCGGCAAGGTGCAGGAGCGCACCGTTTCGCCGTCCAGGTGTACGGTACAGGCGCCGCAGGCAGAAATGCCGCAACCATATTTGGTGCCGGGAAGCTCCAGATGATCCCTCAGTACCCACAGCAGCGGCATTTCGGGTTCCACATCGATCCGCTTCGTGCGGCCATTGATGTTCAACTCCAGCATGGAGACCTCCCTTTTTGTCAAAACAGGAATATGACTTCGTCCATCATAGTGAGCTCGTGATCAATTGGAAAGGGGTGCCCCTTGAGTCATGATCAGAATCGTCATGCCAGGATTACCCTGACTGCCGCCCTTGAGGCTTTTGATGAGTTGCTGGTGGTGCCGGGACAGTCCGCGCAACGCCTCGCTTCCTGCCTTCAGGGACTCGCCCGGAAGATAGTCCCTGATCCGGTCCGCCCAGCGATGAGACTGCAGGCCTTCCAGAAACGCCAGCCGGATCAGCCCGCCCTTGCCGGAAGAGCCATAGCCGTGAATCACCTTGACCATTCGGATTCCGGCTTCCTGCGTCTTGCGCAGCAGTCCGTCCAGACGCTCCAGTGCATCTTCCACCGCAGGCATGCCTGCCTCGAGATCAATGACAAACACGACGTCGGAAATGTCCGGACTGGGTAGCGGCGCCCCCAGGCAGTCGCAAAAGGGGCAACGGTCTTCCAGGGCATCGCGCAGATTGCCGCAATCAGGGCATAGCCCCATCAGTTTGCGGGCTTCCATGCCTCCAGAAACTCCTTCCAGTGCTGCCCCTCGAGTCCGGCGATGGTGGCACGGAGGAACGCCAGTTCCTCCTGGTACTGTGGGGGCGTCAGTTGACCCCGCACCAACTGAAAACGCGTATAGAGCAGATAGGTATTGAGCACATCGGTTTCGCAATAGGCGCGAATGCCGGCGATGTCACCGTCCTGATAGGATTGCCAGACTGCGCTGCCATCCATGCCGAGCTTACCGGGAAAACCGATCAACTTGGCCAGGGCGTCCAGCGGCGCGTTGGCTCGGTTGTTGTAGAGCGCCAGCACATCCATCAGGTCCAGATGGCGGGGATGGTAGCGCGACAGGTAATTGTTCCACTTGAAGTCCTTGTCATCCTCGCCCATGTCCCAGTAGCGCGCCGCAGTAATGCCATGGATGAGAGAACGGTAGTGCAGCACCTGGGCATCGAAGCCCTTGCCGTTCCACGACACCAATTGCGGCGTATATTTGTCCACCCCGTCGTAAAAACGCTGAATGATGCTGGCTTCGGAATCCTCCACTGAGCCCAGCGACCATACCCTGAAGCCATCTCGGTTGCGAAGCGCGCAGGAAATGGAGACCACCCGTTGCAGGTAATGCGGCAAAAAATCGGAGCCGGTTTTTTCGCGCCGCTCGGCGAAGGCTTTTGCCGCCACTTCGGCGTGCGCTGTGGTGGGGTCGAGGTCGTGTAGCCTGATGAGCCCGTCGCAGTCCGGTACGGTCTCGATGTCAAAGACCAGCACCGGCATCATGCCGGATAGACGCCCGTGGAAAGATAGCGGTCGCCGCGATCGCAGGCCACATGCACGATCACGGCATTCTGTACGGACTTTGACACCTGCAGTGCGGCCCAGCAGCCGCCACCCGAGGAGACCCCGGCAAAAATACCCTCTTCCCTGGCCAGACGGCGCATGGTGTCTTCGGCATCCGGCTGGCTGACCTCGATGATCTGGTCCACCAGGCGCCGATCGAAGATCTTGGGCAGGTAAGCTTCAGGCCACTTGCGAATTCCCGGCACGTTCGCCCCTTCTGCAGGATAGACGCCCACGATCTGGACGGCCGGGTTTTGCTCCTTGAGGTAACGCGCCACCCCCATGATGGTGCCCGTGGTCCCCATGGTGGCCACGAAATGCGTGATCCTTCCCCCCGTATCGCGCCAGATTTCGGGGCCGGTGGATTCGTAATGGGCCAGGGGATTGTCCGGGTTGTTGAACTGGTCCAGGATGATGCCCTCGCCCGCATCGCGCATTTTTTCGGCGAGATCGCGCGCCGCCTCCATGCCGCCTTCCTTCGGCGTCAGCAGGATCTCAGCCCCCAGGGCTCGCACGGTCTGGCGCCGCTCGACGCTCAAATGCTCTGGCATGATCAACACCAGGCGATACCCGCGCAGCGATGCGGCCAGTGCCAGGCCGATGCCCGTGTTACCGCTGGTGGCCTCGATCAGGGTGTCGCCAGGCTTGATATCGCCGCGCGCCTCGGCGCGCTTGACCATGGAAAGGGCGGGACGATCCTTGACTGACCCCGCTGGATTGTTACCTTCCAGCTTGGCGAAAATCTTGTTGGAGGTGTTGCCTGGCAAACGCCGCAACGGAACAAGTGGCGTATCGCCGATGCATTCTTCGATGGTCTTTATCATGCACAAAACTTTAGCACAGAACGTCCATTTCCAGCATCCTCAATGGCGCCCCCGAGGTCCCACTGCGGTTTGGGCCGCAGCATTCTGGCCCGCGGAGGAGCCGGCCATGGGTTTTCCTGAAAGCGTAATCGCTGGGCCGATGCGCGCTATGGTCTTGGCGCCAAAGCCCTTGACCCTGCGCAGGTCCGCCACTGAACGAAACGGGCCATTTTTGGCACGATACGCCAGGATGGCGCGGGCCTTGACGGGACCGATGCCCTTGACGGTGCGCAATTGCGCCTCATCGGCAAGGTTGAGGTCCACCACTGCCCAAGCATGCCCCCACAGGGCAAGGCTTGCAAGAAAGGCCAACAGCAGACGGCGGATGAAGAACCCGGTTTCACGGCAAGTCGTTCCATGAGTCATGGCAATCTCCATAAAAGAAAAAGGGGCCATGAAGGCCCCCTGGAGCATGCCGCATGGATTCGGTTATCGAATCGTCGTTCCCGTCATCTGGGCCACATAGCGTGCCACGCCTTCGGTGACATCCAGGAAGGGGTGGTCGTAACCTGCTTCCAGAAGGCTCTTCATGTCCGCCTCAGTGTAACTTTGGTACTTTCCCTTCAAGGCGTCGGGAAAAGGAATATATTCGATCAATTCCCTGGCTTGCATGTCCTGCAGGGTCATCTCATCCTCACCCTCCGTGGCACGGATGGCATTGATGGTAGCCACGGCGACGTCATTGAAAGTGCGGCTGCGCCCGGTTCCCAGATTGAAGATGCCGGAGATTTCGGGATGATCGAGAAACCAGAGGTTGACCCTGACGACGTCTTCCACCGAGATGAAATCGCGTCGTTGTTCGCCGTTGGCATACCCGTCGCAACCTTCGAAAAGCCGAATCTTTCCCTTTTCCAGATACTGATTGAAAAAATGGAAGGCTACCGACGCCATGCGCTCCTTGTGCTGCTCATGCGGTCCGTACACGTTGAAATAGCGCAGGCCGACGCATGGCGAAGTCAACCCAGCCTCCTGGGCGCGCTGCCGGAAATACTGGTCGAAGGCGAGCTTGGAGTAGCCATACACGTTCAGCGGGCTTTCGCAGGAGGGTTCTTCCTTGAAGGTGGTATTGGATCCGTACACGGAGGCAGAAGAAGCATAAACCAGGGGAATTTCGCGTTCCTGGCAGTAGCGAAACACCTTGCAGGTATAGCGAAAATTGTTGTCTATCATGTAGCGACCATTATGTTCCATGGTGTCAGAACAGGCGCCCTGGTGCAGTACTGCCGAGACCTCGTGATCCAGCGCATCTGCCTCGAGCAGCGCGAGGAACTCGCGCTTGTCCAGATAATCAGCGATGGTACAATCCGCCAGATTTTTGAATTTGCCGGCCTTTTCAAGGTTATCAACCGCCACGATGCTGGTAATGCCGCGCCGGTTGAGTTCCTTCACGATGTTGGCGCCGATGAATCCGGCCGCGCCGGTGACGATGGTGACCATGCTGGTTGTTCCTGCCGTATGCTGTTTACAAAGATTGCCGCAATTCGTCGCGGCTGACCACTGCCGTGCCCAACTTGCCCACCACGATGCCGGCCGCCCGATTGGCCAGGCGTACCGCATCCTGCATCCCGACGCCGGAGGCCACGGCCACACCCAGCGTGGCAATCACGGTATCCCCTGCGCCACTGACGTCATAGACCTCTTGGGCATGGGTGGGCTCGTGCGTGACGCGGCCTGGCTGGTAGAGCGTCATGCCCTCTTCGCTGCGGGTCACGAGCATGGCGTCGAGGTTGAGTTCGGCACGCAGCTTCTCAGCCTTGGCGGCGAGTTCCGTGTCGCTTTTCCAGGAGCCTGCCACTTGGCGGAACTCTGACTTGTTGGGCGTCAATAGCGTAGCCCCCCGATAACGCCGGTAGTCCTCGCCCTTCGGGTCCACCAGAACGGGTTTTCCGGCGCGTCGGCATTGCTCGATCATGGCTTCGATGTGGCGCAACCCACCCTTGCCGTAATCGGACAGGATGACAAGATCAGCCATTTCCAGCATGCCAGAGAATCCGCTCAACTTGGCCAACAGTACTTCATGGCTGGGCTGGGTTTCAAAATCGATGCGCAGCAATTGTTGCTGACGCCCAATCACCCGCAGCTTGACAGTGGTATCGATGGTGGCGTCCCGATGCAGGACTGCCTGCACGCCCTCAGCCTTTAACAGATGCTCAAGGCGGCGACCTGGTTCGTCATCGCCGCACACCGAAAGCAGGGTGCAATGCGCTCCCAGTGCCGCCACACCGCGTGCCACGTTGGCGGCGCCACCAGGGCGTTCCTCTGTCCTTCCCACCAGAACCACCGGCACCGGAGCCTCCGGCGAGATCCGGCTCACGTCGCCAAACCAGTAACGGTCCAGCATGACGTCCCCTACCACCAGAATACGGGCGGCAGAAAACTTCTCCAGCAAAGCAGCATTCAGTGCCATTACAATCGTCCAATGCCAAAGTATTCCAGTCCGGCTTCCCGCACCTGCGCCGGCTCGTATAGATTGCGTCCATCGTAGATCACAGGATGGTGCAGCGTGGCTTTGATCGATTCAAAATCCGGACTGCGAAATTCCTTCCATTCGGTCACGATGACCAGCGCATCCGCTCCTGTCAGTGCGTCCTCTGGTGAGGTTGCAAAACGCAGAAAATCCCGTGCACCATAAAGATGGCGGGCTTCGTCCATGGCCACCGGATCGTAGGCAGCCACGGTGGCGCCACGCGCATGCAATCCGTCAATCAGTACCCGCGAGGGAGCTTCGCGCATGTCGTCGGTGTTGGGCTTGAATGCAAGCCCCCACACGGCAAAATGCCGTCCGCTCAGGTTTTCGCCGAAGCGCTTCACGATCTTCTCCAGCAGCACCGACTTCTGGCGCTGATTGACAGCTTCCACTGACTTGAGAATCTTGAGTTCCAGGCCACTCCCCGCAGCCGTGCGCATCAGGGCCTGCACGTCCTTGGGAAAGCAGGAGCCGCCGTACCCACAACCGGGGTAAAGAAACTGGTAGCCGATGCGTGGATCAGAACCAATCCCCTGACGCACGCGCTCGATGTCGGCGCCAAGGCGCTCTGCCAGAAGCGCCAGTTCGTTCATGAAGGATATGCGTGTGGCCAACATCGCATTGGCCGCGTATTTGGTAAGTTCGGCAGATTTGATGTCCATCAGGATCAGGCGTTCGTGGTTGCGCTGGAACGGCGCATAAAGCGCACGCATGACCTCTATGGCATGGGGGTCCTCGGCGCCCACCACGATGCGATCGGGCTTCATGAAGTCCTCTACCGCAGCCCCTTCCTTGAGAAATTCAGGGTTGGACACCACGCTGAAAGACACGCTCATGCTGCGTGCAGTCAGTTCGTCCTGGATCGCGGCTCGCACCTTGTCCGCCGTGCCTACCGGTACCGTTGACTTGTCCACAATAACCTTGCGACTGTCCATGTGGCGTCCAATGTTGCGTGCAGCCGCAACCACGTGCTGCAGGTCAGCCGACCCGTCCTCATCGGGAGGGGTGCCCACGGCAATGAACTGTACCTGACCGTAGGCCACGCTTTCTGCCACGTCGGTGGTAAAGGACAAGCGCCCAGCTGCCACATTGCGCTTGACCATCGCTTCGAGCCCTGGCTCGTAAATGGGTATGCCACCATTGCGAAGAATGGCAATCTTGGCGGGATCCACGTCGAGGCAAAGCACATGGTTCCCCACTTCTGCGAGGCAGGCGCCGCTGACGAGGCCTACATAACCGGTACCGATGATGGATATTTTCATGATTGCGTTATTGTTTGGAGTGAGGCATTGATTTGGGCGAGGGTCAAGACAGGGTCGGCACTTTGCGTGATGGGCCGCCCAATGACCAGATAATCGGAACCTGATGCGATGGCTTGCTGCGGTGTGACGATGCGCACCTGGTCGTCCTTCGCCGCACCTGGCGGGCGGATTCCTGGCGTCACCAGCAAGAAGGGGGGAGGCAAATGGGCGCGCAACATGGGTGCCTCGCTGGCCGAAGACACCACACCGTCCAGCCCGCAATCATGGGTGAGCCGCGCCAGGCGCAACACCGCCTCCGGAATGGAACCCACCATGCCGATACGCTGTAAATCGGATTCGGCAAAGCTCGTCAGTACCGTGATGGCGATCAGCTTGGGGCGCGCTGCACCCCGAGCGGATTCCAGCGCATTACGGGCGGCTTCGAGCATGGCAGGTCCCCCCGATGCATGCACATCCACCATCCACACGCCAAGCCCCGCAGCGGCACGACAGGCGGCAGCCACCGTATTGGGGATGTCATGATATTTGAGGTCCAGAAAAACCGAATGCCCCTTCCGGACCAGATATTCCACAAAAGAGTGTCCGGCGGCGGTAAAAAGCTCCTTGCCAACCTTGACGCGGCAGAGTGCCGGGTCAAGGCGGTCTGCCAGCGAACGGGCAGCGGCCTCGGTAGCCGCATCGAGTGCGACGATGACGGGGCGGTCCAGCATTACATCGCGCCCCGGCTGCTGCCTGCCTGAGACAACTCGCCCTCGGCGTTGCGGCGAGGCGGATAAGTATCCCAGCCACCGCAGGCAGGACAATGCCAATGAAAAGTACGCGCCTTGAAGCCGCAGCTCCCGCACTGAAACAAGGACAGGCGGCTACTATGCGCATGCACGAGATCGCGCATCAATTGAACGTCGGCACGTTGGTCCGGCGTTGCCGAGGCAAGCTGCGCATCCAGGAATTTGTCGAGCGCGCCGAGGGATGGATTGCGATACAACTCTTCGCGGACCTGACGCAAGGCGCTTTCAGCACCCTCCTCTTCCAGGGTGACCTGAAACACCACCCCCAGCAAATCGAGAGCGGGATAACGCTGCTGCCAGCCGCGCAACAGCGTCAGGGCCTCGGTGGTCCGTCCCAATGTGCGCGCGGACTCGATCAGGGGACCTGCGATCAGGAAAAGGTATTCTGGCGCCTGTCCTTCGATGCGCTTCCAGATCGCCACGGCTTCTTCATGATCGCCTTCCCGCTGTGCCCAGTTTCCCAGCATCACGTTGGCCCGGACGCAACGGCGGTTGGCTTCGAGTGCTGCTGCGATCTGGGCGCGCGCCTCGTCCAGGCGCGAATGGCTGTATTCCATGGCCGCGCGTTCGCAATGGAAATTGGCCACTTCGCGACGATACGAATCGCCTGTGGCCTCCTCCATGGCTTCTGCCGTTTCAATGGCTTTCTGCCAATCCTTTTCTGTGACGTAAATCTCCAGCAGGTAGTGCAAGGCTGATTCTGAAAACTCGGTCTTGCGCAAATCCTGGAACAGGGCTTCTGCCCTGTCCAACAAGCCGGCTTTCAAATAGTCCTGGGCCAACTCATGCAGTGCCGCCATGCGTTGACTACTGCCCAGGTCGCTGCGGTCCACCAGGTTTTGGTGCATGCGGGTGGCGCGATCCACTTCACCTCGGCGGCGAAACAGGCTGCCCAGGGCAAAATGCAACTCAACGGTCTGTTGATCGGCACGCGCCACTTCGATCAGGGCCTCAATGGCCTTGTCGGGCTGTTCGTTGAGCAGAAAATTGAGTCCCTTGAAATAGGACGCCGGAAGCGCACGCGATTCGGTCAGCAAGTGGCGAATGTCCACCCGGGCTGCAAGCCAGCCTAGACCGAAAAACATCGGCAACGCCAGTAACCAGTAAGATTGAAAATCCATCAGAATGAATGCGATCCTGTCTGCTCACCTGTCTGAGGTGATTGTTTCTTCACATCACGTCCACATGACCTGCCGTGGCCGTATCCGCGATGGGCGATGTTGCAGGGGCTTCATTTACATTCTTGTCCAGACGCCTCAATTCGCGACGCAGGGCCTGAATTTCCCGTCGCTGGCGAAACAGCGTGCTCATGGCGGCCAGAAGCCCGACCACCACGCCTAAAATCGTGAATGCCAACAAGATGACCACCAGCGGCTCTTGCCACTGATACCCCATGAAATAGTTGAGCGTGACGGGCTCCAGGTTTTTGACTGCAAAACCCAGCAGCAGGACGAAGATGACGATGCGCACCAGCCATTTGAGGTAAACCATCCGATCATCCCTAATAAAACGGCGGGCGTTTCACAACGCCCGCCGAGTTTCAGTTACCTGCGGGGGGTTCTGACTTGGGGTAATCCACCCTGTCACGCAGTTCCTTGCCGGCCTTGAAATGAGGCACATACTTTTCGGGAACGCTGACCTTCTCCCCCGTCTTGGGATTTCGACCCAGACGAGGGGGGCGATGATTCAGCCCGAAGCTACCAAAGCCACGAATCTCAATCCGTTCGCCGGATACCAGGCTATGGCTCATGGCATCCAGGATCGTCTTGACAGCAAGTTCCGTATCTTTTGCAACCAGCTGTGTGTAACGATCCGACAGCAGGCTAATGAGCTCGGACTTCGTCATGAAAACCCCTTAGTTGCTGGAACCTTGATTGCCCAACTTGGCTTTCAGCAAGGCGCCCAGACTGGTGGTGCCTGCATTGGCGGGGCTTTCCGAAGCTACCCGCTGCATGGCGGCAGTCTCTTCGACAGCGTCCCGAGCCTTGATGGACAAATTGATTCCGCGGTTTTTACGGTCAATGTTGAGTACAACGGCTTCCACGACGTCCCCCTCGTTAAGATGGGTGCGCAGGTCTTCCACGCGGTCGCGTGAAACTTCAGAAGCGCGCAGATACCCTTCAATGTCATCACCCAGGTCGATCACAGCGCCCTTGGCATCCAGGGACTTGACCACCCCCTTGACGAGGGAACCCTTGTCATGACTTGCCGTAAAGTTGCTGAAGGGGTCACCGGAGAGCTGCTTGATGCCCAGGGAAATGCGCTCGCGTTCCACGTCAATGGAAAGCACCAAGGCTTCGACTTCGTCGCCCTTCTTGTAGTTGTGAACGGCTTCCTCACCCGGCTGATTCCAGGACAGATCGGAGAGGTGGACCAGCCCGTCGATACCACCGGGCAGGCCAATGAACACGCCAAAATCGGTGATGGATTTGATCTGACCGCGCACATGGTCGTTCTTGTTGTGGGTCATGGAAAACTCTTCCCACGGATTGGCGCGACACTGCTTCATGCCCAGCGAAATACGGCGCCGCTCTTCGTCAATTTCCAGGATCATGACTTCCACTTCATCGCCCAGCTGTACCACCTTGGAAGGATGGACGTTCTTGTTGGTCCAGTCCATTTCCGATACGTGCACCAGGCCTTCGATGCCCTGCTCGATTTCCACGAACGCACCGTAGTCGGTCAGGTTGGTGACCTTGCCGAACAGGCGGGTCCGTTCGGGATAACGGCGTGCAAGACCCACCCACGGATCTTCACCCAACTGTTTGAGGCCGAGCGAGACGCGGTTTTTTTCCTGATCGAACTTGAGCACCTTGGCTTCCACTTCGTCGCCCACGTTGAGGACTTCCGAAGGATGCTTGACGCGGCGCCAGGCCAGGTCAGTGATGTGCAGCAAACCATCGATGCCGCCCAGGTCCACGAATGCGCCGTAATCGGTGATGTTCTTGACGATGCCCTTGACCACGGCACCTTCCTTGAGGTTTTCCAGCAGGTTCTGGCGATCGGCCCCCTGGGAAGCTTCCATCACGGCGCGACGCGATACCACCACGTTGTTGCGCTTGCGATCGAGCTTGATGACCTTGAACTCCATTTCCTTGCCTTCAAAAGGCGTAGTGTCCTTGATGGGACGCACATCCACGAGGGAACCGGGCAGGAATGCGCGAATGCCATTGACCATGACGGTAAGACCGCCCTTGACCTTGCCGCTCACCACGCCCTGTACCAGGGTGCCCTTGGCAAGCGCATCATCCAGATCCAGCCAGGCTGCGAGGCGCTTGGCTTTTTCGCGCGACAGCTTGGTGGAGCCGTATCCGTCCTCCAACGCATCGATCGCGACTTTGACGAAGTCGCCGACCTGGACTTCCAGTTCGCCGCGATCGTTCTTGAATTCTTCGATGGGGATCAGGCTCTCGGATTTGAGGCCGGCGTTCACCACCACCATATTGGCATCGATGCTGACCACTTCTGCGGTGATCACTTCGCCTGAACGCATTTCCTGGTGCGTCAAGCTCTCCTCAAAGAGACTGGCAAAGCTTTCCATCGGAGACTGGGTTTGTTGTGCTGTATTCATCATTGACGACCTTGTTTCATTTCAATTGCCCGCCGCGCCGCGGGGTAGGTTTATAAACGGGCACCACAGCAGCAGAGTTGCGAGGACGCCCTGAATCGCGCAGGGGGGCCTATCATGCCGATAGATGCCACTTCAAATCAGGACAAACGAGGCACTGCCTGTGCAAACCAGCCCAAGACTTGATCCACCGCCTGCTGGATGGTTAAAGACGTGGTGTCGAGTAGCAAAGCCTCGCCGCGTTGCAGGGGAGCCACGGCCCGGGATGCATCCCTGGCATCGCGCTCCTCTATGTCCTGCAAAAGGCTTTGCATATTAGCAGGGATTCCCTTATCCATCAACTGGTTATACCGTCGCTTTGCCCGGATTCCCGGCGTGGCTGTCAAAAAGACCTTGAGCACAGCATCGGGAAAGACCACAGAACCCATGTCGCGCCCGTCGGCAACGAGCCCTGGCGCCTGGCGAAACGCTCGCTGACGCGTCAGCAATCCCGACCGCACGCCAGGAATGGCTGCCACCAGGGAAGCATTTCGGCTGCAGGCCTCAGACCGTATATCGTCTGTAACTATTTGATTAAAAAGAAATATATCCCCATCAATGAAACGCACTTCGAGGTTTTCCGCAAGCCCTTCAAGCGCCTCGGCATGGTCCAGGGGCACCCCGGCCCGCTCGGCCGCAAGGGCTGTAAGTCGATACAGCGCCCCGCTATCCAGATAATGAAACCCAAGGACGCGCGCCACTCGCTCGGCGACAGTGCCCTTGCCCGAGGCAGAGGGGCCGTCTATGGCAATGACCGGAATCATGCGACACTCAGGGACAGGCCCGATGCAGCGGCCAACGGGACGAACCCCGGAAACGAGGTGGCCACGTTGGCGCAATCGAGGATGGTGATGACGCCCGTGGCCTGCAGGGCAGCCATGGCAAAGCTCATGGCAATGCGATGGTCGCCGCGGCTGTCAATGGTGGCGCCGGCATAGGGTCGTCCCCCGTTAATGACCATCCCGTCCGGCGTGGGGGTTGCGTCCACCCCCAGCGCCCGCAGACCGTCGGCCATGACCTGAATGCGATCGCTTTCCTTCACGCGCAATTCGGCCGCCCCGCTCACTACAGTGCGGCCTGAGGCGTTTGCTGCAGCCACGAAGAGCGCCGGAAATTCGTCAATGGCGAGCGGCACCAGCGCTTCCGGGACAGCAATGCCGTGCAGCGGCGCATGACGCACCCGGATGTCGGCCACCGGTTCGCCACCCGCGAGGCGCGGGTTGAGCAGGGTGATGTCCGCACCCATCAACTTCAGGATATCGAGGATGCCGGTGCGTGTGGGGTTGACACCCACGGCCGTCAGGGTGAGGTCGGATCCCGGAGCGATGGAAGCGCCCACCAGGAAAAAAGCCGCCGAGGAGATGTCTGCCGGCACGTCGATGGGAGTGGCTCGCAAGACGCCCTGCCCATTCAACCGGGCGGTATTGCCCTGACGCACCACGGGATAGCCAAAGGCTTCCAGCATGCGTTCGGTATGGTCCCGGGTGGGTTCCGGTTCGCTCACCGAGGTCTCCCCTTCCGCGTAGAGGCCGGCCAACAACACGGCAGACTTCACCTGGGCGCTGGCCACCGGCAAATCGTAATGGATGCCATGCAGATGCCTGACCGGATTAAGGCGCACCGGCGGCAGCCCCCCGGGTTCGGTTTCCACCGAGGCGCCCATGGCCTGCAGCGGTCGGGCCACGCGCGCCATGGGGCGCCGGCGCAAGCTGTCGTCGCCCGTCAGGCTGAGCGCAAAACCCTGGCCGGCCAGAAGCCCCGTCAACAACCGCATGGAAGTTCCCGAATTGCCACAGTCAATCGGCCCTGAGGGAGCCCTGAGGCCGTGCTTGCCCACGCCGTGGACGGTGACCCGGCCCTGGTGCGGACCATCGATGGTCACTCCCATGGCGCGGAATGCATTCATGGTGGCAAGCGCATCATCACCCTCCAGAAACCCGCTCACTTCGGTCACGCCTTCGGCAATGGCACCCAGCATGATGGCGCGATGGGAAATGGATTTGTCCCCGGGAACCTGCAGGGTGCCCGTAAGCGCCCCACCGGGGCGAACTAGATAAGTCTGTGTCATGGAAAATCTCAGGGAGTGTCAGTCCAACCACGACGCGCTTCGCGTGCGACCCGGAAAAACTCTTCCAGTGCTGCGCCGTCCTGCTGGGTCAGCAATTGGCTCAATCGATCCAGGTGTTCGCGGTAGCGCGCAATTTCCAGCAACAGCACATCGCGGTTGGCAAGGCCGATATCGCGCCACATTTCCGGGCTGCTCGCGGCAATGCGGGTGAAGTCGCGAAAACCGCTAGCCGCAAAACGAAAAAAAGTGTCCGCGTCGACACGGGTTGCGATGTCGTACACCAGAGCAAAACTGAGCAGGTGCGGCAGGTGGCTGACCACCCCGAAAATGGCGTCGTGGCGGGCCACGGTCATTTCTTCCACGCGCGCTCCGCAGGCTTCCCAGCATTTGCGCATGATCTCGCGCGGCAGTTCGTGTCCCCCTTCTACCGGAGTCAACACCACCGACCGATCGCGAAACAGGTCTGCATGCGCAGCGCGCACGCCGCTATGCTCGGCCCCCGCAATCGGATGTCCCGGCACAAAGCGCTCGAAGGCCGGGCCCAGAATGGCCTGTGCCGCGCGCACCACGGAGCCCTTGGTGCTACCAACGTCCGTAACGACGGCAGAGGCGCTCAGGGCTGGGGCAATCTCCCGCAGAACCTCCTCGAATTGGCCCACCGGCACCGCAATCATGACCATATCCGCATCGCGCACCGCTGTCGCCGCATCGTGCGCAACACCATTGATGACACCGAGATGCCTGGCTGCGGCAAGATTGATTTCATCGCGGTCATAGCCCACGATATGCACCTCATGCGCGGCCTCGCGCAGGGCAAGGGCAAAGGAGCCCCCGATGAGGCCGACACCGATGACGGCAAGCCGGCGCGGATGTTTCTGGAAGGGTTCGGCCACGACTTAAGCCGCCTCGTCGAGGCTGGCCTCCAGGGCAGCGAGAAATTCCGCGTTTTCTTCCGCAAGCCCCACCGAAACACGCAGATAAAGCGGCATCTGGTAGGCAGCCACCGGACGCACGATGACTCCGCGCCGCAACAGGGACTGGTAAATGCGCGCACTGTCCCCCACCCTGACCGCAACGAAATTGCCAAAAGAGGGAATGAACGGCAATCCCAGCTGGCGAAAGCCTGAGGTCAACTGCACCATCCCTGCGGCATTGAGCGCGCGGGTGCGCTCCAGAAATTCACCATCACCCAGGGCAGCCTCTGCCGCCACCAGTGCGAGGCTGCTGACGTTGAAGGGCTGGCGTACCCGGTTGAGCAGGTCAATGATTCCGGCGCGTGCAAGGCCGAACCCCACGCGCAAACCGGCAAGACCGTAAGCCTTGGAGAAGGTGCGCGAAATCAGGAGGTTGGGTATCTCGCCAAGCCAGGACACCGCATCGTAGCGTTGATCGGGCTGAAGGTACTCCGTGTAGGCCTCATCCAGCACGATCAATACATGGTGCGGCACGCGTCTTAACGCTTCATGCAGATTCGGCCCGGGAATCAGGGTACCCGTAGGATTATTGGGATTGGCCACGAATAACACGCGGGTGTCAGAGCGAATGGCTGCAATCATGGCCTCAAGGTCATGAGCAAAATCAAGCGCCGGAACCTCGATGCGTTCAGCCCCAACGGCCTGCGTCACCAATGGGTAAACAGCAAACGCATGCTGTGAATAAACGGCCGAAGTACCGCGTCCCAGAAAAGCGCGCGCCACGAGTTCCAGCACATCATTGGAGCCGTTGCCCAACACGATCCCTTCGCGCGCCACAGCGAATCGTGCTGCCAGCGCGGACTTGAGTTCAAAGCCGTTTCCATCGGGGTAAAGGGCCAGCTCCGGCAGGGCGGCCTCGATGGCCGACAGCGCCTTGGGGCTGGGGCCCAGCGGGTTTTCGTTGGAGGCAAGCTTGATGATCTGATTCAAGCCAAGCTCTCGTTTCAGTTCGCCGATGGGCTTACCCGGTTGATACGGCGCGATGTCCCGGATATAGGACGGCGTGAGGTCACACAGATCTATCATAGGGCGGCTACCGGATAGGAACCAAGAATCTTGCTGAACAGGGCCTTTTCTTCAATGGCGCGGATGGCTGTGGCCACGGCAGGTTCCTGCTGGTGCCCTTCCACATCCACGAAAAAAACGTATTCCCACAGCGCCGTGCGCGACGGGCGCGATTCCAGACGCGTCATGCTGACTCCGCAGGTGGCCAGTGGCGTCAGGAGTTCATGAATGGCCCCAGGCCGATTGCGCGCTGCAAGCACCAGGGATGTCTTGTCGCGCCCGGAGGGTCCGGGGAGTTCAGGCCCCAACACCAGGAAACGCGTGGTATTGGTGGGCTCGTCCTCGATGTTGGCTTGAAGCACGCGAAGTCCGTAGCGCTCGCCTGCAAGCTCCCCCGCAATGGCGGCTGACCCCGTTTGCTCCGCTGCAAGGCGCGCCGCCTCGGCATTGCTGCCCACCGCAATCCGTTCGGCCTGGGACAAATTGGCATTGAGCCAATGCTGGCATTGCCCCAGCGACTGACCATGGGAAAATACACGCACCACATCCTTCAATGCCGTCAGTTCAGGCGCTGCCAGCAGCTGATGACGAATGCGCAACTGGATTTCGCCGCAAACCTTGAGAGGCGTTTCGATCATCAGGTCCAGCGTGCGGCCAACCGCGCCCTCAGTGGAGTTTTCCACGGGTACCACGGCAAAATCGGCCCTGCCAGTTTCCGCAGCACGCACGACATCGTCGAGCGTGCTGCAGGTCAGAATTTTTGCGGCATGTCCAAACTGACGGACGGCCGCAGCCTCGGAGTAGGTTCCCGACGGGCCAAGACAGGCTACCGTGATGGGTCGTTCGTAGGCAAGGCAGGCAGACATGATTTCGCGAAACAGGAAGGCCACGGTATCCGCTCCCAACGGGCCGGGATTGAGTTCCCGCACGCGACGCAGCACCTGGGCTTCGCGTTCGGGGCGGTAGAGCACACCGGTCTTGAGTTTACCGATCTCGCCTGCGGCCTCCGCGCGCGCGTTAAGCAGGCGCAGCACGTCCAGATCAATCTGGTCAATCTTCTCCCGCAGAGACTGCAGCGACACTTCCGGTTTTGAATCAGCCATATCGACGCTCGAAATCTGCCATGAACAAGACCAGCGCTTTCACGCCTTCCATAGTCATCGCATTGTAGATGGACGCACGCATTCCACCCACCACACGGTGCCCGCGCAACTGATGCAACCCGTGCGAGTCGGCTTCCTTCAAAAAGACCTCGTCCAGAGAAGGCTCACGCAGGTGGAATGGCACATTCATGCGTGAACGATCCAGATGCTTGACCTGCGAACGGTAAAACTCGCTGCCATCCAGAAAATCATACAACAGTCGGGATTTTTCGATATTGATTCGTTCCATGGCCGCGAGGCCTCCCTGCCGCTTGATCCACTTGAACACCAGCCCGGCCACCCAGATGGTGAAGGTGGGCGGCGTATTGAGCATGGAATGTGCGTGCACCTGGCTGTGGTAATCCATCAGGAACGGTGTTCCCGGGGCCGATGGCTTGAGCAGGTCATCACGAATGATGGCAAGGCTCAGCCCTGCGGGCCCGATGTTCTTCTGTGCCCCGGCATACACCAGGCCAAACTTCGAAATGTCCATGGGGCGCGAGAGGAAGTGGGAGGACATATCCACCACAAGCGGCACCTTGCCCACTTCGGGCACCCAGAAAAACTCCAGGCCGTCGATGGTTTCATTGGAACAGTAATGCACATAGGCCGCTTTGGGATCAAGCCGCCACTCGCTTTGGTCCGGAATGGCGCAAAATTGGTCCACACGGTTGGAGGCCGCGATATTGACGTTGCAGTATCGCCGCCCTTCCTCGATGGCCCGATAAGACCAATAACCTGTTTCGATGTAATCAGCGCGGGTGTTGCCTTGCAGCAGGTTGAGCGGAATCATGTCCCAGTGCGCGCTGGCCCCTTCCTGACAGAACACCACCCGATAATGTTCCGGAATGGCGAGCAGGTCGCGCAGATCCAGTTCGGTTTCGGATAGGATGCCCGCAAACTCCGGACTGCGGTGGCTCAGTTCCATGACAGACATGCCCGTACCGCGCCAGTCCGGCAGTTCTTCCTGCACCTGGGTAATGACTTCCGTGGGGAGCGTGGCGGGCCCCGCCGAAAAATTGAAGCTCCTCACAAATCAGGCCTCCGCGCTGCCAGGTTCCGAATCCGGTTCCGGCTCGGATTCGGACGCCGATTCGTCGATGCGACTAAGGGACACCAGCTTTTCGCCTCCGTCGAGGGCGATCAAGGTTACGCCCTGGGTGGCCCGGCTCATTTCCCGGATTTCCTGAACGCGCGTACGGATCAACACGCCGCCCGTGGTAATCAGCATCAGTTCATCGTCAGAATTGACGAGCGCAGCACTGACTACACGACCATTACGCACCGAAGTCTGGATGGCAATCATGCCCTGTCCACCACGACCGTGGCGCGTGTATTCGGAGATGGGCGTGCGCTTGCCAAATCCGTTCTCGGTAGCCGTCAGCACCGACTGGGTCTCATTCTCGGCAACCAGCATGGCAATGACGCGCTGTCCCTCCGGTAGGCGCATGCCTCGCACGCCGCGCGCCGTACGGCCCATGGGACGCACATCTTCCTCGGCAAATCGCACCGCCTTGCCTTCGTCAGAAAACAACATCACATCGTGCTTTCCGTCGGTAATGGCCACACCCACCAGATAATCATCCGGGTCAAGGTCCACGGCGATGATGCCAGCGGCGCGGGGACGCGAGAAATCAGTGAGCGGGGTTTTCTTGACCGTACCAAGCGCGGTGGCCATGAACACAAAATGCTGCTCGTCGAATTCCTTGACCGGCAGGATTGCGTTGATCTTCTCCCCTTCCTCCAGTTGCATCAGGTTGACTATGGGCTTGCCACGACTGGTGCTGCTGCCCGCCGGCACATTGAATACACGCAACCAGTACACACGTCCCAGACTGGAGAAGCACAGAATATGGTCGTGGGTGTTGGCCACGAACAGGCGGTCAATGAAATCATCCTCCTTGGTGGCAGCAGCCTGCCTGCCGCGCCCGCCGCGGCGCTGGGCACGATAATCACCCACGGGCTGCGCCTTGATGTAGCCGCCATGAGACAGTGTCACCACCATCTCGGCCGGCGTGATGAGGTCCTCGTAATCGATGTCCTCCGCATTAACCACGATTTCGCTGCGACGGGCGTCGCCGAAAGTTTCCTTGATGGTCGTGAGCTCCTCGGCAATGATGCGGGAGATGCGCTCAGGATGGGCCAGGATGTCGAGCAGATCGGCAATACGTTCCATCACCTCGCGGTATTCGTCACGGATCTTTTCCTGCTCGAGCCCGGTGAGGCGCTGCAATTGCATCTCGAGAATCGCCACGGCCTGGGTTTCGGACAGGCGATACCCATCCGGATGCAAGCCATACTCCGCAGGGAGCCCGGCGGGACGAGACGCGTTTTCAGGAGAACGGGACAACATCTCGCGCACCAGTGGCGAATCCCATACCCGTTCCATCAGGGCATCGCGCGCCACGCTACGCGTCGCAGAGGCCTTGATCAGGGCAATGATTTCATCCACGTTGGACAGGGCGACCGCAAGTCCCTCGAGGATGTGGGCGCGATCACGCGCCTTGCCAAGGTCAAAAACGGTCCGCCGCGTGATGACCTCGCGCCGGTGACGCAGGAAGGCTTCAAGAAACTGCTTGAGATTGAGCAGGCGCGGCTGGTTATCCACCAACGCCACCATGTTCATCCCGAAGGAATCCTGCAACTGTGTCTGCTTGAACAGGTTGTTGAGCACCGCCTCGGGCAGTTCACCGCGCTTCAACTCGATGACGATGCGCATGCCGGACTTGTCTGACTCATCGCGCAGATCGGAAATCCCCTCAATGCGTTTTTCGCGTATCAGTTCGGCAATCTTGATGATGAGGTTGGCCTTGTTGACCTGGTAGGGCAGCTCATCCACGATGATGGCCTGGCGTCCCCCTGCCTTGTCCACGTCTTCCACATGCGTGCGCGAACGCATCAGCACCCGGCCACGTCCGGTGAGATATCCTTGGCGAACGGAAGCCGTGCCGTAGATGATCCCACGCGTGGGAAAGTCGGGGGCCGGCATGATGGCAATTAGGTCTTCAATGTCGATGTCCGGATTGGCCAGCACCGCCAGGCAGGCGCCCACCACTTCCCCCAGGTTATGGGGCGGAATGTTGGTGGCCATGCCTACGGCGATACCCGATGAACCGTTAACCAGCAGATTGGGAAACCTGGCCGGCAGGATCAGCGGTTCGCTTTCCGATCCGTCGTAGTTGGGACCAAAATCTACGGTGTCGCGATCGATGTCAGCCAAAAGCTCGTGGGTGATGCGCGCCATGCGGATTTCGGTATAACGCATGGCTGCCGCATTGTCGCCATCCACCGAGCCGAAGTTACCCTGCCCGTCCACCAGAGGATAGCGCAGCGAAAAATCCTGTGCCATGCGCACGATGGCGTCATAAACCGCCGTGTCGCCATGGGGGTGGTATTTACCGATGACGTCACCGACGATACGCGCCGACTTCTTGTAGGGTTTGTTGTAGTCGTTGGACAGTTCATGCATGGCATACAGCACACGCCTGTGCACGGGCTTCAAACCGTCGCGAACGTCTGGCAGGGCACGTCCCACGATGACGCTCATGGCGTATTCCAGGTAGGAACGACGCATTTCGTCTTCAAGACTGACGGGGAGTGTTTCCTTGGCGAATAGGGTCATAGGTTACGCTGCAGCGAATAGCCGATTGATGAAGAATCAAATCACGAAATCTTAACACAACCAGAGCGTTTCATAATCCTTTATAATCAGACTCCAAGCAGCGTTTGCAACCTGCCCCGACCTTGACAGTTACCCTCGTAAGGAGAAAAAACATGAAGCCCCTTGAGCCCAACAAGAACCAAAAACAATCCACCGCGGCCCTGAGCCTGGGACTGGCGATTTCCAGCTTGGCGTTTTCCTCCGCCGTCCTGGCTGCAGACCTGACTTACCCCGCCATCGTCCATTCCGGCAACGGCACGGTGGTCTACAACAATTATGGAGAATGCTGGGGAACAGGTACCAATAACGTCTCCACACAACCCACCACCGAGTGCGGCCAGGCCGCACCCGTCGTAGCCCAACCCGCCCCGCTGCCCCCGCCCCCGCCCGCGCCCGCTCCGGTCGCCAAGGCCGAGCCCGCCCCGGCACCCGTGGTCCGGGCCCCGGACATCACCCTCTCGGCCGATGCCCTGTTCGACTTTGACAAATCCGTGGTGAAGCCGGAAGGTAAGGCGGCCATTGACCGTGAACTGAAGCGCACCCGGTTTGAAGGTGGCGCGGTCGGGATTGCCAGCATCAAGGTGGTCGGCAACACCGACTCCATCGGTACGAAAGCTTACAACCAGAAACTCTCAGAGCGACGTGCCAACGCCGTCAAGGATTATCTGGTCAGCAAGGGTGTTCCAGCTGCCAAGATCCACACCGAAGGACATGGCGAGCTCGATCCGGTGGCCAGCAACAAGACCAAGGAAGGTCGCGCCAAGAACCGCCGCGCGGACATCTGGTTTGACAAAGAGTAACCAGGATCCGGCTGAACTTGCCAAGTTCAGCGCCCTGGCCCATCGCTGGTGGGATCCCAACAGCGAGTTCAAACCGTTGCACGACATCAATCCACTCCGCCTGGAGTGGATTGATGACTCCGTGGGGCTGAAGGGCAAACGGGTTCTGGACGTGGGCTGTGGCGGCGGCATTCTCGCCGAAGCCATGGCGCGCCAGGGTGCGCTCGTCACGGGCATTGACCTCGCAGAGAAATCGCTCAGCGTAGCGCAGCTGCACTTGCTGGAAAGCGGCCTCCAGGTGGATTACCGCCTGGTCAGCGCCGAGGCGATGGCAACTGAGCACCCGGCCAGTTTCGACGTAGTGACCTGCATGGAACTCCTGGAGCATGTGCCCGACCCTGCCAGCACCATCAAGGCCTGCGCCATCCTCCTCAAACCCGGTGGTCAGGTGTTTTTTTCCACCCTCAATCGCAATCTCAAATCCTATGCCATGGCCATCATCGGCGCGGAATACATTCTGAAACTGCTGCCTCGCGGCACCCATGAATATGGCCTTTTCATCAAACCCTCCGAACTGGCTCACCTGGCGCGCGGAGCCGGCCTGCAGGTGAAGGCCCTCAAGGGCATGAGCTATAACCCGCTGCTTAAAACCTACACCTTGGGACAGGACACCAGCGTCAACTACCTGGTGCGCTGCCAGCCGACGTGATCCAGGGCGTTTTGTTTGACCTTGACGGCACCCTGGCGGATACCGCTCCTGATCTTGGGTATGCCCTCAATACCCTGCTCCTGCGATATGGGCGCGACCCGGTGACGCTGGAACGCATCCGCCCGCGCGCCTCCCAGGGCGCGCGTGGGCTGCTTGACGTGGGCTTTGGCATACAGCCAGGCGACCCCTATTTCGAGGAACTGCGGGACGAGTTCCTGCAGCTTTACCGGGAAAACCTGTGCCGCCACACGGTGCTGTTCGACGGCATCCCGCAATTGCTGGCCGATCTCGAGAACTGCGGCTTGCCCTGGGGCATCGTCACCAACAAGCTCTCCCGTTTCACGGACCCCCTGGTGGCCCAATTGGGTCTTGCCGAGCGCGCCGCCTGCGTGGTCAGCGGAGATACCTACGCCAAACCCAAGCCCTACCCCGACCCCCTGTTGGGCGCTGCACGCGAAATGGAACTCATCCCTGAGCGCGTGATCTATGTGGGGGACGACGAGCGTGACATGCAGGCGGCCCAGGCCGCCGGGATGGGCGGCGTGATTGCCCGCTATGGCTACCTCGGGGCAGGCCGCCCACCGGAAGAGTGGCACGCCCTGGGCTCCATTGACCAACCTCAGCAACTCATGACCTACCTGACCCATGGCCACTGACGCACGCCACACTGAACTGCTTGCCCCCGTGGGCTCGCTGGAAATGCTGGAGACCGCTTTTCGCTTTGGCGCCGACGCCATCTATGCAGGACAGCCGCGTTATAGCCTGCGCGTGCGCAACAACGATTTCGGCAAGCTTGATAATCTGGCGACAGGAATCGCGCGCGCGCACGCGCTTGGCAAACAATTTTACCTGGTCAGCAACATCCTGCCCCATAACGCCAAGGTCAGAACCTATCTTGCCGACATGGCGCCGGTGGTGGCACTCCAGCCTGATGCCCTGATCATGGCCGACCCCGGGTTGATCATGATGGTGCGGGAAACCTGGCCGGACATGCCGATTCATCTGTCGGTCCAGGCCAATACCGTCAACTATGCCGCCATCCGCTTCTGGAAGCAGATGGGGATTTCGCGCGTCATCCTGTCGCGCGAGCTGTCGCTCAATGAGGTCGCCGAGATTCGCCAAGAATGTCCAGAGATGGAACTGGAGGTGTTTGTCCACGGTGCCCTGTGCATCGCTTATTCCGGCCGTTGTCTGCTATCAGGCTATTTCAATCATCGCGACCCCAATCAGGGCACCTGTACCAATTCATGCCGCTGGGACTACAAGCTCAAACCGGCGAGAGAAAACGCCACTGGGGATGTTTACCTTCTGGAAGAGGCGATGCGCCCCGGACAGCTCATGCCCATCGAGGAAGACGAGCACGGCACCTATATCCTCAATTCAAAAGACCTGCGCGCCATCGAGCATGTGCAGCAATTGGTGGCCATGGGGGTGGACTCCCTCAAGATCGAGGGTCGTACCAAGTCGGCCTATTATGTGGCGCGCACCTGCCAGTCCTATCGCCAGGCCATCGACGACGCCGTCGCCGGCAGGCCGCTGGATCCACGCCTGTTGGGCGCACTCGAGGGACTTGCCAATCGAGGCTACACAGCAGGATTTTACGAGCGCCATCCCGATCAGGATTATCAGAATTACCTGCGCGGCCATTCTGAATCGGAACGCAGTCTGTATGTGGGTGACGTGCTGGGCTATGAGGCCGATGGCATGGCCCGCATCGCCGTCAAAAACCGTTTCGGCCTAGGCGACCGCCTCGAGGTGATCCATCCTGGCGGAAACCTGGAAATCCGCCTGGAGACGCTTTTGAATCGGGAAGGCACTCCTGTGAAAGTGGCCCCTGGCAGCGGCCATGAAGTATGCATGCCACTGCCAGCGGGACTGGAGCGGGCCTTCATCGCCCGCTTTGTGTAAACGACTCAGGACTTCTTGAGCGGGCAGGTGGAGAGCCCGAACAGCTTGTAGGCGCCGCAAAAGCCAAATAACCCCGTCAGCAGGGGCAGCACGCCAATCCAGCCCCATCCGCCAATCTTTCCCGTTGCCGCCGCGGCCATGAGTGCCGCTCCCACCATCACACGCAGTACCCGATCGATGCTGCCCACGTTTTTTTCCATGATGCGCTCTCCAGAGTTATCAATCGTTGTCAGTCTGTCCGTTTTGTGTCCGTGCAGCCTGGTTTTCACCCCACATGGCATTGAGGATCGCCAACAACACGGCAAACCCAATTCCTAACACCCAAGAAAAGTACCACATCTCGCGCTCCTTCTGACTAGGTTGGTCTCAATAGGCCGAATGATCGTTTTTTTGCACATAGGCTGCCGTAACCTTGCCCGCCATGACCCGGTAGGCCCACGCGGTGTAGAAGATGATGAGGGGCATGAAGATCAGGGTGGCCACCAGCATGATGCCCAGCGTGCCCCGGCTCGACACGCTGTCCCACACCGTCAGGCTGGCGTTGGGCATGGAGGAGGACGGCATGACGAACGGAAACATGGCGACTCCGGCGGTGCCTATGATGCCCGAAATCGCCACTGATGAAGCCACGAAAGCCCAGCCGGTGCGGCCGTGGGACAACAGCGCCATGGCCAGCAGGCCCCCCACATAGGCCAGGGCCGGCACCGCCATGGTCAGCGGCGCCTTGTGGTAGTTGGCGAACCATGCGCCGCCCTCGCGTGCCACGGTCTTGGCCAAGGGATTGGACAAGGCCGCAGGGTCCACCAGCGAGGTGATGACGTAGCCCGGAATGCCCTTGGCAAGCCACAACCCTGCAGCGCTGAATGCCACCAGCATCAGGATACCGGCCCATAGTGCAGCCCGTTGGGCACGCTGCTGAATGACCCCTTCGGTGCGGTGGGCCAGATACACGGCCCCGTGAAAGGTGATCATGGCAGAACTGACCACCCCCGCCAGCAATGCAAAGGGGTTGAGCAGTTGCCAGAACGAACCGGTGTAGGTGGAGACCAGATTGTCGTCGAACCCGAAGGGTACCCCTTGCAGCAGGTTGCCAAAAGCCACGCCAAAAATCAGCGGCGGCACGGCCCCACCGATGAACAGGCCCCAGTCCCAGGTACTGCGCCAAGTGGCATCGTGAATTTTGCTGCGATAGTCAAAACCCACGGGCCTGAAAAACAGCGCCCACAACACAGCCAGCATGGCCCAGTAGAATCCTGAAAAGGCCGTGGCATACACCAGCGGCCAGGCCGCAAAAATGGCGCCACCACCCGTGATGAACCAGACCTGGTTGCCGTCCCAGTGCGGGCCCACCGTGTTGATGACCACCCGCCGTTCCACGTCGTTACGTCCCACAAAGGGCAGCAAGGTGCCCACCCCCATGTCGTGGCCGTCCATGATTGCAAATCCCACCAGCAATACGCCTACCAGGAGCCACCAGATGATCTTGAGTGTTGGATAATCCAGCATGATCGCTTTCCTCGTCAGGTTATGCAGCGGCCTAGTGGGTCGTTGCCGGTTCGTTGAGATAGCGGCCCGTTCCTAAACTGCCTGGACCCAGCCGTGCAAACTTGACCATCAGATACATTTCCACCACCAACAGCAGCGTGTAAAACCCCACGAACCCTGCCAGCGATCCGTACAAGCTTCCCGGGGTCAGCGTGGACACCGACAGATGCGTGGGCAAAACCCCGTAAATGGTCCAGGGCTGACGACCATATTCCGCCACGAACCAGCCCAACTCGCAGGCCAGCCAGGGGGCCGGCAACATCCACAGGGCCCACTTGAGCAGCCAGCGCATGTCCTCGCAACGAGAACGCAAGGTGCCGATGAAGGCGGTGACGAACAACCCCAGCAACAAGGCGCCCAACCCCACCATCAGGCGGAAGCTCCAGAACATGGGAGCCACGCGCGGCACGGTATCATCCACGGCCTTCTGCAGGATGATGGGAGTGACCTCGTCCATCCTGGTCACGTATTTTTTGAGCAGGAGGCCAAAGCCCAGGTCGGCCTTATGCGCTTCAAAGCTCGTCTTGGCGACGGCATCCTGGGGATCTTTGCGCAGTCGTTCGAGCGACTGAACGGCCTCCATCCCGGACAGGATGCGAGTGCGATTTTTCTCCTTGATCTGGTGGATGCCGGGGATTTCGCGCGTGGTGGAACGCGTGCCGATCAGCCCCATGACCCAGGGAATTTCCACTGCCCAATTGTTCCTGCCCGCAGCTTCATTGGGGCTGGCTATCAGGTTGAAGGAGGCCGGTGCGGGTTCCGTCTCCCACATGGCTTCCATGGCAGCAAGCTTGGTTTGTTGCGCCTCGCCCACGGTGTATCCCGACTCGTCACCCAGCACGATAACCGACAGCACGGAAGCCAGCCCGAAGGCGGAGGCCACGCGGAAACTGCGCTTGGCAAACTCGACATCCTGGCCCTTCAGGAGGTACCAGGCGGAAAGTGACAGCACGAAGGTGGAGGCCGTCACATAACCCGCGGATACGGTGTGGACAAACTTGGCCTGGGCGTCCGGATTGAGCAGCATGGCGCCAAAATCCACCAGTTCCATGCGCATGGTGGTGTAGTTGAACTCTGCTCCCACGGGGTTTTGCATCCAGCCGTTGGCAATCAGAATCCACAGGGCCGACAGGTTGGTGCCCACCGCCATCATTAGCGTGACCATCAGGTGCTTGGGCCGGGACAGACGATCCCAGCCAAAGAAAAACAGGCCGATGAAAGTGGATTCCAGGAAGAAAGCCATCAGCCCTTCGATGGCAAGCGGGGCACCGAAGATGTCGCCCACATAGTGTGAGTAGTAAGCCCAGTTGGTGCCAAACTGGAATTCCATGGTGATGCCCGTGGTCACCCCGAGGGCAAAGTTGATGCCGAAAAGCTTGCCCCAGAAGCGGGTCATGTCCTTGTAGACCGCCTTACCGGTCATGACATAGACGCTTTCCATGACCACGAGAATCCAGACCATACCAAGCGTCAGGGGGACAAACAGGAAATGGTACAGGGCCGTCACGGCAAACTGCAGTCGCGACAGATCCACCAGCTGTTCACTGATCATGATGATCACCTCCGGAGTTTACAGATTGAGTCTCGTTAAGCCGCAATGCTGCCGCCATTCCGGCCTCATCCACAGAAACCCGGTGGCCGCGTACAAAGCCCCACCAGATCATCGCGAGTAACAACACCTTCAGGATCACCACGAAGGTGAGTTCGCGCGTCAGTTTCGAATGAAACATTCGCCGTAGCATGATCTCAGGTACCGCGCCGGATATCCCTGGAAAGCCGCATGGCAAGCGCCCCCACGCTGCCGCCGTTGAAGGCCTGCTGGTAGCCCAGCTGGCGCATGACAGACAGCGCATGGCCGGAGCGCGCTCCGGAACGGCAATACAGAATGACTGGAGTTGCCTTGTCGGGCACCACGCGCTGGATTTCGTGATTGAAACGATCAAGCGGCAGATTGAAGGCCCCGTCCACATGGCCCGTAACGAACTCTGCGTGAGAACGCACGTCAATCAACCGGGCGTTGGCCGGAAGTTCGGCGGAGTCCTTGTTGCTGACTGCCGCCATGAAATGTGAAAACAACCCCATGAATCGATGCTCCCTTAGCGTTTTTCCTGCAGGCGTTCAATTCCCATCCAGCGCAGCACATGCTTTTCGTAGATGGGTTCGGAATGACCCTGCTTCATTTTGTAGATGAAATATTTCTCGAAGGCGACCTTGGCCCAATGGACCCAGCGCGCTTTCTTGAACCAGTTGACGTTGCGAGGCGGAATCTGCGGCAGCGCGACGAAGGCGGCACCGGTATTGCCCATGTCAGCCAGGCAGAATGCGTTCCAGGTACCCTTGCTGTCTGCAGGCTGGTTGTTGATGTCGGCCCAGATGTTATGGACGATGGCCGTGACCATGGACTCGATCATGTAGCCAGTTTTTGGGGTGCCCGTGGCCACCGGCGTGGTTTCCACCGGAGGAATGGCCACGCAGACGCCAGCCGAGAAGATGTTACGGAACTTCTTGCTGCGCTGATATTCGTCCACGATTACGAATCCGCGCGGATTGCACAGGCCTTCCACCGCAGCGACCGGATCCACGCCCTTGAAGGCGGGCAGCATCATGCTGAATTTGAAGGGCAGTTCATGCTCTTTCTTGACGTTGCCAAGGTCGTCGAGTTCGGTGACGAACATCTTGCCCGGTTCCACCTTGGTGACCTTGGCATTGGTGATCCACTTGATGTCGTTGTTGCGAAACTCGCTTTCCAGCATGGACTTGGAATCCCCCACCCCGCCAAGCCCCAAGTGTCCGATATAAGGCTCGCTGGTGACGTAGGTCATGGGAATCTTGTTGCGAATCTTGCGGTTGCGCAGATCGCGATTGACGATGAAGGAAAATTCATAGGCCGGGCCAAAACAAGAGGCCGCCGGAAATGCGCCGATGATGACGGGGCCTGGCTCATGCAGCAGTTCCTGGTAGGCCTGGTATGTCTGCTCGGCATGGTCCACGGTGCAAATGGAATGGGTATGCCCCGTGGGCCCCCCTCCCGCCACTTCCTCGAAGGCCAGCTTGGGACCCGTGGCAATGACAAGATAGTCGTAGGTGACGCGGCTACCGTCGGCAAAATCCAACGCGTTGCCTTCCGCATCGATGCGGCTAACCGGCTGGGCCACGAAGTTGATACCCTTTTTGGCAAGATAGGGCCGAATGGGAAAGGTAATGGCTTCCCGTGTACGCCAGCCCACGGCCAGCCAGGGATTTGACGGAACAAACTGAAAATAGTCCACCGCATTGACCACTGTAATTCGATGGGACGAATCCAGCTTTTGACGCAGTTCATAGGCTGCGGGCATGCCACCCGTTCCTGCTCCAAGTATGACGATATGAGCCATGATCCTTATCCTCCGTTATGGTTTGCTGCTGGGTGGGTTTACCTCATCAACCGCCGGTTCCAGGAGCAGGTTGATGTCACGCAATTGCGTTTCTTCCAGTTTACCGGCCAGGGCGGCAAGCTGCAGCCGATTCATCACGACTGCCACGCGCGCCTGCAACCAGGTCAGACGCGCATTGGCCGCATCGCTTTCAGCGTTGAGCAGATCAAGGGTGCTGCGGTCGCCCATCTTATGGCCCAACCGGGTGGCGTCCAGACGCGACTGGCTGGCTTTCAGGGCCGCCGCCAGCGCATTGACGCGGCCCGCCCCGGCCGTAAGACCCAACCAGGCCGCCCGGGTTTGCAGGGCCACTTGTTGACGGGCTCGATCAGAATCGGTGAGCGCCTTGTCTGCCAGGCGTTGCGTCTCGTCGTGGCGCGCACTGCGCATGCCCCCTGTATAGATGGGAATGGTGAGTTGCAAGCCCACCAGCGTGGTATGCATGACGTTGTTGGCGGCACCATAATCTCCACTGCCTGACAGATGATCGCGGGTCACCTCGCCCACCAGGTCAAGCGAAGGGGATGCCAGGGCGCTATAGCGCGCCGATTCTTCACGCGCCACATCCACCCGCAATAATTGCGTGCGCAATCCAGGGTTGCCGGCAGACGCATCGCTGGTCCACTGCTCAAGCGAAGCGCCTGGCAAAGGCAAATCGCCCTTGGTGGGTTGCAGTGCCTCGATCCTGTCCATGGGCAGGCCCGTGGCATCGGACAAGGCCGCCTGCTTGAGTTGCAAATCTGTTTCTGCAGCCAGTATCTGGGCGCGAATGGCTTCCATCCGGGCTGCTGCTTCGTGCGTGTCGGTAATGGGCACATCACCCATCTGGTAACGCGCCTTGACTTCGCCCAGGGCCTTCTCAACGGACTGCTCCTGACGGCGCGCCACCCGGAGCGCCTCCTGTGCCATGGCCACGTCAAAGTACCGTTGCGCGGTATGCAGCATCAGTTCCTGACGGGCGTTTTGCCATTCCAGCTCGGACACCTCAGCATTGATGTCCAACTGCCGACTTTGGGCCAGGCGCTCACGGTTGATGAGGGGCTGGCGCGCCGAGAGTGCCCAGCGATCCAGCGTGCCGTTGTTGATGGATGTGTTGAATACCGCATTGTTGGTGAGAGGAAAACCCGGCGCATAAAACTGTGCGCCCTGGGTCTGGGTGTCGTTGGTCATACGACCGGTGGTTCCAGTGGCCTGCAAGGTGGGTCGCCACAACGCATTGGATTGATCACGCCGCGCCTGCCCTGCCTCATGTGCCGTCTCGGCCGCCACATAATCCAGGTCGTGTTGCTGCGCGGCCTGCCAGGCCTGCATGAGATCGGCAGCCTGCGCAAACGATGCGGGCAATGCCCCCACGGCAGCCAGCAGAAGCCACCGTGAGATCAGGGACGCCTTGCGTTTGACCATGGTCATCAGCATCCGGCAGGCAAACCCAATTTGCGCAACAGAGTTTCCATCAGACACCAGTGAGTAAGGCCGCTTTGCAGCAAATTGAGGCCGATGAATGCCGTAAAGGCCAGCCACCACTGGCTGAGGAACAGGGGGCTACCCGGCACGCCAAAGGCGAGAGAAATCAGTATAAAGGACCCCGCGATAACACGCACCAGTTGCCAGGATTTCATGATGGTTCTCCTTGTGAAGGTTGATTGGACGAATATCGGCGTCGATAGGCCGCGTAATACAGGGTGGGAATCACCACCAAGGTCAGCAGGGTGGAGACGAAAATGCCAAAGATCAGCGAGATGGCCAGGCCGTTGAAAATGGGATCGTCCAGGATGAAGAAGGCGCCCAGCATGGCCGCGAGCCCCGTCAGTACGATGGGCTGGGCGCGAGTGATGGCCGAATGCACGATGGCTTCCTTGAACGGAACGCCCTGCCTGACCTGAAGGTTGATGAAATCCACCAGCAGGATGGAGTTGCGCACGATGATCCCGGCCAGGGCGATCATGCCGATCATGCTGGTGGCAGTGTATTGCGAGCCTAGCAGCGCATGCCCGGGCATGACCCCGATGATGGTCAGCGGAATGGGCGCCATGATGATGAGCGGGGTCAGGTAGGAACCGAACTGCGCCACCACCAGCAGATAGATCAGCACGAGGCCCACCGCATAGGCCGCCCCCATGTCGCGAAAGGTCTCGTAGGTAACCTGCCATTCTCCGTCCCACTTGAGCGAGTATCCGCGGTAGGGGTCTTCCGGTTGGCTGATGAAATAATCAGTGAGCGTGCCCCCGCCAGGGGTCTTGATGGCGGTGATGTCATGGCGCATGGCAAACATGCCGTAGAGCGGGCTGTCCACCTTGCCTGCCATGTCACCCACCACGAAATTTACTGGCAGCAAATCCTTGTGGTACACCGGCTGCTCGCGCACCGTGTCGGACAGGGTCACCAGCTCGCGCAGCGGAACGAGTTGCCCCTGCGCGCCGCGCACACCCAATTGCAGCAGGGCATTGAGATCACCCTGCAAGTGGCCTGGCAGCTGCACCCAGGCCGAAGCGGGATACTTGGTCTGGTCATGCAGCCAGGTCACCGCTTCGCCTGACAGCGCGGTCTGCAGCGTCGTGGCGATGGTCTGCTGCGAAATGCCGAGCAGTGCCGCCTTGCGGCGGTCCACGCGCAGCATCTTTTTGGGAGCCTCGGCAATGCTGCTGTCATCCACGTCCACCACGCCCGCCGTCTTCTCGAACACCGCCCTCACCGCCTTGGCCACCTGACGACGTCCTGCCGCATCGGGTCCGTAGATTTCAGCCACGATGGGTGAGAGCACCGGAGGACCGGGGGGCACTTCGATCACCTTGACGTTGGCCCCGAAGCGCTTGCCGATGGTCTGCAGCGCCGGACGCACCCGGGTTGCGATGGCGTGGCTTTGCTCCTTGCGATGGTGCTTGTCCACCAGATTGACCTGGATGTCACCCACCTCGCCGCCGGCACGCAGGTAATACTGGCGCACCAGGCCGTTGAAATTGATGGGCGCGGCTGTTCCGGCATAGGCCTGGTAATCGGTGACTTCTGGCACCGTGGCAAGAAAGGCGCCCATCTCGTGCAGCACAGCGGCGGTTTGCTCCAAAGGCGTGCCAGCAGGCATGTCCACCACCACCTGGAATTCCGACTTGTTGTCGAAGGGCAGCATCTTGAGAAGTACCAGCCCCGTGGCCGGCAACAGCATGGACAGCATGATCAGGCCGGCGATGCCCAAGCCCATCAGACGCCGGTTGCGCGCGCCGCGGTGCTCGTCGAGCAGCGGAGTGAAAATGCGTTGAAACCAGGGCGTGATGCGCGCCGCCATGCCGCTGGGTGCCGCGCTCTCGCCGTGGCCACCCGCGTGGGAGGACTTCATCCACAGGCGTGCCAGCCAGGGCGTGACCACGAAGGCGATGGTGAGCGAGAGCAACATGCCCATGCTGGCATTGATGGGGATGGGGCTCATGTAGGGCCCCATCAGCCCGGTGACGAAGGCCATGGGCAGCAGGGCCGCGATCACGGTGAGCGTTGCCAGGATGGTGGGTCCACCCACCTCGTCTACCGCGCCTGGAATAATCTCGCGCAGGGATTTTCCCGGGAACAGCTGCTGGTGCCGGTGAATGTTTTCCACCACCACGATGGCATCGTCCACCAGGATCCCGATGGAAAAGATCAGCGCGAAGAGCGATACCCGATTGAGGGTAAAGCCCCAGGCCCAGGACGCAAACAGCGTGACGGTGAGGGTCAAGACCACGGCAGTACCCACGATGGCCGCTTCGCGTCGACCCAGCGCAATGAAGACCAGAGCCACCACTGAAGCGGTGGCAAAGAGAAGCTTCTGGATCAGTTTTTTGGCCTTGTCGTTGGCCGTTTCGCCGTAATTGCGCGTCTCGGCCACCTGCACGTCTGCGGGAATGACGGTGTTCTTCAGGGTTTGCACGCGCTGCATGACGGCGTTGGCCACATCGATGGCGTTTTCGCCAGGTTTTTTGGTAATGGCAAGCGTGACTGCCGGATATTCGGCGGCTCCCGTCTTGCCAGGTTCGCCGTACCATACATAGCGGCTGGGAATGAGAGGCCCGTTCTCCACATGGGCCACTTCACGCAGGTAGATCGGGCGTCCACCCTGCACGCCTACCACCAGCTCGCTCACGTCGCGGGCATTCTTGAGATAGTCGCCCGATTCCAGCGCGATGGCCTGGTTACGCTTCAACAAGTCGCCCAAGGGCAATCCCATGTTGGCGGATTGCAAGGCGGCGCGCAGTTGCGCGAGGCTGATTCCGGTGCTGTTGAGGCGCGCCGGGTCGATCTCCACTCGAACCGCACGCCCGGTTCCGCCCAGGGTCGTCACTTCGCGCGTACCCCGCACGCGTTTCAAATCCGATTCGATACTGTGGGCCACCCGTTCCAGATCGTAGGCGCCAGTTTGTGGATCCTTGCTGTAAAGGGTGAGGGTTACGATGGGCACGTCGTCGATGCCCTTGGGCTTGATGATGGGCTGCAATGCGCCCAGCCCATGAGGCAGCCAGTCCGCATTGGCATTGACGGTATCGTACAGGCGCACCAGCGCCTCGATACGCGGCACACCCACCTTGTACTGGACGGTGATGACTGCAAACCCCGGTCGGGACACCGACATCACGTGCTCGATACCCTGGATCTGCGAAAGCACCTGCTCTGCAGGCGCTGCCACCATCTGTTCCACATCGCGCGCCGATGCGCCCGGAAAGGGAATCAGCACATTGGCCATGGTGACGTTGATCTGGGGCTCTTCCTCGCGAGGTGTCACGAGCACCGCAAATGCGCCCAGCAAGAAGGCAACCAGTGCCAGCAGTGGTGTAATCTGGGCGCTCTGAAAGAATGAGGCAATGCGCCCGGAAATTCCCATGGGTTTACTCATGTGGCCTCTCAGTGCGCCGTTGTCAGGGCTGCCTGGGCATCGGGCGCCACCTGCTCGTTGGCGTTAAGACCGCTCAATACCTCGACCTGATCGTTGATGACTCTCCCCAGGCGCACCTGACGCAGCAACGGGCGCCCCTGCGCATCCAGCACATAGAGACCGGTCATTTCGGCGCGACGCACCACGGCGGTAAGAGGGACCTGAATGGGAACAGCTGTTTTTTCACCAGCGGGCAGCCATGCACGGGCAAACATGCCCGGCGCGATACCGGTAGTGGACGCGGGCAATCCCAGGCGTATCTGCACCGTATGCGTTGCCGGATCCACGGTGGGCAGCACTTTGAGATAGGCTGGCGTGACCCATTGGCGCTCGGCCGGTTGCCCTGGCAACTCCACTTTTACCGAAGCAGCAGACCATCCCGGCTGGATGGACCCTTGCGGTATTGCAGCCGTCACCCGCAACCCGGCGGGATCGTAGAGCACCAGGAGGGGGCGACCCGGCATGGCCATGTCTCCCGGCATGACAGGCACCTCAGCGACCATGCCAGCATAGGGCGCGCGCAAGGTGTAGTAACCCGCCTGGGTTCGCGCTGCTGCAGCCTGGGACAGTTGGGCGTTGGTTTCAGCCTCAGCGGCCTTGAAGCGGGCTTCGGCCCGCTCCAGAGCCGCCTGGCTGATGTAATCCTGGGCAAACAACTGCTTTTGCCGCTCGTAATCCCTGCTGGCCACGGCCAACGCAGCGCGTGCAGATTGCACCTGCGCTTCGCTCACGGCTGCGGATTGGTTGGCGGCCTGTGCATCCATGCGCAGCAGGGTCTGCCCCGCCCGGACACGATCCCCTGCCTTGACGGAGATCTCCACCACTGCACCGGAGACCTGTGCTGCCAAGACGGTCTGGCGCTCCGCCTCGACCACGGCATCAAAACTTGCGAGCTGGCTGATCGGGCTGGCCGCAACGGGTACCGGACCTGCTTCCACCGCCAGGGCGGATTGCGACACGAGGCCCCATCCAAGCACAATGCCGAAAATCGTGTACGAGACCCAGACCTGTCGAGATTTCATTGCATTCTCCATTGGTTCCGGACTTCGGGAGGCCCGGCAATGAGACCCATTGCACTAATATAACCCCTGTCCGTTACAAATTTGCCAGTAATACATTTTAGCAAATTACATTATGTTTCTTTATATATTGTTTTATGGTATAGTGTCAACTGGTTTCTTGGTGAATGGATGCCGTGAAGACGCCACCTTCTGAAAAAAAACTGGATTTTGATGCGATGCATGCGTCTGCAGATCGCGCCTGCGGCCTGCTCAAGGTCCTGGCCAATCCGGACCGGCTGGTCCTGTTGTGCCGCCTTGCCGGGGGTGAAGCCTGCGTGAGCGATCTGGAGTCATCGCTGGACATCCGCCAGCCCACGCTATCCCAGCAACTGGGCGTGCTGCGCGAGGAAGGGCTGGTGAGGACGCGCCGGGAAGGTAAACATATCTATTACAGCATTGCCAGTCCCGAATCCGTCGCCATCATCAATGCGCTTCAGGAGCAGTTCTGCAACCCGCCCCAGATGTAACCCTCAGCCTGCTGGCTGCGCTTCGGAAACAAACCACTTGAGCGTTTGATGCAGCATGACCACCCCACCCACGATGATCAGGGTGGGCGCCTGCAACCGGGCTTGCCGCGCCAACTCCGGCAAGCTGAGCAGTGTTCCGGTCACCACGCGCTGGCGCTGTGTGGTGCCTTGCTGCACGATGGCTGCCGGCGTATCGGCAGCAAGGCCATGCATGACCAGTTGTTGACACAGGATGTCGAGCCCCTGCAACCCCATGTAAACCACTACGGTCTGTCCGGGCCGGGCCAGAAGTTCCCAATCCAGATCCATGCTGCCATCCTTGAGATGGCCCGTGACGAACACGCAGGATTGCGCATGGTCGCGATGAGTCAATGGAATGCCAGCATAGGCAGCAACACCTGAAGCGGCGGTGATGCCCGGCACCACCTGAAAGCGAATATGATGACGTGCCAGCTTTTCAATTTCCTCGCCCCCGCGCCCGAATATAAATGGGTCGCCGCCTTTCAAGCGCAACACCCGATGTCCCTCCTGGGCAAGCCGCACCAGTAGATCGTTGATCTGCTCCTGCGGCAAGGCGTGGTTGCCGCGTCTCTTGCCCACAAAGATCTGCTGGGCCCCCTCCGGAATCAACGCCAGAACCGGCTTGGACACCAGGTTGTCATACAACACCACATCGGCCTGCTGCATCAGGCGCAAGGCGCGCAGGGTGAGAAGGTCGGGATCACCGGGACCTGCACCCACCAGATATACTTCGCCGGTCTTGGAGGTTTGCATGTTCAGTACGCGATGCCTTCAATAAAACGCCGATTGCGGATGTGCCAAAGGTGCGCTGCCTGCTGCATGGCCTGCTCGGGATCGGACGCGCGCCCCTGGGCAGTCAGGGCAATGGCCACGGTACCAATTACGGCAGCCGAGCCGTATTCATCTTCTTCCTCGTCGCACCAGAGGCGACGCAGCCGGTTGCAATCCAGAACGTCGTCGCGCAGGTGCCTCTGGCCAAACAGGGCCGGCCACTCCTGGGTTTGCATGTGGCCTTGGCGCAATAATCTGACGCTGCAGGAGCTGTCTGGATTGCGTTCGGGGTCGCCCCCCTCACCCTTGAATACGGCCAGACCGGCGTCCCCCAGCAAAGCAGCGGCCTGCTGGTGCGTGTCGTCGTAGCCCGGATGAAAGATGCCAATCAGGGACGCCTGGGCAGCAAAGGGGTTGAGCATGCGCACCAGGGTATGTACCGGTGAGCGCAGCCCCAGCACGGATTTGAGATCGAGCATGCCTTGCAGCACGGGACTGAAGGATTCCAGTGGCAAATAGGCAAAGTGGTGTCGCTCCAGCTGCTGAGACGCGTCCGCCGGGGACCTGGCAGGTGCAAGCCCTAGCGCGGCAAGGGCCTGGGGAACATAAACCCGACCGGCCGTTCCGCCATCCACGCCATGCATCAACACCCGGCTGCCGTGACTGGCCAGCAACAGGGCTGCCAGTACATGCCAGGGCAACTGGCGTCGCTTGCCTGCGTAACTGGCCCAATCCAGATCCGCCGTCAACTGGTGGGGAGGACTGGAGAACGATGCGCGAGCAGCTTCGACAAAACCCGCCAGTTCCGCCGCGGTTTCTTCCTTGACGCGCATCAGCATCAAAAACGCACCCAGCTGCACGGGTTCCACGGCTCCCGAAAGAATCAAGGCCATGGCTTCGCGCGCCTCTTCCCGCGTCAGATCGCGCGCCCCACGCCGTCCCTTGCCCAGAATCTGGATATACGATGCAAAAGAATGTTCCATCATGTCATTGTAGCGCGCCGAGGGTTTCCTGCAGTGCGGCGATTCGTTGTTGCCGGTGCTGGCGTACGAAGGCCACGAAGCGGGTTGCCCAGTAACAGGAACCGATAGTGCGCAAATGGGTGTAGGACGCCAGGAGGTTGTGGACCAGAATGCCGTCGTGATGTCCGTCAATGCCGTGGCCCCGCTTTACTTCAAATGCGAATTGCGCGTTGGCGGGCAGGTTGTCCAGGCTGGAATAATGGAATTCGTGCGCCCGAATTTCCTGGGCGCGGGGGCGTGGTCGCGGCCAGGGGTGTCCTGGGCGCTCCGACAAATGCACATAGCCTCGCCCCACGGGGCGTTCGTGCATCACCACATCCCCAGGAATGGCGCCTACCATGGGATAGGCATGGCCCGCCACGGTGAGCGTTCGCGACAAATACATCAATCCGCCACATTCTGCGTAAGCGGGCAGCCCCGCAGCGAGCACGCGCCGCAGGTCCTCGCGCAGTGCGACGTTGGTCGCAAGCCCTGGAGCGAACATTTCCGGGAAGCCACCGCCGATGTAGAGGCCATCCACTTCAGGCAGGCGCGCATCGGATAGGGTATCAAAGGGCACGAGTGTGGCCCCGGCCGCCTCGAGGGCATCGAGGTCGTCGGCATAGTAAAAGCCGAAGGCACGGTCGCGTGCCACGGCGATGCGCACCGGACTGGGAAAATCGGAAGATAGACTGGGGGCAGACCCCGCGGGGTCTGTCCCCAGTCTATCTTCCGATCTGGTCGCCTCCAGCAGATGCTCCATATCCACCTGGGAGGCCATACGCCGTCCCATGGCGTCAATCATGGCCGAGGACTGTGCCACTTCGTTGCCCGGAATCAATCCCAGATGCCGCTCCTGCACGAACAGACCAGGGTCGTGATGCACGGCGCCCAGTACCGGCACATCGGTGTAATGCTCCACCACGGCACGCAACTTGGACTCGTGACGGCTGCCTCCCAATTGATTGAGGATGACCCCCGCGATGCGGATGTCGCGATCGAAGGCCTGATACCCCAGGATGAGGGGTGCAATGCCGCGCGTCATGCCACGGGCATCGATCACCAGCACCACCGGAAGATTCAGCAGCTTGGCCAGAGCTGCGTTGCTGTTGCTGCCATCCAGTGCCAGGCCATCGTAGAGTCCCTTGTTGCCCTCCACCAGACTCACGTCCATGCCGGACGAATGGCGCTGGAAGATGTCCTCGATCTCGTCGGGCCGCATGAGATAGAGGTCCAGGTTGCGGCAGGCGTGACCGCTGGCCTGCGATAGCCAGAGGGGGTCGATGTAGTCCGGGCCCTTCTTGAAGGGTTGGACCGTGAGGCCACGAGCCCGGAATGCGGCGCACAGGCCAACGCTGATGGTGGTCTTGCCGGATGATTTATGGGCGGCCGAAACCAGCATGCGATGCATCAGATCAGTTGCCCTCCATGGGTTGGCGGGGATCGTCATGAGGCAGGAAATTGAGGATACGCACTCCCACCGTGACGATCAAAAAGGCCACACCGATGCCCCCCGCCCCAAGGGCCCACTCAAATACGCTGGGCACATAACTGGCCACCTGCCCGTCGCCAAAACTGCTGTGTACGGTATATCCAGGAATGATCAGCAGCGGAAACGCCTGCCCGCCGATGATGAATACATAGAGCAGCGAAAACGCGCCCACCAGCACCAGCACAGAGGCCAGCAGGACGCAGCGGGCCTGACCCAGACCGGGCAGGAAAATCAGTAGCAGTGGCGCCACGCTGCCCAGCACCACATACCCACCCCAGAACAATGCGGCAAAAAGGCCTCCCTGCGAAAGGATGAAGCGCTCGAAGGCCACCTGCCGGGAGTAGTACAGGTTGGTGAGGTGATAGGTGGCCACCAGATACAACACCGAGATCACGAAGATGCCCAGCAGGTTCTTGAGGCGCTTCTGGATGGCCGGATTGAGCTGCAGTTCGTTCCAGCTGAACATGGCGAACTGCACGATCAGGAAAATGGCGAGTCCCCAGGCAAAGGACATGATGATGAAGAGCGGCGGCAGGAGCGCCGAAGCATAGGCCTGGCGCGCCACCAGGAAGGCAAAGATGAGGCCGGTGCCGGTGGTGAGGATGATGCGCCAGATAA
>DAIBBI010000061.1:0-40171 GCA_027442615.1 Ferrovaceae bacterium | reverse complement strand
TGATGGGTTACTGGATTCGCGGGCGAATTCCCAGCGAGCAGGCCAACCCGCTCAGCCGCTGGCTGATTGCCGTGTATCGCCCGTTGCTGGAACGGGCTCTAAAGCATCCAGGAAAGACCCTGTTGATTGCCCTGGCGCTCCTGGTCACGACGCTCTGGCCAGTCATGAGGCTGGGAGGGGAATTCATGCCGCCGCTGGATGAAGGCGATCTACTCTATATGCCATCGGCATTGCCGGGCTTGTCAGCGGCCAAGGCGGCCGAACTTCTGCAGCAAACAGATCGGCTCATCAAGACCGTGCCTGAAGTGGCTCGCGTCTTTGGTAAAGCCGGGAGGGCAGAAACGGCCACGGATCCTGCCCCGATGGAAATGTTTGAAACCACGATCCAGTTCAAGCCCAGGAACCAATGGCGCCCCGGGTTGACACCAGAAGCCCTGGTGGCAGAACTGGACCGCGTCGTGCGGGTGCCCGGCCTGTCCAATATCTGGATCCCCCCCATTCGCAACCGCATCGACATGCTCGCCACCGGCATCAAGAGCCCCATCGGGGTAAAAATATCGGGGACAGACCTCGCCACCATTGAACGGGTTGCGTTGGCTGTGGAACAAGTGGCCAAAGCGGTGCCCGGCGTTTCTTCCGCCTTTGCAGAAAGGCTCTCTGGTGGGCGGTATATTACGGTGGACGTCGATCGCGTTGCAGCAGCGCGTTACGGCCTCAACATCAGTGACGTGCAGACGGTGGTGACCTCGTTGATTGGAGGTGCTGCAGTGGGAGAAACGGTGTCGGGCACGGCCCGCTATCCCATCAATGTGCGCTATCCGCGCGACGAGCGGGACGCACTGGAAACCTTACGCCAGTTGCCCATTGTCACTGCCGGAGGGCAGTGGATTACGCTGGGAACAGTGGCCTGGCTCCGCTACGATGACGGTCCTCCCATGATAAGAAGCGAGAATGCCCGGTTGGCCAGCTGGGTTTATGTGGATGTGCGTGGGCGCGATCTGGCTTCCGTGGTAGCGGATCTGCGCCGTGCGGTATCCCATGGGGTACGCGTGGCGCCAGGCGTGAGCGTGGCGTATTCCGGACAGTTCGAGTACATGAAACGCGCCAATGACCGTCTCAGGGTGGTGGTGCCCGCGACCTTGCTGATCATTTTCATCTTGCTCTACCTCACTTTCCGGCGCCTGGACGAAGCCGCACTGATCATGGGGTGCCTGCCATTTGCACTGACGGGAGGGTTCTGGCTGCTCTACCTTCTGCATTACAATTTGTCGGTGGCCACCGGGGTAGGGTTCATCGCCCTGGCTGGCGTGGCTGCCGAGTTTGGCATCGTCATGCTGGTCTACCTGCGCCAGGCGCTGGCAAGGCGGCTGGACTCGGGTGCCCCGTTGACGCGCGAATTGCTCGAAGAGGCCATTCGCGATGGCGCTGTGCTGCGCGTGCGGCCCAAGGCCATGACCGTGGCTGTGATTCTAGCCGGTCTCATGCCCATCATGTGGGGAAACGGTACGGGCTCTGAAATCATGAGCCACATCGCCGCGCCGATGGTGGGTGGCATGTTGACCGCGCCGTTGCTATCCATGTTTGTCATCCCGGCAGCTTACCTGTTGCTGCGCTCACCACGCAGCGCGGGCCGAGGATGGTTTTTCTTCAATCGCAATGCCTTCTTGTCAAAATGGAAGCGAACCTCATGAAAACATTACTCGCATCAGCCATGGCACTTTTCATCTTGTTCTCTGCATCACACATCGTTCATGCAGAGGCCCCTCTGTCCGATTCCGTGGCCGGCCAGAAAGGAGCCCACGTTCATCACGGCACGGGCACGGTTCAGAAGGTGGATGCGGCAAACGGTCGGGTGACCGTTGCGCATGGAGCCATCAGTAGCTTGCGCTGGCCGCCCATGACCATGGGTTTTGCGGTGCAGGACAGGAAATTGCTGGAACGCCTGTCGGCGGGAGAAAAAATTGATTTCGATCTGGCTCAGTCCGGCCAGGATCAGTTTGTGATCACCCGGATCACGCCAGCCAAATAAACGGCTCACCTTCATTTATAATTGGCCGTGACCATTTTTCAGAAACGAGGAGTCAGCCTACATGAACCCCGGTGCACTCGCAGCTCCAGGACAGAAGATTCCCCATGGCCCGCTACCTGCCTTATTGCTTGCCTTGACCATGATCACTGGCGTGGTGGATGCCATCAGCTATCTCAAGCTGGGACATGTTTTTGTGGCCAACATGACGGGGAACATCGCGTTCCTGGGTTTTGCCGTTGCCGATGCCAAGGAGTTTTCAATTGCGTCATCCCTGACCGCAACCGTCGCATTCCTGACCGGTGCCTTGGCCGGCGGGAGGCTGGGCACGGTGTTGGGATCGCACCGTGGCCATCTTCTGGTGTTTTCAATTTTCATTGAAACAGCCATTGTTGGTGCCGCGCTTTGTGCATGGATCCTGTCGGATGACTCGGACGGGGAGACCATGCGCTATTTGCTCATTGTGGTACTGGCGCTGGCCATGGGTCTGCAAAACGCCACGGCCCGACGCATTGGCGTTCCTGACCTGACCACGACCGTGCTGACGCAAACCCTCACGGGGCTTGCCGCAGATTCAACCCTGGTGGGTGGAAAAAATCCTCGACCCGTCCGTCGCCTCGCGGCCACGGTGACCATGTTCCTGGGCGCGGGAATAGGCACCTTTGTCATTTTTCATTTCAGCCTGGGAGCTGTCCTTGCGCTGGTCTTGATGTTGCTACTGGGCAGCGGTATTGCGGCACTTCGATACTTCTCCTCCTCAGATCCCTGGACGGAAGGCGCCTGACAGAAACGCATGCCCTGGAGTTTGTGCACCCATGTCCGGGTTCGGTCAGGCAGGGGCAGCTACAGGCCGAAAATCCCCCCCGGGCATGACTGCGCCTTTTCCAGACGCGTGAGGGTCGGAAGCAGATTGAGCCCTGTGGATTTTTTGAGTCGATATGCCTGGTCTCGAAGGTCTTCCAGTGAAATGCGGATGGGGTCGCCCTTTGTGGCAAAGGTGATGACATTGCCACTGTCGCAGGAAGGGAGGGCAAGGCAGCGTCCGTCAAAGGCCTCGCAGATGCGCTCGTAACTGGATTTAAACCCTCGCCTTAGCCCCAGCAGGTTGACCACCAGAAAGCCCTCGCTGCTCAGGCGCACGCGGCACATCTGGTAGAACGGGTGCGTGTCCAATTCTCCGGCGCGCGCCTGAGCATCGAAACCATCCACCAGAATCAAGTCGTAATCCTGTTTGGTGTTGGCGATAAACCCTGCACCATCGCCAATCACGATGTTCAATCGCCTGGGGTCCTCGGGAAGCTTGAAAAATTGTCGAGCGGCGGCAACCACCGAAGGGGAAATCTCCACGACGGTCAATTTGGCCTGTGGGCAGTTGCGATACAGAAACTTGGTGAGGGAGGCCGCACCCAGTCCGATCAGCAGGACTTTGCGTGGAAAGCGCGCATCCCCACGCAACAGCAAACAGGCCATCATTTCCTTGGTGTAGTCGAGTTCCAGGTGCCAGGGGCGGGCAATGCGCATGGCACCTTGAATCCAATCCGAACCAAAGTGCAGTGTGCGCACGCCAGCTTCTTCACAGATGTCTATGGGGAAGGTCATAATGAAAATTTTAATTACAAATCAGAATCCAGAATTATTTTGGATGCACTACCATTGTCGCGTTAACCTACGGAACAAGTGACACACCGACGACATTGTATGCATAACCTCTCAAGAACTCTTCTGGTTTCCGTTATAACGCTTGTTTTGAGCGCCTGCAGCACCTTTGTGCCAACACCGCTTGGCGGTAGCGACTTTGCCGACGTGACGCCGCACATGGCGCAGCGTCGACCCGACGTGCTGGGGATGCGTGTGCGTTGGGGGGGCAGTATTGCCAGTGTTACATCCGAAAAGGACCACACCTGCTTTGAGGTGGTCAGTCATCCGCTTGATTATTCCGCGCGTCCCGAAGGGGATGATCGCACCAATGGACGGTTCAGAGCATGCGCCTCGGGGTTTTACGATCCGGAAATCTATGCCGTGAAACGTCAGATTACCATCATTGGCACTGTACAGACCCCCACCATCGGCAGCATTGGCAACTACAAGTACATCTTCCCAAACGTCGCCATAGAGACGCTCTACCTGTGGCCAAAACCGTCGCCCATCGCCAACGTCCCGCCGTACGAATTCGGTCCCGATCCCTTCATGTACCAGGCTGATCCCTGGTTGTCCGACCCCATGGATCCCATGAACCCTTTGGGTCCCATGGACCCCATGAGTGCCTGGGACATGCCTTGGTAGCGCCTGAATTGTTATAAAATCGGTACCCTACCATGAACAATGGTTTTATGAATTGGCGGCAATGATGAAATCCAGACTGATTCTGATTTTTTCCTGTTTGGCGTGGATGGCGGCGCTCGGGCTCAGTGCCTGCGCAGACCTTACGCCACGCGCCATTGTGCCCGATGCGATAGCAACGCCAGCAAATCAGGTGCTCGCGCTTGAAGCGATGGCTGCGGGTGTTCAGATCTACGAATGTAAGGGAAATGGCGGCAGCCCGGCAAAATTTCAGTGGGTTTTGAAGGCCCCTGAAGCAGAGTTGTACGATGCAAGCGGCAGCAGGATTGCCCGGCATTATGCGGGGCCCACATGGGAAGCCCCCGACGGTAGCAAGGTGGTCGGCGAATTGAAAGCGCAATATGCCAGTCCGGATCCTGGGGCAGTGCAGTGGTTGTTATTGACTGCAAAATCCAATTTCGGCAAGGGGTTCTTCGCCCGGACTGTCAGCATTCAGCGTATCAACACAAAGGGCGGGAAGGCACCCGTGGATGGGTGTAACGAGGCACTGTCAGGCAGGCTGTTGCGGGTTCCCTACACCGCCACCTACAATTTTTACGATACCAAGCCCTAACAGACGCAGGTCAGTTGCCCTGATCGGCCGTAAGTTGCCAAGTGGAATGGCATCCCACGCAAAGAGCGAGCGTGCCGTCCAGTTGTTTCAATATTTCTGGCGCAGGCGTCCCTTTTTCGGCCGCCTGAGCCATGTCATCCATGCTGCGGTGAACACTCATGCCCATGGATTTGAACGGCAGGGGTAGTTTGGCCATGAGAGCTGGATTCACATCTGCGGCAGCGGCCATGCCTGCCAGGCGCGCAGCCTTTGAAACCAGCGCCATATTGCCCTGATTGATGCCGTCCAGGATGCCATGGGTTGCCGAGAGCAATCCACGCATCTCTTTCAGGATCAGATCACGCTCTCCAGACTTGAGCACGATGGCAGTCCGGTTATCTGTGCCGCGCTCCACGTTGCCACGAATGAAGACCCAGCTGCCGACGGCAACGGTCACGACCCACAAAACAATGGCGGCCGAGGCAATTTTGCTGACTTTCATGGATGACTCCCTGTTTTGGTGGCGCCCTTTCTGGCTCAAGCAACATTACTGTAATCCATTTGATGACAATAGGCGTGGTGGACCAAATCAAGATCACTGTAAGATGGGTCGTCCATGGGGGCATGATTCTCCTGATTGTAGGGCGAGGGTAGCAACGCGTCGATGCATCAGGTCAAGAGCAGCCGGATGTTGATGGTTGCAAGGCCGTGAGGAAGGCAAATGGCAGGGCAGTTCCACCTGGGAAAAGCGGCATGGACTTGGTGCCAAAACTGAAGAGGGGAGTGTATGGCAATTTTAACAAACATTATCGCGGCTGAAGAGCACGAGATGGAAGCCATTGGCGAGTCGCTGCATCCTGTGGAGGAATGGAGCGGTTTTGAAGTGCGTGATGTGGATACGGCCAAGATCACGACCCTGCATTGCCTACTTACCGGAGAGTTGTTTGATGATGCGGTGATTCAGTACGAACCTGTTTATGTTTCACTCGTTGAAGGGGCGGTGGTATTGCGCCTCGCCGACGAAGTGCTTGAGCGTTTGCTCGATCTTGATGAGGAGATGCTCTTACAGGTTGCATCCGAACTGTCAGCCACGGAGGACTTCGAGTCCGAAGCGTGGACCGAGGAAGAAGTGACCACGATGCTTGCCGAGCTATGCGAATTGGCTCACCGAGCCGATTCGGAGGGTCAGAGGCTGTATGTCTGGCTGCATCCGCTTCGTACCTGAGTTGCCACGGTCATGCTGGTTGTGTTTGCTGCCATGACCGATAGATACGCAGTGCCACGTGCGCATCGTTTGCGGCATACAGGATTTGCCGCTCGCTCAGGACGCGGCTTGACCAGTTCGTGGTGGATGTTCTCCTGGATTTTTGCAGGCGCTGGCCAAAAAAATGGGCTACTGCTGCCTTGGCGCCCATATCGCTGCGCTTTTCCTGGCGCAGGACGATGGCCAGGTCGAGAGTGTTTGCAGTGCCGATTCCCAGTTTGGATTGGAGACGTCGCAGGTCATCGCGGAGGCCGAAGCCCACCTTGAGCAACTGCGCTGACTCCAAGATGGCACGCAGCCCATCCATGGATTGAAGGGCTGTGACGGGAAAAAGGTAAGCCTTGTCGTCGGTTGCGAGCTGGATCAGGTGCGGGCCCGTAGACACTTCACCCTTGGAAAATGTGGGTTTTGATTCGGTATCAAAACCGATGGCGTCCGTATCCATCAATGCGGCCAGTGCGTTGCCAGCTTCTGTAGCAGACTGCACGAGATGCACGTTGGCCAGATCGATTCCCGGATACGGGGGCAGACTTGAATCTTGAAATGTAGGCACTTCAGGCTGACTCGCAATTAAACTGAAAGTAATCTTAATGGTGAAGCACCCTGCTCAGGGTCTCGGGACTGATGTTGAGGTGCAGGGCCAATTCCCTCTTGGGCAACAGAATAGCCATTTCAGGGTTTTTTTGTTGAAAGCGCTCCATTCGACCGGCTGCATCGAGAAGGTGAAGTGCGATGGTGTCAGCCATGATTTCACTCATCAAGCGCATGACCTCGTATTCGAATTCACGTTTCAGAACGGGATGGCACTTCATGAATTCGGCCCACGCTTCAATGGGGCATTTGGCAACGCGCACCCTCGTCACGGCGCAAATGCTGTAAGGTGCCCGATATTCCAGGCGCCACGCTGCGTAGCTGGTTTCAATTTCTGTTTCACGCGCAAAACGCAGGGTCATTTCCTTGCCTTCAGCATTGGTCACTACCCGCTTTAGCACGCCTTCAAGAATGAAATACTGATTCATCTCTGTGGCACCCTGGATGAGCAGGACGTCGCCTTTTTTGACTTCGGCAATGACCAGTTGTTGCTCCAGCTCAGTCAGGTCTGCGTCCGTGAGGTGCCGCAGTACGACGTTGCCATGAATCAGCCCGCGCAGCATCAGACGCAAGGGATGCTGCGACAGGGGTGTCTCAATTATGGTGGTGCAGGGAGTTCCCATGGCTTGCCATTCCGAAAATACATCACGACATGATATATTATCACCATGGAAAGCAGACCATCCAGAATGTCTGAAGGCAAGATGACCAAGGAGGAGTTCGAGTTGCTCGCCCAATTTCGCTATCAACTGCGCCGCTTTCTTCGATTCAGCGAAGAAGTGACGCGAAATGAAGGCGTCACGCCACTTCAGTACCAGCTGCTGTTGCAAATCAAAGGGTTCCCAGGCCGGGATTGGGCAACGATCGTTGAACTTGCGGAGCGTCTCCAGGCCAAACACCATGGCATCGTGGCATTGATTACCCGGTGCGAAAAGTCTGGCCTGGTGGTGCGCAATACCAGCAGTAACGATCTGAGGCTGGTTGAGGTTAGATTGACCAGAAAGGGGGAAACCTGCCTTGAAAAACTGGCGCGGCTTCATCGTGCCGAACGGCTGTCTTTGCAGGGCGTATTTGCCAGATCACTCAAATAAGAGGGAAGCTCCATGATTGAAACGATTATTGGGTTGCTCTTTCTGGGAGCCGTAATTTTTGTGGCGACCACCGGGGAGCGCAGTGAAGAGGATACAAAGGACGGCAAGGACGGTCACAAGTAACCCCGAACGATTCGTTTCATCTTTGGGAGACCCGTTATATCAGCGCATGCTTCCAAGTGCCGCCAGATCGGCAATGACCTGGGCGGGATTGCGTCCCGCGTCGACACTTTCATACACTTTGGCAATGCGTCCGGAAGGGTCAATGATGAAGGTGTTGCGCTTGGCAACTCTGAACCCCAACAGGTGCATTTCAGAGCCATATTTTTGTGACACTACGCCATCCCTGTCTGCCAGCAGGGGAAAGGGCAGGTGGTGGTTTTTGGCAAATTCCGCGTGGCTGCTGGCATCGTCAATGCTGACGCCGAGCACCGCCGCACCGAGCTGGTGGATTTTCTGGATGTCGTCGCGATAAGCGCAGGCTTCGGCGGTGCAGCCTGGCGTTTCATCCTTGGGGTAAAAATACAAAACGAGCCATTTGCCCTGGTAATCAGCGAGGTGCTGCAGCGTGCCGTTCTGGTCTTCCACGCTGAAATCGGGAGCACTCTGTCCCACTTGGGGCAATTCTGCCGAGAGGGCGGCGCCAGCCCACATCAAACTGGTCAAACCCAGGGCGGCCACGAGCCAAAAAATGGTTTTCATTCGTCTGGGCTGAAGTTTCTACCGGATCACAGGCTTTTGTGGCTGCCATCGCAGAGCGCGCCGCTCCTGGATTGCTTGCAGCCGCAGAAATATACGGTGTCGCTTTTGAGGGCTACATATTCCACGGGGTTAAACTCGCTTCCCTTGTGGGAACCGTCGCAGTAAGGCTGGGTTTTGCTCATTCCGCAAGCACACCACCAATAGCTTTTCCCGGACTGGACTTCTGCCGCATAGGGTGCATTTTGGGCAATCCGGGGTTTCGGCATTTGAAGGCTCCTCCAGGGGTTATTTGGCACGTCCATATTTGGCGGTGAAGCTGGCTTTGCCCAGGGCGTTTTCGTGGATCATATAACCAGTCAGTGCGGCGGTGGCATCAGCAGGAATTTCAAGCTTGTCTGTTTTGAGCGCGTATACGGTGAAAATATAGCGATGCGGTTTGTCGCCCTGGGGTGGACAGGTGCCGCCCCAGGCGGACACGCCAAAGTCGGACCGGCCTTGTACGGCCCCTTTGGGGAGCGTCGTGCTGTTGACGGTGCCCGCACCTGCAGCCAGTTCTGTGACATCGGCCGGGATGTTGATCACGATCCAGTGCCACCAGCCCGAACCTGTGGGGGCATCGGGGTCGTACATGGTTACGGCAAAGCTCTTGGTGTCCTTGGGGGCACCGTTCCATTTAAGCGCGGGTGACTTGTTTTCTCCCGAACAACCAAACCCGTTGAACTCAAAACTCTTGGGTATCGTGCCATTGGCTTTTATTTCAGGGCTGGAAAGGGTGAAACCGGCGGAATAAGCCAGCGTGGATAAACCGGCCAGGGCAACGGAAAACAGTAAGCGGAGCACGGGTATTTCCTCCCTACATGTTGAGCTATGAAACCGTCATTATGGCACTGTTATCAGAATCCATGAAATTCACTTCGGTAGGTGGACGGCATGATCCCGAAGGTCTTTGAGAAACTGCGTCCTGGCAACAAGGTTGAGGTTTTCTTGCCGTTTCTGGATAGGAGTGAAATTTGATTTTCTTGTAAATATTTGGCCTGATTATGTCTAATATTGTCATTCAGGCCTCTATTGGGCAGTGGCGCTTACTGAAATAATGAGTCCTGCCTGAAATCAATCATATGGAAGGAATCCCCATGGGGCTGCTCACCACTTATCTACTGACCGCTATCGCCGCGATTTTCTGGGGGGCCAACTTCAACCTGGCAAAGCCCGTGGTTGCAGAAATGCATCCCTACGTAGCGGGAGCCAGCCGCTACCTGATGGCTGCGGCAATCATGCTGGTCATCACCCAATTCCGGAGGGAACGCATTCCACTGCGCCATTTAAGGGTGTATGTGATTCTGGGACTGATGGGCGTGTTTGGCTTTAACCTGTTCTTCTTCCTGGGAATGCAGAGCACAACGGCCACCAATGGCGCCCTGATCATGGCAGTCAATCCATTGCTGACCAGCTTGCTGGCTTATGTTTTTTTGCAACAACAGCCCAGTTACCGTCAAATAGTAGGCTTCCCCATCGGTGTGATCGGTGTGGGGATCGTTGTGTTGGGAGCAGGCGCACATGTGCACGTGTCCAGGGGCGACTTGCTGATCTTTGCCGCAAACCTGAGCTGGGCTTTCTACACGGTCTTTGCACGCAAGCTGATGCCCACGGACACCAGTGGTATCGCCAGTGCTACGGGTATCATGATCATCGGTGCCTTGGCCCTCACCGCGGTGGCATTGATCAGTGGTGAGTCGTTCGTCATTCCTAGTTGGCATGCGGGCAGTGCATTGCTGCTGATGACCATAGGGGGAGGCGTGATGGCCTATTTGTTCTGGAATGCCAGCATCGCCAGGCTTGGTGCGTCTCAGGCGGCAATTTTTCTGAATCTGGTACCGGTGGCTTCGCTGGCGATTGCCGCGTTTGAAGGCATTCCTCCCACACAGACCCAGCTGCTGGGGGGAGCATTGGTCATCGGTGCAGTGACCTTTGCATCTTTGCCCGTACGATCATCCGCCCAGGCCCGGTAATCCCGATGGGTCGGTACCTGTTGTGTGGGTGGTGATATACCTTGTTACCGCGTCCTAAGTTATAGTCCTGAAAATGACCGAAACATCCGAGTTCTCATCCTCACAGAACGCGTACGCCACGTCCTATGTTTTATTGCGAGACGAGGGCGTATTCATCAGCCTGCCAAATGTTCCATCCCAGGAGGTGCTGCGAGAATTCGCAGACCGGGTGATGGCCAAGGGGTCCTATTTCGTAGGGCTCGATTATCCCGTTTTCATGGAACTGCTCTATGGGCATGAGCCCCTGGCATCCATAGGAAAAGGCAAGGGCGAGGTCAAAATTGCCACCAGCATTGCTATTTTTCCAGCTGATCGCCAAGGGTTGTACAAAGGGCTCAAAATCGAGAAGCGGGGAGATCTTGCGGAATACCTTTTCGAGCCGGTTTTTACCGAAGTCGAAAGGAATGAACCGGTTTATGGACTCCCGGATAAAGATGGCGTTGCTCCCATCGTCAAATACCGCTTGAGCACCTTACAGATACCCGCCAGGATCAACTTCGACGAGTTCGTCGCCAGTCTTTGGCTGAAGGGACTGCGGTTCGGGATTGATGAAAAGGCCGTTCGGGATGCGATAAAAACAGAAATGACCGGTAGAATCAACGTCGCGTTCCAACGCCTGCCAACCGACAGCACGGATGCCGGGGTCAAGGAGGAAAGCGACCGCCTGCATCAGGACAGATCCCCGCTCATCCTCCCAAACGGGCGGGTTGACATTCGTAAGGCAAAAAACCGGTTTCCCCAAGTCAGCAACAACACGATGTTGCTGCGAAAAATTCCCCGTCGCATTGGCTATCCCGGGTATCGCGTCACAGGTGTTGTGATCGAACCGCGTCAGCCGCAGGATATCCGTCTGGAAACCCTGGCTGGCGAAGGCACAAGAATTGATCACACCGCCACGGGCGAGGTGTTGATGGCCAGTCGGGATGGCTTTCTGAGCGTTGACCTGCAAACTGGCCAGATATGCATTTCCACCAAAATTGAGAATCGCGAAGGGGTCAGCATCAAATCGACCGGGGGTGACATCAGCCTCGAAGTGAAGGATTTCACCGAACATGGCGAGGTCCAGGAAAAACGGGTGGTTGAAGGGGTCAATTTGACCTTTAATTCTTCCGTGTTTGGAACGGTCATTTCACGCAATGGTACCATCCAGATCAATGGCAATCTTTCCGGTGGCCGCGCCCAAGCCTTCAATGGCAACATCAGCATCAAGCACAAGGCCATCAATTCCAGGATTGAAGCCCTTGAAGGGGAGATCCATCTTGAAATCGCCGAGGAATGCACGATCGTTGGAAACAAGGTCACTGTCGCGCGTGCAGTGAACTGCGAGATTGTTGGCGAGACCCTGCAGATCGGTCTGGTCGAAGGGTGCGCCGTTGCCGGGAATGTCGTCCGCATCGAAACCTCAACCAACCGAAAGTTCAATGAAACCATCATTTCCCTCATATTGCCTGACCTTCAGGCTATGGATCGCCAACTTTCCGATGCCCGGGCGCGTCTGGCGCAGATGCAACAGGATCTCAATCTCAAATACCGGAAACTCGTCGAAACCCAATCCAACGATGGATTTGCCAATTATCTGACCCTGAAGGAAAAGATCGAGGCAGGTACGGTGCAGCTGTCCGCCGAACAGCAGGAGGGTTGGGGCAAGCTGGTGGCCCGGTACGCCCCGCTGCTACAAGGAACAGAGGACCTGACGAAGAGGCTTCAGGATTTGAAAGCAGAATTACTCGTCATGGAGACGCAGCGGGAAACTGCGGGAACAACCGAGCGGTGCCATGTCAAAAGCGTCATTGGCGACACCGTGGTGCAAAAAGTCGTTTCAGAGAGTGGGCTTGCCGCGTATTACAAGCGGTCGGGGCAGCAACTCGGGGTCGTGCTGCGGCAGGTCAAAGAAGGGGGCAGCCTGATCTTTTCCGGGAAACATGGCGATATCAACTATTCATCTCAACAGGATACAGGTTTTCGGAAAAGTGCCGTGAGCAACTCAGAAAACTAGCGTTGGAGCAGTGTTCATGCAAATCGATCCGGCAATCCACTCATCCTCGGACAACTACAAATTATTGACCAACCTGGTGGTTCCCCGCCCGATTGCATGGGTTACCAGTCAAAACCAGGAAGGCATCGTCAATCTGGCACCGTTCAGCTTTTTCAATGCAGTTGGCAGCGAGCCGGTCTATGTCATGATCAGCATAGGCCGGAATGACTCCGGCTCGTCCAAGGACACTGCAGATAATATTCATGCGAATGGCGAATTTGTCGTCAATCTGGTGACTGAAGATTTATTTGATGCCATGAATGTCTCAGCGGCCGACTTTCCGTCAGGACAGAGCGAACTGGAGGCAACACACCTGCACGCTGCACCCTCGATTCGCATCAAGACGCCGCGCGTGGCGGAGGCGCAGGCCAGCCTTGAATGCAAACTTTACAGCGCGCAACCGATTGGCGCCAACATGCTGTTTATCGGAGAAGTAGTCATGTTTCATGTGGATGATCACTTGATAGGGCCGCGTTTGCACGTCAATGGTTTTGCCCCCATTGGCAGGATGGGGTCACCCTCGGTTTATTGCCGAACCACGGACCGATTCGATGCTCCGAGAATTTCATACGCACAATGGCTCGGTGGCAAGAACGATAAAAAAACCGCCTCGTAAAGAGGCGGCGTAAAAATACAACTGAGGTCTTGCTGCATGAACAATCTGGGTTAGAAGCGGTGACGAATCCCGACCATGGTGGTGGTGTTGCTGGTAGCCACAAAGCCGTTGGACATGCCCCCTTCCACATTGGAGCCTCCCACTCCAGCATAGACATCGGTGCGTTTCGACAGTTTGTAGTCGGCCACCAGGGAATATGCCTTATAGTCGCCGCTGCATGAGCCCTTGCTGTTGTTGGAGCATCCGGTGCCGCTGAAATCGTTCTGGTGAACCAGGTAGTAGGCGCCTGTCAGGTCAAATTCCGGCGTGAAGGCATAGCGCAGACCTCCAAAGGTCAAATCCAGCTTTTTGCCAGAGGCAGCTGTGGCGCTTTTGGCCGCCAGAGTGTAGCCGCCAATCGTGGAATAGCCCGCACCGCCATCAGCGGGGGTGGTGTACTCATAGCGCACACGACCGCCCGATAGCGTGGCCGGACCCATAACGTATTTGGCAAACAACCCATAGTCCCTAACATCGGCAATGGTGCCCTTGAGTCCCGGGTTATTGGGTGACACCCCTAGGCCGTCGTGTTTCATGGCATAGAGGGCATCGAGGGAGAGATTGCCGAAGTCGGTGCCCAATCCACCCTGCCAGCCTGAATTGGCTGTGTTATTGCCGGCGATGCCGCCGAACTGGTACAGGGCGTCCACGCGAATCCCGTTGAACTTGCCGTTGTACTTGACGGCATTGTCGAGGCGCGCGTCTTCAGTGAATCCGCCACCTCCGTAGCTGCCATAGTAACCGATGGGGGAGAATGCCTGGGAGCCCTGCTGCGGATCGTACTTGCCAATATCATCCAGAGCGACCGTATATTGCCGACCTACTGTGAGCGTGCCGGCACTTTTGGAGGAGAGGTAGACCACGCTACGCTGGTTGAACAGCTGACCGGCACGGCTGGTGTCGTTACCGGTTGTGGTGTTGGCCGTACCCGTTTGCAGTCCTTTGAGACCATCGGCGAGCGCACCGGAGCCTGGCTCAAAGCCACCCTCCAGCTGGAAGCCGGCGGTCAGGTCCGGGCTGATGTTTTCAGAACCCTTGAATCCCAGGAAGGATTGGCTCAGACCGTTGGAGGTAACGCTGGTGATTGACTTGTTGCTGCTCTTTGGATTGATCACGTAGGGCAGGGGGGCAGGAGCCGAACCATCGATGTTTTGTCCATTGCTTACATTTGCGATGCCGATATCAATGACGCCATAAAGTGTGACATCCGCGTGTGCCATACCCGCAACAACAGTCATGGACATCATTGCCAAGAACTTTTTTTTCATTGCCTCACTCCGTATATTTATATAATTTTTGCTCTTCAGTTTTGTAAACCAAAGGCTTAACTATCTGAAAAAAAACCGGAAACAGGAGAAATAAGGGGGGAGCTCCTGTTATCCGGCCTCGTACTTTTGCAACATGATGCAAAAGTAACAAGATGTAACAAATAGTAAGCAAACAATAATAGTTGTATATATATGTGTCAATACAGTGACAGCACTATTTCTGCAAGACGAAAAAAAACCACCTGCAGTGGTGGCTTTGCAACAAAACAAAAGGGGGTCAGGCTTTTGGCCTGCCCCCTTCCTTTTTTCTTCCTCTCTCCCTTACTAGCCCAATAAATGGGTTATTGCATTTCGCTCTTCTAAAAGTTCATCATGCGTGGCCTTGATGCGGACCTTGCTGAATTCGCTGATCGACAATCCCTGCACGATACTATATTTACCGCCAGAGCAGGTAACGGGGTAGCCAAACAGCACGCCTTCGGGAATGCCGTAGCTGCCGTCAGAAGGAATGCCCATCGTCACCCAGTCGCCAGCGGAGGTGCCATGCACCCAATCGCGGATGTGGTTCATCGCGGCATTGGCTGCCGAGGCTGCCGAGGACAATCCGCGAGCTTCGATGATGGCGGCGCCACGCTTCTGCACCGTGGGGATGAAGGTGCTTTCAACCCAAGCCTGATCATTGATGAGGCGCGATACCGCTTGCCCATCCACTTCGGCATGGTAAAGGTCGGGGTACTGGGTGGCGGAATGATTGCCCCAGATGATCACTTTCTTCACGCTCGAGACGGGCTTGCCGAGTTTTGTGCCAATTTGCGACAGGGCGCGATTGTGATCCAGTCGCATCATGGCGCTGAAGTTGGCTGGTTTGAGTTCCGGCGCGTTTTTCATGGCGATGAGGCAGTTGGTGTTGGCAGGATTTCCCACGACCAGCACCTTGACGTCGCGGCTTGCCACTTCGGAGAGGGCTCGACCCTGTTCCGTGAAGATGGCCCCGTTCATTTCCAGCAAGTCCTTGCGCTCCATACCCTTGGTGCGGGGGCGGCTGCCCACCAGCAGGGCCACGTCGGCGTCCTTGAAGGCCACTCGGACGTCATCGGTGACGATGACGTCCTGCAGCAGGGGAAACGCGCAATCATCGAGCTCCATCACCACCCCGCGTACTACGGGTAGCGATGGGGTGATATCGAACAATTGCAGGATGACAGGCTGGTCTGGGCCCAGCATTTCGCCGCTGGCAATTCGAAACAGCAGGCTGTAGCCGATCTGGCCTCCGGAGCCGGTGACTGCAACACGCATTGCTTTTTTCATGGAATCAATCTCCTGGGGGTAAATAATCAGGCGGACATTAGTTCGCGCAACACGTAGGGCAGGATGCCGCCGTGGCGGAAATAATCCACTTCGATCGGGGTATCGATGCGCAGGAGCACCGATACGGTGTCGCGGGTGCCATTCTTGCGATGGATGGTGAGGGTGACGTCCTGTTGCGGCTTGATGTCGCCATCGATGCCGCTGATGTCAAAGGTTTCGCTGCCATTCAGTTTGAGAGATTGCGCTGTGGCGCCATCCTTGAACTGGCAGGGCAGCACGCCCATGCCCACCAGGTTGCTGCGATGGATCCGCTCAAAACTGCGGGCCACCACGGCCCTGACGCCCAGCAACTGGGTGCCCTTGGCGGCCCAGTCCCGTGAGGAACCGGTACCGTACTCTTCTCCTGCAAAAATCACGGTGGGCACGCCTGCTTCCACATACTTCATGGCAGCATCGTAAATGGCCAGTTGTTCGCCCGTAGGCTGGTGCAGCGTGATGCCGCCTTCGCTTCCGGGGATCATCAGGTTCTTGATGCGCACGTTGGCAAAGGTGCCGCGCATCATGACTTCATGATTGCCGCGGCGCGAGCCGTAGCTGTTGAAATCTGCCACGTCCACGCCATGGGCTTGCAGATACTTTCCGGCAGGGGAGGAGGGCTTGATGGCGCCTGCTGGGCTGATGTGGTCGGTGGTGATGGAGTCACCAAAAATTCCCAGGGCCCGAGCCCCGTTTATGTTGGCGGTGCCGCCCGGCTGCATGGAAAACCCTTTGAAAAACGGGGGTTCTGCGATGTAGGTGGACGTCTCCCAGTTGTACACCATCCCGGTGCTTGAAGGAATGTCGTTCCACAGCGGGTTGTCCTTGGTGAAATCCGCGTACAGACTGCGATAGGTGTTGGCATCGGTGGCAAACTTCATGACGGCGGCCACTTCTTCCTGGGTGGGCCAGACCTCCTTGAGGTACACCGGTTTGCCATTCGAGCCCATCCCCAACGGCTCGCTGGAGAGGTCCACGTTGACGCGGCCGGCAATGGCAAAGGCCACCACGAGCGGCGGGCTCATCAGGAAATTGGCGCGGATATTGGCATGGATGCGTGCTTCAAAATTGCGGTTGCCCGACAGGACGGCGCATCCCACCAGGTCGTTTTTGACGAGGGTCTCTTCCAGGTCGGCATCCAGGGGTCCAGCATTGCCAATGCAGGTGGTACAGCCATAGCCCACCAGGCGGAACCCCAGCTGGTCCAGGGGGGCCTGCAATCCGGCGTTCTTCAAATATTCCGTGACTACGCGCGACCCAGGTGCCAGAGAGGTTTTGACCCATGGGTTCACTTTAAGGCCACGCGCCACGGCCTTCTTGGCCAGCAAGCCGGCTGCCAGCAACACGCCTGGGTTGGAGGTGTTGGTACAGGAGGTGATGGCTGCGATCAGCACGTCCGCATCCGCAAGGCTCACCCCGGCCTTGTGGGTGGGCACGCGCCTTGCTGGGCTATGAGCAGGTTTGCCGTAGCCTCCTTCGGCCACGGGTTGGGTGAGGAGCGTCTCGACCTTGCTCTTGAGCTGCGTCAGTTCGATGCGATCTTGGGGGCGTTTGGGCCCTGCCACGGACGGCTTGATGGTGGCGAGGTCCAGTTGCAGTGTTTCGCTGTAATCGCACTGGCCCTCCTTGGGAATACCGTACATGCCTTGCGCCTTCCAGTAGCTCACAAAAGCATCGATCTCGGCATCGGTGCGGCCGGTGGCGCGGAAGTACGCTACGGTTTCGTCGTCCACCGGGAAAAAACCCATGGTGGCGCCGTATTCCGGCGCCATGTTGGCAATGGTGGCGCGGTCGGGCAGGGCGAGGGAGGAAGCGCCTTCGCCAAAAAATTCCACGAACTTGCCGACCACCTTGGCCTTGCGCAGCATTTCCGTCACAGTCAGTACCAGGTCGGTGGCGGTGACGCCTTCCGGCAGGCGGCCCTTGAGGTGTACGCCCACCACGTCCGGCGTGAGGAAGTACACGGGTTGTCCCAGCATGCCCGCCTCCGCTTCGATGCCGCCAACGCCCCAGCCCACGACGCCGATGCCGTTGATCATGGTGGTGTGCGAATCAGTACCCACGAGGGTATCGGGGTAGTACATGCCATCTTTCCTCAACACCCCTCGTGCCAGGTATTCCAGGTTGACCTGGTGCACGATGCCAATGCCAGGGGGCACGACACGGAAGGTGTCGAAGGCCTGCATGCCCCATTTCATGAACTTGTAGCGCTCACTGTTGCGCTGGAATTCCAGCGCCATGTTGTCCTTGAGGGCAGTGGGACTGTTGTAGTGGTCCACTTGCACCGAATGGTCCACCACAAGGTTGACCGGAACCAGCGGCTCTATGCGCTTGGGGTCCTTGCCCAGGCCCCGTGCCACGTTGCGCATGGCGGCGAGGTCGGCCAGCAGGGGCACGCCGGTAAAGTCCTGGAGCACCACGCGCGCCACCACAAAGGGAATTTCCTCGGTGCGTGCTGCCTTGGGTTTCCAGTTGGCGAGCTCGCGCACGTGCGCCTCGGTGATGCGTTTGCCATCGAAATTGCGCAGCACCGATTCCAGCACGATGCGCAGCGAAACAGGCAGGCGCGACACCTGGGCCACGCCTGCGGTCTCCAGTGCCGGGATGGAATAATAAGCACCCTGGCCAGACTGGAGGGCAAATGTTTTGCGGGAATCAAACAGGTTGTGACTCATAAAACTCTCCCAAAAACCACTTAGATGACGAACAGGTCAACGAACGCGTTGACCGGAGTATTTTCCAGGCGCGATTGATCCAGCGCGAGGGCCAGAATGGCCTGCTGCTGCTTCGCCGGAAAACGGCGCGCCAGGTTGGTTCGGAACTTGGCTTCGAGATGCGGAATGCCCTCGGCACGGCGACGGCGGTGGCCGATGGGGTATTCCACGGCGACCTGCCCGGTCTTGCTACCATCCTTGAAGAAGACCTGGATGGCATTGGCGATGGACCGCTTGTCCGGATCGTGATATTCCTTGCTGAAGCGTGCTTCTTCAATGCAGGTCATCTTGCCCCGCAGGGTGTCGATGCGCGGATCACCCGCCACATCGTCTTCGTAGTCGGCGGCGGTCAGGCGACCAAAGATCATGCCGATGGCGGTCATATACTGAATGCAGTGATCGCGATCGGCGGGGTTGTTGAGCGGACCACTTTTGTCAATGATGCGGATTGCCGACTCATGGGTGGTAATGACCACTTTCTCGATGTCATCGAGGCGGTCCCTGACCTGTGGGTGCAGCTTGAGCGCGCACTCCACTGCAGTCTGGGCGTGGAACTCGGCCGGGAAGGAAATCTTGAACAGCACGTTTTCCATGACATAGCTGCCATAGGGACGCTGGAACTTGAAGGGCTGCCCCTTGAACAGCACGTCGTAAAACCCCCAGGTTTTGGCGGTCAGCACTGAGGGATACCCCATTTCTCCCTTCTGTGCCATCAGGGCAAGACGCACGGCTCTGCTGGTGGCGTCGCCCGCCGCCCATGATTTGCGCGAACCGGTATTGGGGGCATGGCGGTAAGTGCGCAGGCTCTGACCATCCACCCAGGCCAATGACACGGCATTGACGATTTCGTCGAAGGAAAGCTCCAGCATCTTCGCCACGACCGCCGTGGAGGCCACCTTGACCAGCACTACGTGATCGAGCCCCACGCGGTTGAAGCTGTTTTCCAGTGCAAGTACGCCCTGGATTTCGTGGGCCTTGATCATGGCCTCCAGTACTGTGCGCATGGAGAGCGGTGTCTTGCCCTCAGCCACGCGGTTGCGGGAGAGCCAGTCGGCCACTGCCAGAATGCCACCCAGGTTGTCGGAAGGGTGACCCCATTCCGCTGCAAGCCAGGTGTCATTGAAGTCCAGCCAGCGAATCATGCAGCCAATGTTGAAGGCGGCGTGAACGGGATCCAGCTGAAACTGGGTGCCCGGAATTTTGGCGCCGTTGGGAACCACGGTGCCGGGCACGATGGGCCCCATCAGCTTGGTGCAGGCGGGATAGGACAGTGCTTCCAGACCGCAGCCCAGGGTGTCGATCAGACAGTTGCGGGCGGTGGTCAGGGCTTCCTGCGAGTCGATGCGATATTCATCGACATAGCGGGCAATGTCCACCAGGACCTGGTCGGGTGCGGGGCGTACATTGGAGATGGGTGCGGACATGGGGGCTCCTGAAAGAGGGGTAATTTTAGCGCAGGTCGATGGGAACGAAGGCCCGGGGCTCCGGACCGGTGTAATTGGCGCTGGGCCGGATGATCTTGTTGTCCTGGCGCTGCTCTATGGCATGGGCTGACCAGCCGCTGGTGCGGGCAATGACGAAGAGCGGGGTGAACAACAGGGTGGGTACTCCCATCATGTGGTAGCTCGAAGCGCTGTACCAGTCCAGGTTGGGGAACATTTTCTTTTCGTCCCACATCACGCTTTCAATGCGCTCCGAAATGTCGAAGAGCGTCATGTAGCCTGCTTCTGAGCAGAGGCTGCGCGAAATCTCCTTGATGATCTGGTTGCGCGGGTCACCGATGGTGTAAACAGGGTGCCCGAAGCCGATCACGATTTCCTTGGCCGCCATGCGGCGACGAATGTCGGCTTCAGCCTGGTCGGCCGTATGGTAGCGGCGGATGATGTCCATCGCCACCTCGTTGGCACCTCCATGTTTGGGACCGCGCAGGGCTCCAATCCCCGAAGTGATGCAGGAATACATGTCCGAGAGAGTGCCAGAGGTGACCCGTGCGGCAAAAGTGGATGCGTTGAACTCGTGCTCGGCGTACAGGATCAATGAGGTGTCAAGCGCCTTTTCATGGCTCTTCGACGGCGCCTTGCCGTGCAGCAGGTGCAGGAAATGGCCTGCGATCGTCTCGTCGTCGGTTTCCACGTCAATGGCAATGCCGGAATGGGAATAGTGGTACCAGTACAGCAGCATGGAGCCGAAGGAGGCCATCAGGCGGTCGGCGATGTCGCGCGCGCCGCTCAGGTTATGGTCATCCTTTTCAGGCAGAACCGTGCCCAGCATGGAGCAGCCGGTGCGCAGCACATCCATGGGATGGGCAGCAGCAGGAATTTCCTCCAGCACCGATTGCACGGGAGCGGGCAGGCCGCGCAGCGCTTTCAGTTTTTTCCGGTAATGGCGCAGTTCGGCATTGCTGGGCAGATGATCGTGAATCAGAAGGTGAGCCACTTCTTCGAAAGTGGCATGGCGGGCCAGTTCAAGGATGTCATAGCCGCGGTAGTGCAGGTCATTGCCGCTGCGTCCTACGGTGCAAATGCTGGTATTGCCGGCAGCAACCCCGGATAGGGCTACGGATTTCTTTGGTTTGGCGGTCATGCCGCTTGTCTCGCTGCTCATGCGTTGTCCTCCCGTGAAAAGAGTTCGTCCAGTTTTTGTTCGTAAGCGTGATAGTTCAGAAACTCATACAGTTCGGAGCGGGTTTGCATGAGATCCAGCACGCCCTTTTGGGTGCCGTCCCGGCGGATGGCCTGATACACCTTGAGCGCGGCCGCATTCATGGCACGGTAGGCCCCGCAGCAATACAGCACGATGTCCACTTCGGCGGCAGCAAGCTCCTGCACGCCGTACAGCGGGGTGGCGCCAAATTCAGTGATGTTGGCGAGGATGGGGACCCTGACGGCGGCCCGGAACTGGCGATACATGGCGAGATCAGTAACGGCTTCCGGGAAAATCATGTCCGCACCTGCTTCCACGCAGGCTTGAGCGCGCTCGATGGCGTCATTGAGTCCTTCCACGGCCAGGGCGTCGGTGCGCGCCATGATGACGAAGTCGTCATCGACGCGCGCATCCACTGCAGCTTTGACGCGGTCCACCATTTCACCTTGGGAGACGATGGCTTTGCCGGGCCTGTGGCCGCATCGCTTGGTCTGCACCTGATCCTCGATATGGATGCCCGCGGCACCCGCCTTGGAGAGCGAGCGCACGGTGCGGGCAATGTTGAAGGCGCCTCCCCAGCCAGTGTCGGCATCAACCAGCAAGGGCAGGGTGGAGGCGTCGGTAATGCGGCGCACGTCGATGAGCACATCCTCGAGGCTACTGATGCCCAGATCCGGCATGCCCAGCGAGTTGGCTGCAACGCCGCCGCCCGAAAGATAGATGGCTTTGTAACCCGTGGCTTCGGCCATCCGGGCCGTGTAGGCATTGATGGTGCCGATCAACTGCAATGGTTTTTCAGCAGCGACGGCTGCCCTGAAGCGGGACCCTGGCGATGGATGTTGTGACATGGGTTCTCCTGACCAAAACCGGGTACGACATGGCGCATTTCCCCGGCGACCGAATGATGTTAAGGTGCTGCCTCCATCATGTCAAGTAACATATAACTTATATAAGATATAACACAGTGGACAGTCCTAAAATGCACATGATAGACTCGCATCAACATGGAGATGACATGAACATCCATTCGTCACCCAGCTTTAGACCGCTCTACGACCAGATCAAGATCCTGATCACGCAAAGCCTGATTGCGGGCGAGTGGCGCCCGGGAGACGCCATTCCCAGCGAAATCGACCTGGCCGCCCGTTTCAAGGTCAGCCAGGGAACCGTGCGCAAGGCCATCGACGAGCTGGCCGCTGAAAACATCCTGATTCGTCGCCAGGGCAAAGGCACTTTCGTTGCCAGCCATTCCCAGGAGCGCGCCTCCACGCGTTTCCTGCGCATCGCCAGGGACGATGGCGTGTCCGAATACCCCACCAGCAGACTCCTCTCCGTCACCCGCGAACGCGCGCCCGAAGCTTCAGCCAGTCTGCTTGATCTGCGTACTGGCGCCAGCATATTTTGTATCAAACGATTGCTGTCCTTCGAAGGTTTGCCACGGATTTTGGACGAGATTCACGTGCCTGCCGCTTCGTTCAAGGGCCTGGATGACGCGATGATCCGCAATTATCCCGGCTCTTTATATAGTTTCTTCGAATCGCATTTCGGGATTGCCATGATTCGCGCCGAGGAGCACATCAAGGCCGTCAGGGCGGGGCCAATTGAGGCAGAATTGCTGCATGTGTCCCAGGATCAGCCTCTATTGCGCGTGGATCGGGTTGCGTTCACTTATGGTGACCGTCCGGTGGAGTGGCGCCGCGGTCTTTGCCATACCGACCGTTTTTCTTATGTTACCGAGATGAGTTAAGAGGGAGAACGCTCCATGGCCAAAATCGTCCCCAAGCCGAGACCTAAAAATCTCGATCTGCGCACCATCCGGTTGCCCCTCCCCGGGATTGTCTCCATCTTGCATCGAGCCAGCGGCGCGCTTCTGTTCCTGCTTGGGATTCCGCTGATGCTGGCCGGGTTGCAGGCTTCACTGCATTCGCGCGAGGGGTTTGCGGCGGTCGTTGCGCTTTTTGCAAACCCTGCGTTTAAATTGCTACTGCTGGCGTTCATCTGGTCGTTTGTCCATCACTTCTGCGCCGGCATCCGCTTTTTGCTGCTGGACATTCACAGGGGCGTCAAGATCGGGCCGGCCCGCACCAGCAGCCTGTGGGTCATGATCGTCAGCCTGCTACTCACATTCCTGGCTGGGGTGGCGTTATGGTAAATCGCATCGTCGTTGGCGCCCATTACGGTCTGCGCGACTGGTTGTTGCAGCGAATCAGCGCCATCGTCATGGCGCTCTACAGCGTGGCATTCCTGCTGTGCTTTTTGCCCCGGCTTCCCCTCCACTTTGAGGAGTGGCACGCCTGGTTTGCCCATCCTGTGGGGAAAATCGCCACGCTGCTGTTCATGCTGTCGCTGCTGTTACATGCATGGGTGGGTGTGCGGGACATCTTCATGGATTACATCAAGCCCTTCGGACTGCGTTTTAGCTTGCAGGTGCTGGTGATCCTGTTGCTGCTGGTTTATGCCTTGTGGGCGGTCGCCCTTCTTTGGAGCGTTTGAAATGGCCTTGTCCCGACAGATCTTCGATACCGTGATTGTGGGAGGAGGGGGCTCCGGGTTGCGTGCAGCCCTGCAGCTGGCCGAAGCCGGTCACCATGTGGCCGTCTTCTCCAAGGTGTTTCCCACCCGCTCGCATACCGTGGCGGCGCAGGGTGGGATTGGCGCCTCGCTAGGCAACATGCAGGAAGACCACTGGCTGTGGCACATGTACGACACCATCAAGGGGTCGGACTACCTGGGGGATCAGGATGCCATCGAATTCATGTGCCGCAAGGCCGCGGAAGTGGTCTACGAGCTGGAACATTTTGGCATGCCGTTTGATCGCAATCCTGACGGCACAATCTATCAGCGTCCCTTTGGCGGACATTCGCAGAATTTTGGCGAGCGTCCCGTGCAACGCGCCTGTGCCGCGGCCGACCGTACCGGCCATGCCATGCTGCATACGCTCTATCAGCGCAATGTGCGCGCCCATTGCCAGTTCTTCGTGGAGTGGATGGCACTTGACCTGATTCGCGACTATGAAGGGGTGGTGGTGGGGATTGTGGCGCTTGAGATGGAAACCGGCCAGCCCATGATTTTTCAGGCCAAGTCCACCATTCTTGCCACCGGCGGTGCCGGACGCATTTACCATTCCAGTACCAACGCCTTCATCAATACCGGGGACGGCCTGGGCATGGCCGCCCGCGCGGGCGTACCGTTGGAAGACATGGAATTTTGGCAATTTCACCCCACTGGCGTGGCCGGTGCCGGCGTGCTGATTACCGAAGGGGTGCGCGGCGAAGGCGGCATCCTGCTCAATTCAAACGGCGAACGTTTCATGGAGCGTTATGCGCCTACCATGAAGGATCTTGCCAGCCGTGACGTGGTGTCCCGAGGCATTGACCAGGAAATCAAGGAAGGTCGGGGTGTTGGTCCGGAGAAGGACCATGTGCTGCTGAAGCTCGACCATCTCGGCGCTGAAGTCATCAACAAGCGCTTGCCAGGCATTCGTGAAATAGCCCTCAAGTTTGCCAATGTAGACCCCATTCGTGAACCCATCCCGGTGGTGCCCACCTGCCATTACCAGATGGGTGGCATTCCCACCAATTACTATGGGCAGGTGGTGGCACCGCGCGGAGCATCAGGCTCCAACGAGGTCATTCCCGGACTGTATGCCATCGGCGAGTGCGCCTGCGTGTCGGTGCATGGGGCCAACCGCCTGGGCACCAATTCGCTACTCGATTTGCTGGTTTTTGGAAAATCCGCAGGAGACCATCTTTGCCAGTGGCTCAAAGGCAATCCCCAGCATCGCGACTTGCCGCACGACGCAGCGGATCGTCCAATGGAGCGACTCTCGCGTCTGGATAGCGCACAGTCCGGTGAAAATATTACCGAGGTGGCCAACGCCATGCGCCGTACCGTGCAGCACCACGCGGGTGTCTTTCGCACAGGCGCGCTGCTGCGGGAGGGCGTCGAAAAAATTCGCGAGGTGGCAAACCGCGCGCGCAGTACGGCCATCAAGGATAAAAGCAAGGTTTTCAACACCGCGCGCATCGAAGCGCTGGAGCTGGAAAATCTGGTCATCGTGGCCGAGGCCACCCTGGTGGCTGCCGAGGCGCGTACAGAAAGTCGCGGTGCACAGGCGCGCGAGGATTACAAGGATCGTGACGACAAAAACTGGCTCAAGCACAGCCTTTGGTATCTGGAAGGCAGCCGTCTGGATTACAAGCCGGTCAACTTGCAGCCGCTGACGGTGGAGTCCTTCGAACCCAAAGTACGCGTGTATTGATCAGGAGCCCGGCAAATGAAATTCAGCATTTATCGTTACAATCCGGAGAAAGACGACAAGCCCTACATGCAGGACTACGAAGTGGCGTTACAGCCTGCTGACCGCATGTTGCTCGACGCCATCCTGCGCATCAAGGCCATGGACGATTCCCTGGGGTTGCGCAAGTCCTGTCGCGAGGGCGTGTGCGGTTCGGACGGCATGAACATCAACGGCAGGAACGGGCTGGCCTGCATCACCCCGCTCAAGGGCATCAAGGAGCCGGTGATTTTGCGACCGTTGCCGGGGTTGCCGGTGATCCGCGACCTGATCGTGGACATGAGCCAGTTCTTCAAGCAATACCACTCCATCAAACCTTATCTCGTCAACGACAATCCGCCTCCACAAAAGGAGCGGCTGCAGTCTCCAGAAGACCGGGAAGAGCTCAACGGTCTGTACGAATGCGTGCTGTGTGCCTGTTGCAGCACCTCCTGTCCCTCCTTCTGGTGGAATCCGGACAAATTCGTGGGGCCTGCCGCACTTTTGCAGGCCTACCGCTTCATTGCGGACACCCGTGACGATGCCACCAGCGAACGCCTGGACAACCTGGAGGACCCCTATCGCCTGTTCCGCTGCCACACCATCATGAATTGTGCCGATGTCTGTCCCAAAGGACTCAATCCCACCGAGGCCATTGGCAAAATCAAGGAACAAATGGTCAAACGGATGGTGTGAGCCCTGCATGACAGCGACCCTGACCCGTGAACAGGAACGACTCCGCTGGCGTAGCCGGCGAGGCCTCCTTGAAATGGATCTGATATTGCAACGCTTTCTGGATCAGCACCTGACCCGGCTCTCCGAAGCCGAAGTCAGGGCCTACGATGCACTCCTGCAGTTACCAGACAATGATTTTCTTGATCTGGCCATGGGCAGGAAGGGCCCGGATGACGCAGAACTGCTGCCGGTGCTGGAAAAAATTCGACAATCCTGAATACGATTTTTACGGAGAATGAGCATGAACAGTAATGGCAAGGCGGTGTTGACCTACGACGGCGGAAAATCCATCGATCTGCCGATTTATTCCGGATCGATTGGTCCTGATGTCATCGATATCCGGTCGCTGGGCCAAACCGGGATGTTTACCTACGATCCCGGTTTTTTGGCCACGGCAAGCTGCCAGTCCGCCATTACCTATATTGATGGCGACGCAGGCCTGCTCTACTACAGGGGTTATCCCATCGAGCAGCTCGCCGAACACGCCGACTTCATGGAAGTCTGCTATTTGTTGCTCAATGGCGAGCTGCCCAACAAGTCGCAGCGGGAAAGCTTTGAAAGCAACATCAGGCGCCACACCATGGTTCATGACCAGCTCACCAATTTCTTCAAGGGGTTTCGTCGTGATGCGCACCCCATGGCAGTGATGGTGGGCGTGGTGGGTGCGCTTTCGGCGTTTTATCACGATGCCCTCAACATCACCAACGCCGAACACCGGGCCATTTCCGCCACCCGATTGCTGGCCAAGGTGCCCACCATCGCGGCCATGTGTTATCGCTACAATACCGGTCTGCCCTTCATATATCCGCGCAACGACCTAAGCTACGCGGCCAACTTCCTGTACATGATGTTTGCCACGCCTTGCGAGGAATATGTGCCCAACCCGGTGCTGGTGAAGGCGTTTGATCGTATCCTCACCCTGCACGCAGATCATGAACAGAATGCTTCCACATCCACGGTGCGTCTTGCCGGTTCCAGTGGTGCCAACCCGTTTGCCTGTATCGCCGCCGGGATTGCTGCGCTGTGGGGCCCGGCACATGGAGGAGCCAACGAAGCAGTGCTGAAGCAGTTGGGTGAGATGGGTGACGTATCCCAGGTGGGCAAGTACATTGCCCGCGCCAAGGACAAGAACGACAGTTTCCGCCTTATGGGATTCGGCCATCGGGTCTACAAGAACATGGATCCGCGTGCTGGCGTGATGCGCAAGACCTGTCACGACGTACTCAACGAGCTGGGGCTGCATGACGATCCCATGTTCAAGCTGGCGCTGGAACTGGAGCGCATCGCCCTGGAGGATGATTACTTCATCTCCAAGAAGCTTTACCCCAACGTGGATTTCTACTCAGGCATCGTACTGCGTGCACTGGGCATTCCAGTCAGCATGTTTACCGCAGTGTTTGCCCTGGGGCGGACGGTGGGTTGGATCACCCAATGGAACGAAATGATTAGTGATCCAGAACAAAAAATCGGTCGCCCGCGCCAACTCTACGTCGGCCCGACCAAACGCGACTGGGTTCCGGAGAACAAACGCGCTTAACGACATTAGGGGAGTTTGCATCATGATGAAGGACGAGTTCGCCACGTCGTACCTGTTTGGGTCCAATGCACCGTTTATCGAGGACCAGTATGATCTGTATCTGCAGGATCCCGCTGCAGTCACCCCGGACTGGCGCGCCTATTTCGACGCCCTGCAAAAGACCGCAGGTGCTTTGGCGCACGATGTAGCGCATACCCCCATCATCGAATCATTTGCGGCAATGGCGCGACAGCCGCGTCCGACAGCGGTTGCTGCCGTCGAGCATACGCACCAGGTGGGTGTGCTGCAGCTCATCAATGCCCACCGATTCCTGGGCAACCGCAACGCCCAGCTTGATCCGCTGGAACGACATCCGCTGCCAGTGGTGCCAGAACTCGATCCGGCGCATTATGGTCTGACCGATGCGGACCTGGACGCCGTGTTCGATACAGGTTCTCTCGTGGGCCCTGCCAGGGCCACGTTGCGCGAGATTCTGGAGGCAGTGCGTACAACCTACTGCGGCCACGTGGGCGTGGAGTACATGTACCTTACCAGTACGGAACAAAAGCGCTGGATTCAGAAGCGCTTCGAGGGTGCGCGCTCCCACATCGAGCTGGGCAAGGAGGACAAGATCAGACTGCTCCAGCACGTCACTGCAGCCGAGACGCTGGAGCGCTACCTGCACACCCGCTATGTGGGACAGAAGCGTTTTTCGCTGGAGGGTGGCGAATGCCTGATTCCCATAGTGAACGAGAGCATCCAGCGCGCGGGTGCCGCCGGGACGAAGGAAATCGTCATCGGCCTCGCCCACCGCGGTCGTTTGAACGTTCTCGTCAACTGCCTGGGCAAGATGCCCAAGGATCTGTTCTCCGAGTTTGAAGGCAAGCATCCCGACGACCTCTCCTCCGGTGACGTCAAATACCATCAGGGTTTCTCCTCTGACATCCGTACCACGGGGGGGCCGGTACACCTCACGCTGGCATTCAATCCTTCACATCTGGAAATCGTCAACCCGGTGGTGGAAGGCTCTGTGCGGGCGCGTCAGGACCGCCGCAATGATCGTGAAGGCAAGGAAGTGTTGCCCATACTGATTCACGGGGATTCGGCCTTTGCAGGGCAGGGTGTGGTCATGGAAACCCTGGCTCTCTCGCAAACCCGCGGCTATGCCACCGGGGGCACGCTGCATATCGTGGTCAACAATCAGATCGGTTTCACCACCTCCGATCCGCGCGACACGCGCTCCACCACATATTGTTCCGACGTGGCCAAGATGATCGAGGCTCCGGTGTTCCATGTGAACGGGGATGACCCGGAAAGCGTGCTTCTCGTCACCCAGATCGCGCTGGATTACCGCAATACCTTCCACCGCGATGTGGTGATCGACCTTGTCTGCTATCGCCGTTTGGGCCACAACGAGCAGGACGAGCCCCTGGTCACTCAGCCGTGGATGTACAAGAAGATCAATGCGCGACCCACCACGCGCAAGCTCTACGCCGATCAGCTGGAGAATGCAGGCGTGCTGCCTGTGGGCGGTGGTGACAAGATGGTTCAGGATTATCGCGATGCCCTGGATTCGGGCGTGCTGATGGACCAGACCGTCCTGCATGGTCACCAGAATCCCTTCACGGCCAACTGGGGCACCTACCAGAACAAGGACTGGCGCACTCCCGCCAAGACCGCGGTACCCCTGAAAGTCCTGAAGCGACTGGCGGAAAAAGTGGCTACGGCGCCTGACGGCTACAAGCTGCATCCCACCGTACAGCGGGTCATGGACAACAGACGCCTGATGGGCAAGGGTGAACTGGCCCTGGATTGGGGCATGGGCGAAACCCTGGCCTACGCGGCATTGCTCGATGACGGTTACGGCATTCGTCTGTCGGGTCAGGATTGCGGGCGTGGCACCTTTTCGCACCGCCATGCCGTGATTCACGATCAAAACCGGCAAAGCTGGGATTCTGGCACCTATGTGCCGCTCCAGCACATTGCAGAAAACCAGCCCACCTTTACCGTCATCGACTCCATTCTGTCCGAAGAAGCCGTGCTTGGGTTTGAGTACGGCTACTCCACCGCTGAGCCACGCCAGCTCATTCTCTGGGAGGCCCAGTTTGGCGACTTTGCCAATGGGGCCCAGGTGGTGATTGATCAGTTCATCAGTTCGGGCGAAGCCAAATGGGGAAGATTATGTGGCCTGACCATGCTGCTGCCCCATGGCTATGAAGGCCAGGGTCCCGAGCATTCCTCGGCTCGCCTGGAGCGCTACCTGCAGCTCTGCGCCGAATACAACATCCAGGTTTGCGTACCCAGCACGCCGGCGCAGATTTTTCATTTGCTGCGGCGTCAGATGATCCGGCCGTTGCGCAAGCCACTTATTGTGATCACCCCGAAAAGCCTGTTGCGTCGCAAGGAGGCCACCTCCGACCTGCGCGAGCTGGCGAGCGGCACTTTCCAGAACGTCATCTCGGAAACCGAAACACTCAATGACGGCAAGGTGCGCCGCGTCGTGGCCTGCAGCGGCAAGGTTTATTACGACATTGTGGCGGAGCGCAAGGCCCGCGGCATCGAGGACATTGCCGTGATCCGCCTGGAGCAGCTCTATCCCTTTCCCCATGCGGAATTTGCTGCCGAACTCAAAAAGTATCCCATGGCGCACTCTGTGGTGTGGGCCCAGGAGGAACCGGGTAACCAGGGTGCATGGCACCGCATCCAGCATTACCTGTCCCGCCATTTGCGGGATGACCAGACGCTCTCCTATGCCTTGCGGCCCTCTGCGGCCTCTCCGGCGGTGGGCTATCTGGCCAAGCATAACGAACAACAAAAAGCGCTGATCAATGCAGCGCTGACCATTGCGTCCTGAGGACGCTGCACACAAGGGAGTTAAGACATCATGCTGATCGAGGTGAAGGTTCCCCAGTTGTCCGAGTCCGTGGCTGAGGCCACCCTGCTGGGGTGGCACAAGAAAGCCGGAGAAGCCGTGGCGCGCGACGAAAACCTGATCGACATCGAAACCGACAAGGTTGTCATGGAACTGCCGGCGCCTGCCGCTGGCGTTCTGGTGGACATCAAGAAGTCCGAAGGGGCGTTGGTGGTGAGCGGTGAGGTCATCGCGATGCTGGATACCGAAGCCAAGGCAACGGTACAGCCAGCAGCCGCATCCATGGCTGCTCCTGCCCAGGCACCAACGGCCGCTACGGCAAACAGCGCCACCACAACGGGGGTGGCAATGCCCGCAGCCCGCAAGATCCTTGACGAGCACGCGCTGGACCCTGCTGCCGTTGCAGGTACCGGCAAGGGGGGGCGTGTCACCAAGGAAGATGCGCTCGCGCATCTCGCCCGCCAGGCAGCCGTGGTACCCGCCGCGCGTTCCACAGGCCTTGACCAGCCCAAGGTGACGGTTTCTCTGGGCGGTCGGCCGGAACAGCGCGTTCCCATGACCCGTCTGCGTGCCCGGGTGGCCGAGCGCCTGGTGCAGTCCCAGTCCACGGCAGCCATCCTGACCACGTTCAACGAAGTGAACATGCAGCCGGTCATGGACCTGCGCAGCAGGTACAAGGACAAGTTCGAAAAGGAACACGGGGTCAAACTGGGTTTCATGTCCTTTTTCGTAAAGGCCGCCGTGGCGGCGCTCAAGAAGTATCCCGTGGTCAACGCCTCGGTGGACGGCAGTGACATCGTCTATCACGGCTACTTCGACATCGGCATCGCGGTAGGCAGCGCCCGGGGGCTCGTGGTCCCCATCCTGCGCGATGCCGACCAACTTTCCATTGCCGAGATCGAAAAGAAGATTGCCGAATTTGGCGAACGCGCCCGTGACGGCAAGATCTCCCTGGAAGACTTGACCGGTGGCACTTTTTCCATCTCCAATGGCGGGGTGTTCGGGTCCATGCTGTCCACCCCGATCATTAACCCACCGCAGTCGGCTATTCTTGGAATCCATGCCACCAAGGAGCGTGCCGTGGTGGAGAACGGCCAGATCATGATTCGTCCCATCAACTATCTCGCGCTTTCCTATGACCATCGCATCATTGACGGACGCGAGGCCGTCCTGACGCTGGTGGCCATCAAGGAAGCCATGGAAGACCCGGCGCGCCTTTTGCTGGACATCTGACACACTCAAACGGAAAAGAAGCGATGACGCAACAATTCGACGTGGTCATGATCGGGGGCGGCCCCGGTGGGTATATTTCGGCAATACGGGCGGCGCAACTGGGCCTGTCCGTGGCATGCGTGGACGCATGGACCAACGCCAAAAGCAAACCCAGTCTGGGTGGCACCTGCCTCAATGTTGGGTGCATTCCTTCAAAGGCCATGCTGGAGTCGTCTGAGAACTATGAGCGTGCCCTGCACCACTTTGCCGAGCACGGCGTGCGCGTCGGGGAAGTGAGCCTCGATCTCAAGCAGATGTTGTCGCGCAAGGACAGGATCGTCGACCAGCTCACCAGTGGCGTGGCCTATCTGTTCAAGAAGAACAAGGTCACATCCTTTCATGGCCACGGCAGTTTCACGGGACGCACCGAGGAGGGCTTTGCCATCACCGTACGTCAGGCAGACAAGGAATCCACCCTGCAGGCCCGCCATGTGGTGGTTGCCACGGGGTCTGTCCCCCGCCCGATTCCTGCGGCGACCGTGGACAATCAGCTCATCCTCGACAATGAGGGAGCACTGGCCATGACCGAAGTTCCCAGGCGTCTGGGGATCATCGGTGCGGGTGTGATCGGCCTCGAAATGGGTAGTGTCTGGAAGCGACTGGGCAGCGAGGTCACCATTCTCGAAGCCATGGAGACTTTCCTGCCACCCGCGGACGAGCAGGTCTCCAAAGAGGCATTCAAGTTTCTCACCAAGGACCAAGGGCTGACCATTCATCTGGGCGCCAGGGTTATTCGGGTGGATCGCAAGGCCAAGGCCCTCAAGGTGCATTACACCGATGCCAAGGCCGGGCAAACCCTCGATGTGGACAAGCTCATCGTTGCCGTGGGACGGGTACCCAATACGGAGGGGCTCAACCTTGCGTCCGTGGGGGTGCAGGTAGATGCGCGCGGTTTCATTGAAGTTGACGAGCACTGCCGCACGGGAGTGCCAGGCATTTGGGCGGTGGGTGACGTGGTGCGCGGACCCATGCTGGCGCATAAGGCGGAAGAGGAGGGCGTCGCCGTGGCTGAGCAGATCGCCGGCCAGCACAGCCACGTTGATTTCAACACCATACCATGGGTGATCTACACTGCACCGGAAATAGCCTGGGTGGGGCAAACCGAACAGCAGCTCAAGGCTGCCGGCACCGCTTACCGAACAGGAAGTTTTCCCTTTGCTGCCAACGGTCGAGCCAAGGCGCTGGGAGAGACTCGCGGCTTCGTAAAAATCCTTGCCTGCAAAAACACGGACAGGATCCTTGGCGTACACATTCTCGGGCCCTTTGCCTCCGAGCTGATCACCGAGGCTGTGGTGGCGCTCGAGTTTCGCGCCAGCAGCGAGGATATTGCCCGCATCGTGCATGCCCACCCCGCGCTCTCTGAAGTTTTCCATGAAGCCGCCCTGGCTGTGGATGGACGTACCCTAAACATGTAACGCGCCAGCGCCATGGAGTTGCACGCATCGGACAGAGTTGATACTGTCAGGGTCATGACTGAATCTTCAGGCCCTGCGCGGTGGTATCGCAGCTTTAGCGAACGTGCCGATTTTGAACCCGACCCAGCACAATTACAGGTCATCGAACACCTGCAGGCGTTGCACGACGACCTGATGGCGTTCAAGCGATACCGCCAGACGCTTCTTGCACGCACTTTCGGCAACCGCGAGCCGCCCCGTGGCATGTACCTCTACGGCGGCGTGGGGCGCGGTAAAAGCGCCATGATGGATGGTTTTTTCTCCACATTGCCCTATCGCCGCAAGCGGCGCGTGCATTTCCACGAATTCATGGCCAGTGTGCACGAGCGCATGCGACGCATTCACAACCAGGAAGACCCGCTCAAGATGGTCGCAGCGGAAATTGCCGTGCAAACCCGGGTGCTGTGCTTCGACGAATTTCATGTGAGCGACATCGCCGATGCCATGATCCTGCAACGGCTGTTTGAGAATATGATCAATTGGGGAGTGGTGCTGGTCATCACCTCCAACTACGCTCCCGATGCCCTGTATCCCGACGGCCTTCAGCGCGAACGTTTTCTGCCCGCCATCGAGCTTATCAAGGAGCGCCTGGACGTGCTGGAGGTTCATGGCGACATCGATCATCGCATGCGCGACCTGGAACATCTGGACACCTATTTCTACCCGCTCAACAGTACCAGCAGGGCTGCCATGCAAGAGGCTTTTCGCGCCTATTGCCCGCTGCCTTCTGCAGCCAAGGGTATCGAAATCATGGGACGCCTGCTGCCCGTGTTGGGCATTGGCCAGGGTGTGATCTGGTTTGACTTCGAAACCCTCTGTGGAAGCGCACGTTCGCAACGCGATTACCTGGAGCTCGCCGAAAAATTCTATGTGGTGCTGCTCTCCAACGTGCCGGTTCTGACCTCCCGCCAGCGCGACGCTGCACGGCGCCTGACCTGGCTGGTGGACATCCTCTACGACCAGCGCGTCAAGCTGTTGATTTCTGCCCAGACCCAGCCGGACAAGCTCTATCCTGAGTCAGAGGGCGATCTCGGCAATGAGTTCCAGCGCACCGTAAGCCGCCTGCTGGAAATGCAGGCGGCAGAGTATCAATCCACCCTGAAAAACTAATCAGCCGGCCCGGGAGGGCAGTCGGGAGAACAGACATGTCATTCAAGGCATACCGCGTGGATTCAGCGGAAGGACGTACCAGCGGCAAAATCGTCACGCTGGAGATGGGTGATCTGCCCCCCGGCGATGTCTTGATCAAGGCAGAATATTCCAGCGTCAATTACAAGGATGCGCTCGCAGCCACGGGTGCGGGAAAGATCATGCGCCACCTTCCCCTGACGGGTGGCATTGACGTTGCGGGGAGCGTGCAGGAATCCACTGACGCGCGTTTCAAGCCCGGCGAACCGGTCCTGGTAACGGGTTACGATCTTGGCGTGGCGCACGATGGCGGATATGCGCGCTATGTGCGCGTGCCTGCCGACTGGGTAGTGCATCGCCCGGCAGGCATGAACGCTCGCGAAGCCATGGCCATTGGCACGGCCGGGTTTACTGCGGCACTCTCGGTGATTAGGCTGGAACAGAACGGGTTGCGACCGGAAAACGGCCCGGTGGTAGTGACGGGTGCCACCGGCGGGGTGGGCAGCCTTGCCGTGGAATTTCTGGCGGGACTGGGCTATGCGGTGACGGCCGTGACCGGCAAAGCCGACCAGACTGGTTACCTGAGGGAGCTGGGGGCCAGAGACATCCTTCTGCGCGGCGCCCTCGACCTGGGCTCGCGGCCCCTGGAAAAGGCGCTGTGGGCCGGTGCGGTGGACCCCGTGGGCGGGGCCATGCTGGCATGGCTGACCCGGACCATGCAACAGCATGGCTCGATTGCAAGCTCGGGACTCACAGGTGGCATTGAACTGCACACCACCGTCATGCCTTTCATCCTGCGTGGCGTCAACCTGCTGGGCATTGACTCTGTGCTCTGCCCGATGCCGCTGCGCCAGCAGGTTTGGCATCGCCTGGTCACAGACCTGCGTCCACGCCACTGGAACGCCATCATTCACGAGGTGACGCTGGAGCAACTCGACGGCGTGTTTGCAAAACTGATGAAAGGAGAAAGTGCGGGAAGAACCATCGTCAAACTGACGGATTGAATGATCGCCGTCAGTCCTCGGCCCATAGTCACTTCTGGAGGAAGGCACATCATGACGGGAGAATTACAGCAAAGCTTCCATGCGCGTTCGATTACGGATCCGGATGGCTTCTGGAGGGAGCAGGCCGCGCTGATTCATTGGAATCAACCGTTTGATCAGGTCCTGGACTACAGTCGCCCACCTTTTGCCCGGTGGTTTGTGGGAGGTAAAACCAACCTCTGCTACAACGCCGTGGATCGTCATCTTGCAACGCGGGGTGAGCAAACTGCCCTGGCCTACATCTCCACCGAAACCGGCGTCGAAAGGCGCTACACCTTTCGCGAACTCCATGCCGAAATCAACCGCTTTGCCGCGATCCTGAAACGGCTGGGGGTGGGACAGGGCGATCGCGTCATCATCTACATGCCGATGATTGCAGAGGCCCTGTTTGCCATGTTGGCCTGCACCCGCATTGGCGCCATTCATTCCGTTGTATTCGGCGGGTTTGCGGCACACAGCCTGTCCACGCGCATAGACGATGCCCGGCCCCTCGTGATGATCACTGCTGACGCCGGCATGCGCGGCGGAAAAAGTGTTCACTACAAGCCGCTGGTGGACGAGGCTTGCCGGCTGGCCCGATTTCCCCCGCAGCGCGTGCTGATAGTCAATCGGGGTATCGATCAGGAGATGTCGCGCATGCCCGGTCGCGACGTGGATTACGCTGAATTGCGCGAGGTCGTGGGTGAAACCACTGTGCCCGTGGTCTGGCTGGAATCCAGCGAACCGTCCTATATCCTCTATACCTCGGGCACCACCGGCAAGCCCAAAGGCGTGCAGCGGGATACGGGAGGCTATGCGGTGGCGCTTGCAGCTTCCATGCGTCATATTTTCTGCGGAAAGCCAGGCGAGGCCATGTTCACCACCTCGGACATCGGCTGGGTGGTGGGGCATTCCTACATTGTTTATGCGCCGCTCATTCATGGCATGACCACCATCATGTATGAAGGGCTGCCCACCCGACCGGATGCGGGCATCTGGTGGCAGATCGTGGCGCAGCACCGGGTGACGGTGATGTTCAGTTCACCCACCGCCATTCGCGTCCTTAAAAAGCAGGATCCGAAATATCTCACCCAGCACAATCTCAAATCGCTGCGCTACCTGTTTCTGGCGGGCGAACCCCTGGACGAACCCACGGCACGGTGGATTTCGGACGGACTGGCCGTGCCCGTGGTGGACAACTACTGGCAAACAGAAACGGGCTGGCCCATTCTCTCTGCCATGCCGGGTGTGGAGGACACACCGCGCAAATATGGCAGCCCCAGCTTTCCGGTGTATGGCTATAACGTGGCACTGTTCGATGAGGGTAGCGGGATGGAAGTGGATGCCGACCAAAAAGGCGTGCTCGGCATCGTGCCGCCTCTACCACCCGGCTGCCTCAGCACGGTCTGGGGCGACGATGCACGCTTTGTCAGCACCTATTTTTCACTGCTGAAGGAGCGCAATGTTTACTCCTCCTTCGACTGGGGCATCAGGGATCAGGACGGCTACTACTTCATTCTGGGACGAACCGATGATGTGATCAATGTAGCCGGCCACCGTCTTGGCACGCGCGAGATCGAGGAGGCCATCAGTGGACACCCCAACATTGCCGAAGTAGCCGTGGTGGGCGTTGAAGACAAGATCAAAGGGCAGGTTCCGGTGGCATTTGCGGTGGCCCGGAATGCCAGCGGACTGGTGGACGATGCGGCCCATGCAGCGCTTGAGAAGGAAGTAATGGAGACCGTGGACAAGAGCCTGGGTGGCATTGCGCGCCCTGCGCACGTGTACTTTGTGACCTTGCTGCCCAAAACCCGTTCAGGCAAGCTGTTGAGGCGGAGCATCCAGGCCCTTGCCGAGGGACGTGCTCCGGGCGATTTGACCACCCTGGATGATGCCACAGCCCTGGAGCAGATCCGCGCGGCATTGCAGCGCCGCGCGGACTGACGTTCCGATCAGTCGTCGCTGATGATGGCGTCTGCCTCGATCTCGATCAGCATGTCGGGGTCGATCAGGCGCTTGACCTCCACCAGGGTGGTTGCGGGACGGATTTCGCCGAACATCTGGCCGTGCGCCCGTGCAATTTTTTCCCACTGATCGATCTGGGTAACGAACATGCGAGTACGCACCACGTGCTTCAAGCTGGCGCCGGCGCGGTTGAGGGCGGCTTCCAGGTTCTTGAGCGCCTGCAGGGTCTGGGCTTCGGGATCGCCCGGGCCCACGAGCTTGCCATCGGTGCCGGTGCCCGTGGTGCCTGAAACGGCCACGTGCGGCCCCACTTTGACGGCGCGGGAATAGCCAATGATGGGTTCCCAGGTGGAGCCGCTGGAAATGTTTTCGCGTTTCATGAAAAACCTTCTGTCAGGGTTTATGGATGATCAAGGCAGGCATTATACTGTGCTCCCATGACGAAACCATCTCAAAAATCAGATTTGCGTGCTGCCGTTCTGGCACGGCGGGATGCCATCCCGGAACTACACAGACGCACCCGCAGCGAAGCCATTTCCCGCAGGGTGCAGGCATTGCCTGAATTTACTGCAGCCAGGGTAGTCATGGCCTATATGTCCATGGGCTCCGAATTCGACACGCAAACCCTGGTGGAGGCAGTCCTGCAGCGTGGTGCCCGGCTGGTGCTGCCGCGCGTGGACAAAGCCACCAAGATGCTGGCCTTGTACGCCGTACGCGATCTGCAGCACGACCTCAAATCCGGCATCTGGGGCATTCGCGAACCAGATCCGGCACGTTGCGACATCGTGAAGCTATCGGAGGTGGACTTCATCCTGATGCCCGGTGCGGTGTTTGACCTCGAGCGTCGGCGCCTGGGCTATGGCGGCGGTTTTTACGACAAGCTGCTCTCGCTTCCCGAGCGGCGTGCGCTGACCGTGGCTGTGGCTTTTGACGAACAGTTGGTGCCCTTGGTTCCAACGGAGCCCCATGACATTCCAGTGGACATCCTGGTAAGTGACCATGCCCTCCAGCGCTGAGCCCATGCGCCGCAAGTCATACAAGGCGCTCTGGCTGCACGGATTTCATCGGGTGGATTACAGTGAATGGGGCCACCCGGACAACCCGCGCGTGTTGTTTTGCGTCCATGGACTGACCCGCAACAGTCGCGACTTTGATGCCCTGGCGGATGCACTGTGCAAGGATTACCGGGTGATCTGTCCTGACGTGGCGGGGCGGGGCACCAGTGAATGGCTCACCCATAAAACCGATTACGGCTATCCGCTCTACCTCGCCGACATGGCCGCCCTCATCGCGCGTAGTGGCGCCGAACAGTTGGACTGGGTGGGCACCTCCATGGGCGGCATCATTGGCATGATGCTGGCCGCACAGACCGGCACGCCAGTGCGCAAACTGGTGCTCAATGACGTGGGCAGCGTCATTTCCACGGCAGCGCTGCAGCGTCTGGCAAGCTATGTGGGCAAGCCCATGGCCTTCGATACCCTGGAGGAAGCCGAGGCCTATTTTCGGCGCACCCATGCCACATTCGGCGCGCTTACCGACGCCCAATGGCACCACATCGCCCTGCATGGCGTAAGAAAGTGGCCAGATGGCAAGTACCGGTTGATGTACGATCCCGCGATTGCGGCGGTATTTGTGGGCCCCCCCATGGCGGACATCGACATGAGCCTCATCTGGAACAGCGTGCGATGCCCCACACTCGTCATTCGTGGTCAGGAATCCGATCTGCTTCAACCCCATACGCTGGCCCTGATGAAATTTGCCCATCCTTCCTTGCGGGTGCTGGAAATTCCAGGCTGCGGTCACGCCCCGGCGCTGATGGATCCAGTCCAGATCGAGGCCGTGCGGGATTTTCTCCATGAGTTCTGAAAAAGTCCGGTTATCCAAGGTGATGTCCGAGCGTGGGCTGTGTTCGCGCCGCGAAGCGGATGCCTGGATCGAGAAGGGTTGGGTCTTCGTGGAAGGTGTGCGCGTGCAGGAACTGGGTGTTCGCATTGATCCCACCCAGCAGATTTCCCTTGATGCCGCTGCGCGCAGCCAGCAGCAGGCTCAGGCCACCATACTGCTGCACAAGCCGGTGGGCTTTGTTTCAGGCCAGGCTGAAGACGGGCATAAGCCGGCCATTGTCCTCGTCACGCCGGCCACCCACTGGAAGGAAGACAAGACCACTCGCCCGCTCACCCCGGCCGTGATGCGCGGCATGGCGCCCGCCGGGCGGCTGGACATCGACTCTACCGGGCTGCTGGTGTTGACGCAGGACGGGCGGATCGCCAAGACGCTGATCGGTGCCGATTCGGGCATCGACAAGGAATACCTGGTGCGAGTGGAAGGGCGCCTGAGCGAAGCCGACCTTGGCCGACTTAATTTTGGTTTGTCGCTCGATGGGCGTCCCCTGCGGCGCGCCCAGGTGTCCTGGCAGAACCAGGACCAGTTGCGTTTCGTCCTGCGCGAAGGGCGCAAGCGCCAGATTCGTCGTATGTGCGAACTGGTGGGTCTTAAGGTGACCGGGCTCAAGCGCGTGCGCATCGGCAACGTCCGCCTCGGGGCTCTGCCCGCAGGGCAATGGCGCTACCTCGCGTCCGACGAAGCTTTTGAATGATTTTTTGCAGCGCCAAGGAGAGGACTCCATGAATACTTACCGCGCCCCATTGCGAGACATGGCTTTCGTCGTCAAGGAACTG
>DAIBBI010000029.1:0-169528 GCA_027442615.1 Ferrovaceae bacterium | reverse complement strand
GTGTTCTTCTGCCTGAACCAGCGCGAGGGCCCTCGCCCGTGCTGTGCCGCGCAGGGCGCCGAGCAGGCCTTCGAGCATTGCAAGAAGGCGGTGAAGGCGGCGGGCCTGGCCGGCCCCGGCAAGGTGCGCGTGAACCGCGCCGGCTGCATGGAGCGCTGCGAGCAGGGCCCCGTGTGCGTCGTGTACCCGCAGGGCGTCTGGTACACCTACGTCGACCAGCAGGACATCGACGAAATCGTCGAGCGCCACCTCAAGCACGGCGAGATCGTCGAACGCCTGCTGGTGCCGCCGGAGACGGTGGCGTGAATCGCGGCACGCGGCGCGAGTGCATCCAGGGCCCCGCCGGCGCGCTGGAGGCGGCTGTCGACCTTCCCGCGCAGGCGCCCCGGGGGCTGGCCGTGATCGGCCACCCCCATCCCCTGCAGGGCGGCACGCTGGACAACAAGGTCGCGCAGACCCTTGCGCGAGCCTTCGTGCAGATGGGTTTCGCCGCGGTCCGGCCGAATTTCCGCGGCGTGGGGGCCAGCGAGGGTTCCTATGCGCAGGGAGCGGGCGAGACCGACGACCTGCAGGCGGCGCTCGAGCACTACCGGGCCGAGCTCGGCCTGGGCGAGCCGGCGCCCCTGGCGCTGGCCGGCTTTTCCTTCGGGGCCTACGTCTCCGCCAATTTGTGCGCGCGCCTGCACGCGCAAGGGCAGGCGGTGCAGCATCTGTGCCTGGTGGGCCCGGCGGTGGCCAGTTTCGACGTGCCCCGGCTGCGCCAGCCGGACGGCAGCACCCTGGCTCGTCGCATGCTGGTCGTGCATGGCGAGAACGACGACGTGGTGCCGCTGGGCGCGGTGATGGACTGGGCGAGGCCGCAGTCTCAGCCGGTGCTGGTGGTTCCCGGGGCCGGACATTTTTTTCACGGCCTGCTGACGCCGTTGAAGGAGTGGGTTCGCGCGTGGCACGGGGCCGTGCCCGGCGCGGAAACCTGAGGAAACAACAAGCACGCCGCGCGCTGCTATGGTGCGCAAGGTCTCATGCACTCAGCCGCGGGTGCTTCCGGATTCGCCGGCGGGTCGCCGCCGGGTTTTTCGCATCGGGTGATTCACACAATGTCCCTGTCCCATTCTTTCGTTCCGAGCCGCCTGACCATGGCCGCGCTCGTTGTCTGCCTTGCCTCGCCGATGGTGTCGTCCGCGCAGGCCGCGCCGGCGCAGTTGGCCGCGCCGGCGGCGGTGGCGAGCGCGCCGGCCGCAGTCGGCAACCTTCCCGACGGTCCCACCGCGGCGCTGCTGCAGACCGTGACCCCGCCCAACCTCGACGCGCGCAGCTGGGTGGTGCTCGACCTGACCAGCAACCAGGTGCTCGCCCAGCACGACTCCCACCAGCAGGAGGCGCCGGCGTCGCTGACCAAGCTGATGACGGCCTACCTGACCTTCAAGGCGCTGAAGGAGAGGACCCTTTCGCCTTCCCAGACCCTTCCGGTGTCGCAGCATGCATGGAAAGCCGAAGGTTCGCGCATGTTCATCGAACCCCAGATGTCCGTCACCGTGGACGAACTGATCCATGGGGTCATCATCCAGTCTGGTAACGATGCCAGCATTGCACTGGCCGAAGCGATTGCCGGTTCGGAGGATGCCTTTGCCGAACGCATGAACAGGATGGCCAGCACTCTCGGAATGAGCAGCACGCACTTTGTCAATGCCACCGGTTTGCCCAACCCGCAGCATTACACCACGGCGCATGACCTCGGCCTGCTGGTCAGCGCCCTCATCCGCAATTTCCCCGAGTACTATCCGCTCTACGCCATCAAGGAGTACCGCTACAACGGCATCACGCAACCCAATCGCAACCGCCTGCTCTGGATCGATCCCACGGTGGATGGCCTCAAGACAGGGCATACCGAAAGCGCCGGATACTGCCTGATCAGTTCGGCGCGGCGCGGTGAGCGACGCATCCTGGCCATCGTCCTTGGAACCAACAGCGACTCGGCCCGTACCACTGAAAGCCAGAAGCTGCTCAACTGGGGATTCCAGACGTTTGAAACCCAGCACCTGTTTCAAAGGAATACCCCGATCAAATCCCTGGAGGTTTTCAAGGGCGCCACGCGCGAAGTCAAGGCAGGGTTTGCTGAGGATGTCTGGATGACCCATCCCGTCGGCGAATCCGCCCGACTGAAGCAAACGCTCACGACCCTGCAACCCATCGTGGCTCCCGTATCCGCCGGGCAAAAACTGGGGACCCTCGAGATCAGCTATGATGGTAAACCGGTGGCCACGCATGAACTGGTTGCCCTGGAATCGGTTCCCGTAGGAAATGCTTTCACCCGCGGTTGGGACACTGTAAGGTTGATGCTGAAATGAGCGACGTCTATCTGAACGGCCGGTTCATGCCCATGGAACAAGCCCGGGTCCCGGTCATGGATCGCGGGTTTATCTTTGGCGACGGCGTCTACGAGGTCATCCCCGTCTATGACCGCATCCCCCTGGCGCTTGGGCGCCATCTGGATCGTCTGGCCCAATCGCTCGACGGCGTAGGCATTTCCAGTCCCATGTCGCGACCGGACTGGGAAACGCTGGTGGAGGAATTGATCGCCCGCGAACCCGAAGCCAACCAGTCCATCTACCTTCACGTCACGCGGGGCGTGGCCCCCCGGGATCACGCCTTTCCCAAGGACGTCACCCCGACGGTGTTTGCCATGGCCAAGCCCCTGGTGCCTCCCCCCGCCCAATGGCTCAGTGAAGGCATCAGGGCCATCACCCACGAGGACTTTCGCTGGCTGAAGTGCAACCTCAAAACCACTTCATTGCTGGCCAACGTGCTGTTGCGTCAGATGGCAGTTGAGGCAGGTGCCACGGAATGCCTGCTGATTCGTGACGGCTACCTGACAGAGGGTGCGGCAAGCAACGCAATGGTCGTGGTGGATGGCATCCTGCTGGCACCGCCACGCAACCATCTGCTGTTGCCCGGTATCACCTACGATCTGGTGCTGGAAATTGCCGCCAAACACCGCATTCCCTTCGAGGAACGCCCCGTATCAGAAGCCGAATTGCGCCGTGCCTCCGAGATCATGATGACCTCCAGCACCCGAGAGATCGTTCCAATCACGACACTGGATGGCATCCCTGTGGGCAACGGCCTTCCGGGGCCGGTCAGCAAAAAACTGCTGTCCCTCTACCAGGAGCAGAAGCGTCCATGAGCGCATCCATCATTGAAGCAGGTAGCGAAGACATCTTCGAATTTCCCTGCGATTTTCCCATCAAGGTCATGGGGCGAACGGCAGACGGCTTTGCCCAAACCATCATGGGCATCGTGCTGCAACATGCCCCGGACTTCAATCCGGCAACACTGGAAATGCGCTCCAGCAGCGCAGGCAAATATCTTAGCGTTACCTGCACCATTCGCGCCGTATCGCGGGCGCAGCTCGATGCGCTGTACCGCGCTCTGTCAGGCCACCCCTCGGTGGTGATGGTGTTGTGAGCCCTGTACCCCTCGTCATCCGCAACACTGCCGGGCTGGCCGAGTACGAGCCCGTATGGCGTGCCATGCAGACCTTTACGCGCGAGCGCGATGAAGGCACCCCGGACGAGTTGTGGTCCCTGCAACATTCCCCGGTTTACACCCTGGGATTGGCCGGCAGGCCGGAACACCTGCTGAAAGCTTCGCAGATTCCCGTGATCAAGGTGGATCGCGGCGGACAGATCACCTACCATGGCCCCGGACAGATCGTGGTGTACCTGTTGCTTGACCTGCGCCGTCGCCATTTGACGGTGAAGGGCCTGGTTCGTTTGATGGAAGACGCGGTGATGGCTGTGCTGGCGGAGCATGGCGTCGAGGCCGCATTGCGGCCGGGCGCACCAGGCGTCTATGTGGACGACGCCAAGATCGCGGCCCTGGGCCTGCGGGTACAGCGCGGATGCAGTTACCATGGCGTCTCCCTCAATGTGGACCTGGATCTCGCCCCTTTTGGCGCCATCAATCCCTGCGGTTACGCGGGCATGCCCGTCACCCGCACCCGCGACCTTGGCATTTCAAAACCGCTCGCGCACCTCGAGCGGCAACTGCTCGATCAACTCACCACGCGCCTTGATGCTTGCGGCGCCACGACATCATGAACAACAAGGAAAAGGGGGCCCTCAAAACAGCGCGCATCCCCATCAAGATCGTTCCGCAGGCCCCCCTGCGCAAACCCGACTGGATTCGGGTGCGCACGGCCAGCAGCCCGCGCTTCAACGAGATCAAGGCCATCCTGCGGGAAAATCGCCTGCATTCCGTATGCGAAGAGGCATCCTGTCCCAACATCGGTGAATGCTTCAGCCACGGCACCGCAACCTTCATGATCATGGGGGACCGCTGCACGCGGCGCTGCCCATTCTGCGACGTGGGCCACGGCCTTCCCGACCCGCTGGATGCGGACGAGCCCCATCACCTGGCACAAAGCATCGCGCAGATGAAATTGCGTTATGTGGTGGTCACGAGCGTGGACCGCGATGATCTTCGCGATGGCGGGGCCGATCATTTTTCCCGCTGCATCAGGGAAATTCGCAGCCAGTCACCTGCCACCCAGATCGAGGTCCTGGTTCCTGACTTCAGGGGGCGGCTCGACCTCGCCCTGAAAATTCTTGGGCAGTTCCTGCCGGACGTCATGAACCACAACCTCGAAACCGTGCCGCGCCTCTATAAACAGGCGCGCCCGGGATCCGATTACGCGCACTCGCTGATGCTGCTCAAACGCTTCAAGGAGGCGCATCCCCAGGTTTCAACCAAGTCTGGCCTGATGGTAGGTCTGGGTGAAACGGACGAAGAAATCCTGGAAGTGATGCGCGACCTGCGCGCGCATGCAGTGGACATGCTGACCATCGGGCAATACCTGCAACCCACGCTCCACCACTTGCCGGTGAGCCGCTTCGTCACCCCGGAACGCTTTCATGAATTCCAGAGGCAAGCGCTGGACATGGGTTTTGCTCACGCGGCCTGCGGGCCGCTGGTCCGCTCCAGCTATCACGCAGACCGGCAGGCACAAGCTGCGGGCGTCTGAGCCAGGGGACAGACCCCGATCCATTCGCCTTATTGCTTTGCGGAGGGAACGCCAAGCCAGTACCACCCGAGAAAATCCTTCGGGTCGATCGTCCTTCCGGTAGCGGCGATGATTTCATAATGCAGGTGGGGCCCTGTGGAGCGCCCCGTACTTCCCACCAGGCCGATGAGCTGGTGGTGAATGACGTGGTCGCCCAACTTGACCCGGATGGTCTTGAGGTGGCCATAACGGGTCAGGAAACCGTTGGTATGCCTGATTTCAACCATGTTGCCATAGCTGCCACTCCATTCTGCCGTGACGATTTCGCCATCGGCCGTGGCAAACACGGGTTCTCCGGACTTGCTTTCAAGATCCAGTCCGGAATGGACGGCGAGACGACCGTTGATGGGATCGTGGCGATATCCGAACTCGCTGGAAATGCTAAGCGCGTGATCCAGGGGGTTGCCGATGGGAAGGCTGGCAAGCAAGCCGTAATTTTCCTTCAGATCATGCCGCAACTGGTCCGCAAGACCTTTCATCTTCTCGGCGTCTTGCGAGTAAATGTCGAAGAGGGCGTTAAAATCCTGTGCTGCGGCAGGCGGCTGATTGTAGCCCAGCGGAATGTAGGGGCCACCCGTATTTTTTGAAGCGCGGCCTGCCCCACCCTTTGCGTCCCCGGGTTGCACATAATTCAACAGGTTGTTCTTCAGGGCATCGATGTCTCTCAGGCTGTCGAACGCGGACTTGAGATCGGACTGAATCTTGGTCAACTGATCGCTGTATTTGGACTCGAGGCGGGATTTGTCATCGGGCGAGAGCACGCCGCCAATTTCCCGGACGATGTCCGGACGCTGGTTGAGCGTAATGCGCAACCCGATGAAATTGATCAATGCACCCAGGCCCAGGGAAGCCAGTACCATCACCAGGGCAATGATATAAAGTTTCTTGCGGGTAACCGCAAACTTGACGACCCTGCCTGTTGCGCCGCTGATCCAGATCAATTGCATGTCAGTTGAGCGAAACGAATTTGGATTGAAGATATAAACTTGTCAAAATACGATTCCGACAAGACAAGTCTCCGATGAAAATGGGAATACTCAAACGCAAGGGCAAAGACAAGATGTCCAACGATGCCGAACATTTTGATTCATTCATAGGACAGTCCACCAGGATCTTTGGCCGCATGGAAATCCATGCCAGCATCCGGATTGACGGCAAAGTCCAGGGGGACCTTGAAACCCCACCCCATTCCAACATCACGATCGCCATCGGCAAATCCGGCGACATTTCCGGCGACATCAAGGCCAACCGGGTTCTGATCGCAGGAACGGTCCTTGGAAACATCTATGCCGCCGAACACGTGGAGCTGGCTAAAACGGCCAATGTGAAGGGCGACATCTCCTTCCGCTCCATTCGCGTTGAACATGGGGCCAATGTCGAAGGTCATCTCATCAAAAAACCTGGGAAGTAAATGCAGGCATCGACTTTAGCTCGCCGGGAGCTGCTTGATTTCACCCATGATCACCCCGCCCTTCTGAATGGTCAGTTTTTTGTAGGTGATCTTGCCGGATACGGTGGCACGCCCGCCAATGATCAGGTCGCCGCACGAGACCGTCCCTGACAGCCTTCCCTTCACGTTGATGATCGCAGAGTTCACAATGCCATCCACGGAACCGGTGGCGCTGATGTTGAGTGCGGACAAATTGACGGTACCGCTGAGCTTGCCTTCCACCGACAGCGATCCCGTCGCGTTCACTTCCCCTACAAACGAAAACCCTTCGCTGATGATCGAGGGTTTATGCTGGGGGCCGCCATTTGGCGAAGCCTGCTCGCCGGTAACCGGCAAGCCTTCCGGAACTTCGGGGGTTTCGTCTTCCTTGTCCTTTGGGCCGCCTTTGCTAAAAATAGCCATGGCTCATCACACCTCACCAGGGGTGTTTGTGAACGGCTCCATGGCGTGTGCCTGCTCTGATTCGGTGCGGTTTATCTTTTCAATCTGACCCTGCAGTACGCCGTTCTTTTCGATTTCGATTTCAACGTACTTGACGTCGCCAATGACCGAACCCGTGGAGCGGATGAAGAGAGATTTGTTGGCTACGAGGGAATCATGCAACTCGCCCAGCACATGCACCACTTCTGCCTTGACGGATCCTTTGATGAAGCCCGTTTCGCTGATGTTGACCTGGTGCGCCGAGATATCGCCTTCCAGAATGCCTGCCACGGTGGCAATGTTGGGAACGGAAAAATTACCTTTGACGGTGACCCCTTCACCCACAAACAGGCACCCGGATTGAACTACGGTGTCGGACATTATTATTGCTCCCCTCTAACCCCAAGCCCCAGTTCAGGCTGAATTTATTAGCGTTGCTTTGGACCTGCACTCACCAATTCGGGATAAATATTAGCATCTGTACTGCCGACCTGCTGCAAAAATTATCTGTCCAGCCTTTCCAGGGCTCGGGCGGAATAGCGGCGGGCGATCAGGACGGCATTGTTGCCGCCAAATCCGAAGGAATTGCTCATGACGGTATCGAGGGTTGCGAGCCGGCGGGCGCCCTCCACCACGTAATCCAGGTCGCACTCGGGGTCGGGGTGTTGCAGGTGCGCCGTGGGAGGAACGATTTGGGTGCGCAGCGCCCCCAGGGCGACCACCATCTCCACAGCACCCGTAGCCCCCATCAGGTGGCCATGCAGGGCCTTGGTGGCACTGACCGGAATCTGGTGGGCGACTTTGCCAAATACGCTCTTGATCGCCTGGGTTTCAATGGCGTCGCCTACCACTGTGCCCGTACCGTGCGCATTGATGTAGTGAATCTGGCTGGGTTCGAGCCCTGCCTGCGCCAGAGCCTGGTGCATGGCGCGCGCCTGGCCTGCTGCGTCGGGCTGGGTGATATGGCCCGCATCGGTGCTGTTGCCATAACCCACCAATTCGGCCAGGATTTCAGCCCCCCTTGCCCTTGCTGAAGACTCCTCCTCCAGCATCAGCGCACCCGACCCTTCTCCCAGGATGAATCCGCTGCGTTGCCTGTCGAAGGGTCGGCAGGAGGTTTCAGGGTGGTCAGGATCGGGACGGGCCAGCGTCTGCAAGGATTCCCAGGCCTTCATTACACCCTGGGTGAGCAGGGCCTCTCCCCCTCCCGCCACGGCGTATCGGATTCGGCCGGAGCGGATGGCTGTAAACGCCTCGCCAATGGCTACTGCAGAAGAGGAACAGGCCGAGCTGTAGGTAAAGCTGGGGCCACGAATTTTATATTCGATGCCGATCTGTCCCGTGGACGAATTCGCCATGAACATGACGATGGTGGAAGGGCGCGGACGGGCCGCATGATTCAGAAGCGATTCGACATAGGCATGCTCGAGCGTCGTGGCCCCACCCATACCCGTGCCCCAGAATATGCCGCAGTCCAGGCCCGCATCGCCACTGAAATCCATCCGTGCCTGGGCGACCGCTTCGCGGGTTGCCAGCAGCGATAACTGCGCGACGCGATCCAGCGCCAGTCGGCGCAATTTTGGAAAACGCTCTTCCACCGGCACCATCACTGGCGCGGCAAGAGGCGAAGCCAGATTCTCCACCCAGGGTGTCTCAAGCGGGCGTACGCCCGAGCGTCCCAGGTTCAATCCTTCGATCAGGCTACCCGCATCCCCGCCCAGGGCCGTGATGGCTCCCACTCCGGTGACGACGACCCGACGCATGGTCAGGAGACCGTCCCCTCATCGCCCAACGATATGCCTTGCTCTGCCACCATGGCGTCCACTTCGCGGGCAATGTCGCCAACCGTCTTGATGGGAACGGGTTCACCCGTCATCTTCAGCTTGAACTTGTCTTCCAGCATGAACATGAATTCCACGGTGGCCAGGGAATCGACCCCCAACTCTTCCAGCCGGGATTCGGGTTGCACCTGTTCCGGGGTCAACCCGAATTCTTCAACCAACATTTTTTGAATGACAGGCAATGAACTCATAATTTCTGCTTCAGCCCACCAGTTGAAGTTTCAGGCCGGCACCTTGCACCCCTTGCGCCGGTTCTTTCCTGATGAACTCCAGTGTTTCCTGGGCGACGCGCTCCTTTTCAAAATCCATGGTAATGATGTGATAACAGTTTTCCAGCAGGACCTTTTTGACCCGCCTGGAAGCGATGCACTTTTCGATGATGTCGGCGTTACGCGGGCTGGCCAGATCGTCCTCGATGGCATGCATGATCAGCGTTGGCGCTGAAACCTGATGCAGGTTGCGCCGCACCTCCTTCATCAGACGCTCCGACTCAAGCACACCCGTCAATGGGGACTGTGAAGAACCCAGCGCGGAGGTGCCACGCCTGGCCATCTGGGTGGCTACCCATTGCCGGATGCGCTCATCCTTGAGCCCGTAGGGCGGGCGCTCGGTGAGTGACATCATGAAGCGCACGGGCGTGTAGTACCCCAAAAACTTGAACCAGCGCATCCAGGTGACGTTCCAGCCATCGTACCGCAATGGCGCAGAGTAAAGACAGAGTGCATGAATGTCTGCGCTACGTTTTGTTGCAAGCATCAGGCTCAGGTCTGCGCCAATGCAAAGCCCCGCAACGCTGACTTCATCATGCTCGCGTTTCAGTGCGTCGAACTGTGACTCCACCTGCTCCAGCCAGTGCCGCCAATGCGTCGTCTGGCTCGGGACGGCCTCGTCAAAGACGGAATACCCCTGGAGATTGGGAATGCGTACGGTGTACCCACCTGCCACATTGAGCTTGCGGCCAATGTATTGCAGTTGCTGCGGCGTGCCATACAGGCCATGCAAAAGCAGCACGGCCCCGCGCCCTTTGCCCAACATGTTGATCGTGTCGATAGCGGTTACTCCTTGTCCGGTGCCTCAAAATCCTTGTTGTAATATTTGGTTACAGTCTCGTGAATCGCATTATAAGGGTAGTTTAGACATTGAATCGAAAATGCATCACGTCACCGTCCTGAACGCGGTATTCCTTGCCCTCCAGTCGCATTTTCCCGGCCTCCTTGGCCCCCTGCTCGCCCCGGCAAGCCACGAAGTCGGCAAAGGCAATGACTTCGGCCCGGATGAATCCGCGTTCAAAATCATTATGGATGACGGCGGCAGCACGGGGGGCGGTATCCCCTGCATGAATGGTCCAGGCGCGCACCTCTTTGACCCCTGCAGTGAAATAAGTTTCCAGTCCCAGCAGGCGGTACACGGCACGGATCAGGCGGTCCAGCCCCGCTTCGGCAAGACCCATGTCGGCAAGGAACAGCGCCTTGTCCTCATCGTCCAGATCTGCCATCTGTGCCTCCATGGCGGCACAGATGGGAACCACTGGCGCCCCTTCGGCACGTGCAAGGGCCTCGACCTGCGCCAGCAGTGGGTTGTTTTCAAACCCGTCCTCCAGGACATTGGCCACATACAGTGTCGGTTTCGCCGTAATCAGGCAAAGCGGTTTCAGCAGTTCGACATCCTCCCCGTCCAGGCCCATGGCGCGCACCGGTTTTCCGGTATCGAGCTGCTGCTGCACCCTGTCGAGCAGCGCCAGCAGTCGCACCGCTTCCTTGTCCCCCGCGCGCGCAACTTTCTGGGTGCGGACCACCGCCTTCTCGACGGTCGAAAGATCAGCGAGTGCGAGCTCCGTATTGATGGTCTCGATGTCGTCCACGGGATTGACCCGCCCTGCCACATGCACCACGTTGGGGTCATCAAAGCAGCGCACCACATGGGCAATGGCATCGGTTTCGCGAATGTTGGCCAGGAACTGGTTGCCCAGCCCTTCACCCTTCGACGCCCCCGCCACCAGCCCTGCAATGTCCACGAACTCGGTCACGGCGGGCACCACGCGTTCCGGGCGTACGATCTCTGACAGGGCGGCCAGGCGCGGATCAGGAACCTCGACCACCCCCACGTTGGGTTCGATGGTGCAGAAGGGATAGTTCTCGGCCGCGATGCCCGCCTTGGTCAACGCATTGAAGAGTGTGGACTTGCCCACGTTGGGCAAGCCCACGATGCCGCATTTGAGACTCATGCCATCAATCCTTGGTTGTCAGGCCACCCGCTTTGGGTGGCGTGTGAAGATTCATCAAAGCTGCTTCTGCCTGCCCTCTGACCAGCAATGGCAACACGTCCAGCGCGCGATCCAGGGCTGCATCAATGGCCTCCTGCTCGGCTTTTGCAGGTCGATGCAATACATAGTCCACCACCTGGTGACGCTGACCCGGATGACCAATGCCGACCCTTAGCCGCCAAAAATCAGGGGAGTCCAGGGCCAGGAGCAGGTCCTTCAAGCCATTATGGCCCGCCGCCCCGCCGCCTTTCTTGAGCTTGACGCCTCCTGGAGGCAAATCCAGTTCGTCGTGAACCACCAGGATCTGTTCCGGGGCAACACGGTAAAAGTGGGCCATGGCAGCAACGGCCCGACCGCTGTCATTCATGTAGGTGCGGGGTTTGAGAAGCCATAGATCCTGGCCCTCCAGAAGAACGCGCGCCACTTCCCCATGGAATCTGGATTCATGACGGAAAGTTGCAGACCCGGTCCGGGCGACCCGATCCACAAACCAGAACCCGGCGTTATGACGCGTATCCTGGTATTCGGCACCTGGGTTGCCAAGACCCACAATCAATCGCACAGATGTCATCGGGCAGACTCAGGAAACCACCCCGGCCCGCGTACGCGGCACCGGGGTTGGGTGATGGATTTACTTCTTGTCCTTGCCTGCTTCAGGAGCGGCCACAGGAGCCTTCTGGTTGGCAGCAGGAACATCTGCGGCAGATACCGGCGCTGCGGTCGCCTCATCTTCCACCCGGGCTGCACGCGGCAGAACGGCGGCGGCCACGGCCGGATTTTCACCCTTGACCACTGCGGCAAACTCGATGCCGGCAGGCACCTTGATGTCTGACAGATGCAGGGAATGGCCAACGGTCAGATCCTTGAGGTCCACCTCGATAAATTCGGGCAGATCCGCCGGCAGACACAGCACTTCCACTTCGTTGAGGATGTGGCTGATATTGGCTCCGGACAGTTTCACCCCGGGGCTGATTTCACCATTGATGAAGTGCAGCGGAACCTTCATGTGAATCTTGCGGGTGCTGTCCACGCGCTGAAAGTCCACGTGCAGGACGATGGGACGGAAGGGATGCATCTGCACGTCACGCAGCAGGGCCGGCTGAGCTTCGCCGTCAAGCTTGAGGGTCAGTACGGAAGCATGAAACGCCTCCTGACGCAGTTTGTGAAACAGTTCGTTGTGGTCGAGCTCGATGGCCAGCGCATCCTTGCCGGCACCATACAGGATGCCAGGTACGCGTCCGTTGTGGCGCAGGCGGCGGCTCGCTCCGGTGCCCTGCACAGTTCGTTTGATGACTTCGATTTCCATTTGGGTCTTCCTTGGTTTCAGTGAATAAAACCCACGCTCCGCGACCAGAGCCTGGGGTGCTGCAAACTATTCCATAAACAGCGAGCTGACCGAGTCCTCATCGCTGATGCGACGCATCGTCTCAGCCATCAAGCCGGCAATGCCCAGCTGGCGAATACGCGAGCAGGCCAAGGCCTTTTCGGACAGCGGAATGGTGTCCGTCACCACCAGCTCGTCCAGTGCCGATTGCGCGATGCGGTCCACGGCCGGACCGGACAATACCGGATGGGTGATGTAGGCCAACACCTTGGCGGCCCCATGGTTTTTAAGTGCGGCAGCCGCCTCGCACAATGTATTGGCCGTATCCACCATGTCATCCATGATGAGGCAGACGCGCCCGGCCACGTCGCCAATGACGTTCATCACCTGGGCGACGTTGGGTTTGGGGCGCCGCTTGTCAATGATCACGAGATCGGCTTCCAGGCGCTTGGCCATGGCCCGCGCTCGCACCACCCCTCCCACGTCAGGTGAAACGACGGTGAGGTCCTGGTGCCCGGAGCGCCAGACATCGCCCAGCAGCACCGGCGTTGAATATACGTTATCCACCGGAATGTCGAAAAAGCCCTGAATCTGGTCAGAGTGCAAATCCATCGTCAGCACCCGGTCCACACCGGCACCCTGCAGCATGTTGGCCACCACCTTGGCCGAAATGGCCACACGCGCCGAACGCGGTCGCCGGTCCTGGCGGGCATAGCCAAAATAGGGGATGGCCGCGGTGATGCGCGCCGCCGATGAACGCTTGAGCGCATCGCACATCACCATGACCTCCATGAGGTGGTCATTGGTGGGCGCGCAGGTGGATTGCAGGATGAAGCAGTCCTTGCCCCGAACGTTTTCGAGGATCTCCACCATCACTTCGCCATCGCTGAAGCGGCCTACCGTGGCACGCCCTACGGAAATATTGAGGTGTGCTGCCACCTCGCTGGCAAGCTTTGGATTGGCGGTGCCGGTAAACACCATCAGGTTGGCAGACGACATGGAGCTCCTGGCATGAAGTGGTCGGGCGATTCCATGGCAGGGGAGGTAGGGATCGAGCCTACGCATGCCGGAATCAAAATCCGGTGCCTTACCACTTGGCGACTCCCCTGTAGCGCTACACCCAATCCCGCAAGGGATGTTGATTCATCCCGCGGGCAATGAACCCTTTGTACTCCGGTGACATTTGCAGCAACGCCGACTCTGCTTTGGATGCTTCCTCAAAGGGGACGAAACAGCATGCCCCCGAGCCCGTCATCCGCGCATCTCCCCAGCGGCCCAGCCACTCCAGCAGCCGGGACACCTCCGGATAGCGACGCACCACCGCAGATTGCAGGTCGTTGCGGCCAAATCCCACCGAAAAGTCGCACATTTTGACCGGGATCGAATCCCTTGTCAAATCAGGATCCCCGAAGATTTCGCGGGTGGAGATGGCAATTCCGGGGTGGGCGACCAGATACCAGCATTCGGGCACCGTCACCGGCGTCAATTGCTCGCCAACACCCTCCGCAAACGCAGCATGCCCCCCAATGAAAACAGGCACATCTGCACCCAGCTGCAACCCCAGCGCTGCCAGCCGTTCGCGTGCCCAGCCCAGCCCCCAGAGGCGATTGAGCGCCAGCAATGTGGTTGCCGCATCAGAGCTGCCCCCGCCCAGCCCCCCGCCCAGCGGAATTTTTTTGCGAATGTCGATGACTGCGCCGTAACCCACTCCGCTGGCCTGCTGCAATAATCGCGCCGCCCTGATGCAAAGGTTCTCGTCAGGGGCGATCCCGGGAAGCGGAACTCGCTGGCGAATCTCCCCTGTCTCGGTGAGCGCAATATCCAGCGTGTCGCCATAATCCAGGAAAATGAACAGGGTTTGCAGGGTGTGGTAACCGTCCGGACGCCGGCCGGTGACATGCAGGAACAGATTCAGTTTTGCGGGTGCGGGGATTTCTTCGTAGTGAGCGCTCACTTCTTGCCCCTTTCGACAATCCATTGGTCCACCCTCAGCCTGATGGCCAGATCCTCATGCTGAAGCGAAATGTTTCCCGGCAGCATCTGCTCGCCCACGCGGCGCCAATCCGCATAGCGTATCTGCCATCCCGCTTGGGCCAGGGTGCCCGGATTCCCCTCCGCATCGCGCGTCAGCGTCGAAACCCCCATCGGTGCAGCCTGCCCCAGAACCCACCAGGGCAGGCCTTCCAGCGGCAATGCATAGCCCAGCACGGCCTGGGTCAGCTTCTCCGAATCGGTGGCCCAGAATTCGCTGTGGTCAGCCAGCACCAGATGGACGGATTGGGGGGTACGATCGAGCACGGCCACCGTGGAGCCCAGCGGCGTCAGCAGTTCCACATGCTGATCCGCCCCCTGGCTTACCCAGTCGATCTTGCCGGTATCTGTTCCAGAGGGCTGGCGCACCGCAAGACGCCCGGAAAAACGAAACCCCTGAAGCGCTCCCTGTCCGATATTCTGATCCGCATAAGGCACTGCCTGCGGCAGGCTCGCGCATCCGCCAAGCAAGATCAGCCACCCCGCCATCCAGACCTGCATGAGCTTCATGAATCAATGCACGAAACGATGCAGAACGGATAGCAGGACCTCGTTATCCGGGTTGGCTTTGAGGCTGCCCTCCCAGGTTTGTCGCGCCGCAGCCTGGTCTCCGGAAACCCAGAGCGCTTCGCCCAGATGCGCCGCAATCTCGGGATCATCCTGAAGCGCATAGGCGCTTTTCAGGGTGGCCACGGATTCGGGAATTCGCCCCAACCGAAACTGCACCCACCCCAGGCTATCCATGATGAAGGGATCGTTGGGGGCGAGTGCAAGCGCCTCCTGAATCAAACCAAGGGCCTCCTCAAGGCGCAGCGAGCGATCCGCCAGGCTGTACCCCAAGGCATTATAGGCATGGGCATATTGGGGCCGGAGGGAAATCACCTGACGCAGGTCCTGTTCCAGGACATCCATGCGATTGAGCTTGTCCGCCACGATGGCGCGTTCGTACAACAAATCCGGAGAATTGGGGTTACGCTGCAAGGCCTGCGTGAGGGTATCGAAGGCTCCCTGGTAGTCGCCGGCTTCCCGGCGCATCTGTTCCTCGGCCAGAATTTTCTGTTCCTGCTGGTCCTGTGTTGCCGCCGGGATGGCATGCAACACCTCAATGGCTTTCTGGAGCTGGTTTTGATGGGCCCACATCAGCGCCACACGGATTCGGGCCGCCGTCAGTTGCTCGCCCCCCTCGACTTGGCCATACCATTGCGCAGCCTTGTCCCACTGCTTCTGTTCTTCATACAACTGGCCCAGATAAAACCGGATCACGTCAGGGTCGCGATAGCCCTGGTCCAGCGCCTTCAAAAACAGGGGTTCCGCGCCTGCGTAATCTTTCAACTGCATGGTCAACAGCGCCACGGCAAGGGTCAGATCGGGGTTGTTCGGGGTCTCGTGCGTAAGAATGGAGAATTGCGTACGGGCCGCCTGATAGTCGCGCAATTGCACAAGGTAGCGCGCATACAGCAACCGCGTGTCCCGGGCAAGGGGATAGCTTGTCAGGAAATCCTGGTAAAAAGCGCGCGCCCGCGCGCTATCCTGCTCCTGCAACACCCGCCCTTCCAGCAGCGCAGAAGCCTCCCAACCAGGACGCAGCTTCGAAGCGATGCGCGCCTCTTCAAGCGCCTGGTCATTCTTGCCTGCCAGAAATGCCGAGGAGCCCACCAGATAATGCGCCTCCGGCACCTGCGGATAGGGTTCTGCCAGACGCTCGGCAAGTTTCAGTACGGCCTCATGGTCGGGATGCTCGGTAAAAATGACGCTGAGATTGCGAAAATCGTTACCGATGTCCGTTCTGTCAGAGGCCAGCAATTGCACCAGGGCATCTTCCACGTCCAGCAATTTTCCCTGGGAAAGCAACAAGGCTGCCAGGGCCTCGCGCGCCTCCGCCGAACGAGGGTCCGCCGCCAGCCACAGACTGATGGCCTCGCGAGCGGCCTTGGCATCATGCGCATAGAGCGCAACTTCGGTCGCCCTGCGCGCCACCCGTGGGTCATGGGTCGTCCGCGCCAGATCCAGATAGGTTTTGACTGCCACTCCGAAATTGTCGCGTTGCGCTGCAATTTCACCGAGCAACAATTGATAGACCAGCCGAGCCGTCAACTCCTGCGAGGGCAGGGTCACTCCGTCGTGTTCAGAGGGCGTCCAGGGCGCCTCTTCGGCGAGGCGAGGCAAATCCGCAGCGCATGCCGCCACGGCCATCAGCAGCAAGGCCGCGCCCACGAGGCGACGGGAACGCTTCAGCACCGCCTGGCTCATGCCGCAGCGCTTTTTTTCTGGGTCAGACGCTGATACTTCTCCTGCAACTGCTGACGGGATTCCGGATACTCTGGATTGAGGGGAATGCAGTCCACCGGACAGACTTCGCGACATTGCGGCGTGTCGTAATGGCCCACGCATTCGGTGCAGCGTTCAGGGTCGATTTCATACACCTCCGCGCCCTGGGAAATGGCCTCGTTGGGGCACTCCGGTTCGCACACGTCGCAGTTGATACATTCATCGGTAATCATCAAAGCCATGATTCAATTTCCCGGGTTGCCCAACGCCCGCACACGGCGATCAAGACGCGTACGGATGCCGGGGTTTACAAATTGGCTGACATCTCCTCCCAGCGTTGCAATTTCGCGCACGATGGTCGACGAAATGAACATGTACTGGTCGGAAGGGGTCAGGAAAAGAGTTTCGACCGTGGGATGCAGCTTGCGGTTCATTCCTGCCATCTGAAACTCGAAGTCGAAATCGGAAACGGCCCGCAGCCCGCGCAAAATGACGTTTGCCCCGGATTGTCGCAAAAAATCGGCGAGCAATCCGGAAAAGCCCGTCACTTCCACATTGCCATAGTCCTTGAAGGCTTCCTGGGCCATCTCGACCCGATCGGCCAGCGTAAACAGCGGGCTTTTGCTGCGACTATCCGCGACGGCCACCACCACGGCATCGAACAGGTGGGCGGCACGGCGCACCAGATCCTCGTGACCCAGGGTCAGGGGATCGAAAGTGCCTGCATAGACCGCCTTGGTATCCATCAAACAGGTCCTTGTTCTGGTTTGAGCAACTGATGCGTAACGCGTCCGGCCCGGGAGGACCGAAATTCGTTCCAAAGGGGGGATTCTGACACACCCTCGGGACTTTCACAGTAAACCATCCCACCCGGATTGAGCCGATCGTGAATCAAGGATAGCGCCTGTTCAAGCTCCTGTCCGGCAAACGGAGGGTCCAGGAATACCAGATCGAAGCGCTGTTTGTCCCGGCGCAACCATTGCAGGGCCTCGGCCACGACGACCTCCGCCCCTGTCGCGCCCAGGCGCTCCGCATTCTCGCGCAGGCACTTTGCCGTTGCCGGATGCCGTTCCACCATGACGACGCGGGCGGCACCCCGCGACAGCGCTTCAAACCCCAGGGCGCCGCTCCCGGCAAACAGGTCCAGGCACTGGAATTCGGGCAGATCCTGTCCCAGCCAGTTAAACAGCGTCTCGCGCACCCTGTTGGGTGTCGGGCGCAACCCCGGCGCCTCGGGAAAGCGGATGTTGCGGCCACGCCACCGCCCTGCAATGATGCGAATCTGGCCTGTCATTTGGGGTAAAATCGCTTTCGATCAGTTGTACAAGAGTCCTATTGTCCGATGTTTGGCCTATTCAAGAAATCCCCCGGGTCTCCCCCCTCTGCAGAGGCCGCCTCCCATGGTTGGATCGCCCGCCTTAAATCGGGGCTGGGCAATAGCCGCCAAAAACTGAAAGCCGGTCTTGCCGGGTTGTTTGGGGGAAAGCTGGACGACGCGTGGTTCGACGCCCTGGAAGAAACGCTGATTGCCGCAGACGTGGGCGGTGGAACCAGCAACAAACTGATCGAACAGCTCAAGGAGGCGGCCCGCAGCCAGCATATTGATCAGGCGGAGGCGCTCAAACCCCTGCTCAAAACGGCACTGGTGAATCTGCTCCGCCCGCTGGAACGCAACCTCGACGTGAGCGCCCACACCCCCTTCGTGATCCTGTTCGTTGGGGTCAACGGCGCGGGCAAAACCACGACCATCGGCAAGCTGGCCCAGCATTTCCTGCAAAGCGGGCGCAGCGTCCTGCTGGCTGCCGGGGACACGTTCCGGGCTGCCGCAGTGGCCCAGCTTGTGGCTTGGGGGCAGCGCAACCAGGTGCCCGTCATCACCCAGGAAAAGGGGGATTCCGCCTCGGTCATTTTCGACGCCATCAGCGCCGCCCGCAGTCGGGGCATCGACGTGGTCCTGGCGGATACCGCGGGACGCCTGCCGACCCAACTGCACCTGATGGAGGAAATTCGCAAGGTCAAGCGCGTCGTCACCAAGGCGGACCCCAGTGCCCCCCATGAAATCCTGCTGGTACTCGATGCCAATACTGGGCAAAACGCCCTGTCGCAGGTGCGCGCTTTCGACGACGCCCTGCAACTGACGGGGCTTGTCGTAACCAAGCTGGACGGCACGGCCCGCGGCGGCGTGGTGGCCGCCATTGCGGGCGAGAGGCCCATCCCGATCTGCTTCATTGGCGTGGGAGAAGCCATGGAAGACCTCCATGACTTCAACGCCAGCGACTTTGTGGACGCGCTCATCGAATGATGGCCCTCGATGCCGTGGTGAAACGCTATCCCGATGGGCATGAGGCCTTGCGGGGCATCACCATGGACATCGAAGACGGAGAAATGGTTTTTGTCACCGGACGCTCGGGGGCGGGCAAAAGCACGCTCCTGCGGCTCATGGCCGGCATGGAGCGCCCCACTGCGGGCAGCCTCACGATCAACCGCCAGGACATCAGCCGGCTGGGGCGCGCGGCGCTTTCACGGCTGCGTCGCAACATTGGCCTGGTATTTCAGGATCACAAGCTGCTGTTCGACCGAAGCGTTGCAGAGAATGCAGCGCTCCCCCTGCAGATTGCCGGCCTCTACGGCAACGAACTGCAGCGACGCGTCACCGTGGCGCTGGAGAAGGTTGGTCTCGCCCACCAGGCCAAGGCCAGCCCCATCACGCTCTCGGGCGGCGAACTGCAGCGCCTGTGCATCGCGCGCGCCATCGTCAACCGGCCCAGTCTCGTCATCGCCGACGAACCCACGGGCCACCTCGATCAGGGTTATGCCAGCGCCATCCTGGACATTTTCAAGTCGTTTCATCGTGCCGGAGTCACGGTGATCATTGCCACCCATGACGAAACCACGATTTCCGCCCTGGCGGGGCGCATCGTGCACCTGGAGGACGGCCAGCTGGGCGGCGACTCCGAATCCGATTCTGCGGAGTACGCCACATGATGTCCTGGCTCCACCAACACGCCAGTGCCGGGCGCCTGGCCTTGCGGCGTCTCATCCGCAGCCCCTTTGCCAATCTGCTGGGCGTACTGGTCATCGCCTTTGCGCTGAGCCTGCCTGCAGGGCTCTATCGCCTCATCAATGCCGCTGACTCGCTGGGCCACAACGCCCTGCAAGGCCCGCGACTGACCCTGTTCATGGCTCCCGATGCCGATGGCACAGCGGTTCGTGCCGTGTGGGATGCACTTGCCGCGCACAGCGAAGTGCTTGAGTTTCGCTACATCTCCAATGTCGATGCCCTGGCAGAGCTCAAGGCCAATCCCGCGCTGGCCGATGTCGTGGCTACCCTGGACCGTAATCCACTACCCCATACCTTCATCGTGCGCGCCCGGGACGTCTCCCCGGCAGGCCTGGAGTCGCTGCGCAACATGGTGAGTGGCTGGAACAAGGTGGAACGCGTGCAAATGAATGGTGAATGGGCCAAGCGCCTGGCCGCCCTGCTCGAGTTTTCCAGGCATTTCACCCACGGACTGGCCACTGCCCTGGCCGTAGCCCTGGTTTTCATCGTTTTCAACACGGTCCGCCAGCAGGTGCTGTCGGCGCGCGACGAAATCGAGGTGGTCCACCTGATCGGGGCCACGCCGCGCTACATTCGCCGTCCCTTCCTGTATTCCGGTCTGCTGCAGGGGTTGATGGGATCGGTGCTGGCTTTCCCGTTGCTGCAGCTTGGAAGCCACCTGTTCAACAGGGAGGTCGAGCCCCTGAGCACCCTGTTCTCCCTCGATTTCCATCTGCGCCCGCCCACCCTCGACGAATGCCTCCTGCTGACGCTGGTTGCCCTTGTTTTGAGCTGGAGCGCAGCCTTTCTGTCGGTCTCCCTGACCTTGAAGCGGCTTCGTTAACAGCCCTGCGCTCCGGGAACCAGGGGCCTCATTAGCACTCAAAGGACAAGAGTGCTAAAATGACACCATCGAATCGGGAGGATGATCGTCTCATGCATGAAATGACGTTACCCATGCCTGTTTTGGCCCAGGCTGGCAGCCTGGAACAGTACATTCAGAGCGTCTCAAGGATTCCGCTGCTCAGCGCGGAAGAAGAGGTGGATCTGGGACGCCGCCTGCGCGACCACAACGACCTGCAGGCGGCACAACGGATGATCATGTCGCACTTGCGACTGGTGGTCTCCATTGCACGCCAGTACAACGGCTATGGCCTGCCCCAGGCCGACCTGATCCAGGAAGGCAACGTGGGCCTGATGAAAGCCGTGCGCCGTTTTGACCCCGAGCGCGGGGTTCGCCTGGTGTCGTTTGCCGTGCACTGGATCAAAGCCGAAATTCACGAATACGTGCTGCGCAACTGGCGACTCGTCAAGAGCGCCACCACCAAGGCCCAACGAAAGCTGTTTTTTGGCCTGCGCCGCCTCAAACCCGGCTTTGGCGCCCTCTCGCCTCGCGAAACCATGGAAATTGCCCGCCAGTTGGGCGTGCGTCCGGGCGATGTCAGTGAAATGGAAATGCGCCTGTCGGGGCAGGACATCTCGCTGGAACCCCTCTCGGATGACGAGGAACGCTGGACCAGCCCGGTCTCCTATCTCGCCGATGGCGCGGCCAGCCCGCCAGAACAGCTCGAAGCGTTGGAGCAGGAGCGTCTTGGCACCGATGGATTGCACGAGGCGCTGGAGCGTCTGGATGAGCGCAGCAGGCATATCGTGTCGGCAAGGTGGCTGCACGGTGACAAAGCTGCCGCCACATTGCACGAACTGGCAGAGGAACTCGGCATTTCGGCAGAGCGCGTGCGCCAGATCGAAGCCAGGGCCATGCAAAAACTGCGTGCCGCGCTTGAGCCGGATGCATGAGTCATTACCACTGCATCATCCACAACGCTCATTGCGCTGTTCGCCTGGGCATCCATGAATTCGAAAAGGAAGGACCGCAGAACATCCTGGTCTCGCTCAAGCTGTCCTTCCCCTTTTCTGCCCTGCAACGCATCCGCCATATCGGCGACACGGTGGATTACGAGCCCCTGAGAAACTTCATCCAGAGCTGGTCAGAACGCCCTCATGTGGCCCTGATCGAGGATCTGCTGGATGAGCTGGTCAGCCACTGTTTTGACGACCCGCGCGTGGAACATGTGGAAGCGACCATCCGCAAAACCACAATTTTCGAGGAAGTGGAAGAAATCGGCGTGGGCATCGTCACCTCCAGGGAGGACTGGTACGCTCTCACCGCACGGCGCTAGCAACCCCGAACTTAGAGTGTGCAGAATATCAGGCTGAAGGGAACGTCTTCGGCATAGACCCGGGAACGCGCAGCATCCCCCACTTCCAGAAAGCGGATATTGAGAAGATATTTGTTGGCGCTGATTTCGGGCACGCAAGGCTGCCCGGTTTCCAGTGCAACCCGGAGCAGTTTGACTTCGGTGCCCACCTTTCCCTGCTGAAACAGTCCGCGCGTGGCTTGCTGCTGCTGCGCCTTGCCGCTTTCAAGCAGCAAGGACAGCTGCACCCGGAGCGCCCGGTAGGTGGACAGCAAAGAGGATAGCCAGTCGTTCAGCTGTTGCCGGCGCACCCCGCATTCCAGCGAAAGCCAGTAATGGTAGGCGGGCAAATCGAAGTCGCACATCCCTCCGGGGATCGCTGCGCGTTGTTTGATGGCCATCAGCCACTCATGGTTGCGCAACAGCTCGCCAAACTTCCCTTTGCTGGCATGCAGGTCATAAGACACTGTTTCTATGTCGGAAATCGTTTTTTCGAGCGGTTCCTGCGCAACATTTGCGTTGCCCCGCAGCGGAACCAGCGCGGCGCGCTGGCGATCCAGGGATTGCAGCAGGTCAGATTTGACGTCGGCGCGCGCCGTGATGTCGAGAATCTCGAAAACCGCCATCAATGCGGCGTGATGATCGAAAGCCTCTTCCCGTTCGATAAAATAAAAGGCGCGTCGAAATAGCGCCTTCAGCCTGAGGAAGGTACGAACTTGTTCACTAAGCGGATAATCGTAGATGATCACCGAAGGGGCCCCGGAAAACCGGCCAAGTGTGGCCCAAAACGGTGACGAGTGCAATCCCCTCGGTCACTCTGCGTGACTTGAGGCAGTTTGCCCTGCAGCCATGGCGCGGTATTGCCGATCCAGCGACCTCACCGCCGATTCCAGACTCTCCATGTCGCCACTGTTCTCAACCACGTCGTCGGCCACCCTCAAACGGGTTTTGCGGTCCGTCTGGGCAGCCATGATGGCTTGAACGGCCTGGGGGCTCATGTCGCGCCGCGCCGAAGCCCGCTTGAGCTGCAGCTCTTCCTCGCAGTCCACCACCAGCACACGGGACAGCAAGGGGCGGTAGCTCCCGACCTCGATCAGCAACGGTACCACCAGCAATACATAGGGCTGCGTGGCAGCCTCCAGCGCGGCATGCACGGCATCGCGGATGCGCCCGTGCATGATGCCTTCCAGTTGCTTGCGGGCAGGAGGGTGGTTGAACACATGATCGCGCAAGGCGGTGCGGTTCAAACCGCCGCTTTCGTTGATGAACGCTTCCCCGAATTTCTCGCGGATGGCGGCAATGGCCGCACCACCTGGCGCCGTCAGTTGGTGTGAAATGGCATCCGTATCCACCACGCCCGCACCCAGCTTGGCAAACAGACCGGCTACCGTGGACTTGCCAGATCCGATGCCCCCGGTCACCCCAATGATAAATTTGCTCACGGTAAACCTCCTTTGCCCCAAAGCATAACACCATATCCCGCAGCTGCAAGAAATGGCCCGAAGGGAATGGGAGTATGCCGGGAATGCCCCCCACGCCATATCCAGTAAAGCCCCACGACCACGCCAGACAACGATGCCAGCAACACTACGGATGGCAGCGCCTGCCAGCCAAGCCACGCCCCCAGCGCGGCCATCAGCTTGAGATCGCCATAGCCCAACCCTTCACGACGGGTCGCCCACCAGTACAGCCAGTAGACCAGCCACAATAATGCGTAACCTGCCATGGCACCCCATACGGCGGAATACAGGTCGGTCAGGACACCAAAGGAATTGACCAGCAGCCCCACCCACAAGAGCGGCAACGTCACACGGTCGGGAAGAAGCAGGGTTTCCAGATCGACGAAGATGAGGATCATCAGCGTCCACAGCAGGACCATGGCCCACAGACTCGCCCAACCCGGCCCGTACCGTCCTGCAACCAGTGACGACAGGATCACGCATAGCACGGGAACCCATTTGTGGGCATCCGGACGGGTTTGAATTCCCGGAAGTTGCCCGGCACTTTCTTGCTGGGCCATTTCCTGCAGCAGCCTGCCGGACATTGCGGTGATGACGTGCCTCAGGGCGTAGCCCGCAATCCAGCCCAGCAAAGCCGCACCCGCGATGAAAGGAATTGATCCTCCTGAAAAGGGAAGCGGCATCATCGGTCATGCAACTTCAGGGTCACTCGTGCAACGCGCACCATGCGATCCTGGGTCTGAACGATCTCCACGGGATGGCCATCGATTTTGAGTGCCGTGCCCGGTTCGGGAATATCCTCAAGAGTCTCCAGAATGAGTCCGTTCAAGGTCTTGGGGCCATCCAGGCGGAATGAGGTGCCAAGTTTGCGATTGAGGTCCCGCAAGGGGCACACCCCTTCCACGAGTACGGTATCTTCACCCTCGCGTGTGAAGTAATCCTGATGATGCGGTGATTGGCCGCTGAACTCGCCGACGATTTCCTCAAGGATGTCTTCCACCGTCACGAGCCCCTGCAGCTCGCCGTACTCATCCACCACGAGGGCCACCTTGCTCCTGTTTTCCTGAAAGTTCTGCAACTGGGTCAACAGAGGCGTGCCCGCGGGGATGAAGTAGGCCGGCTGCATGATGGCCTGCAGCGTTTCGCGGGTCAGCTCGCCGGAATGGGCCTGGTTGAATACCTTGCGCACATGCACCACCCCGGCCACATCATCGGGGCTGCCCGAGTAGAGCAACTGCAGGGTGTGATTGGAAGTGGCCAGCTGGTTTTGAATTTCCTCGAGGGGTGCCTCAAGGTCGATCCCTTCAATCTGGCTGCGCGGCGTCATGACATCATCCACCGTGATGTCCTTCAACCCCAGCAAGTTGAGCAGGATGTTCTGGTGCTTGGGGGGAATGAAATGCCCTCCTTCCAGCACCAGGATGCGCAACTCTTCCAGGCTGAGCGCAGAGCTCATGGCATCCGGCCGGGTGCGCATCCCCCCCAGCCAGAGCAATCCCTTGACGAACAGGTTGACGAACCAGATGACGGGATAAAAAAGCCGAAGCAGGGGCACGAGGACATAGCTGGCCTTGAGCGCGATTTTCTCCGGGTAAGTCGCCCCCAGGATTTTGGGAGTGATCTCGGAAAAAACGAGAATAGCCAGAGTCACCAGCAGGGTGCCCACCGTGATGGCCACCCGCCCTGTGCCCATCAACCGCACCGTCAACACGGTGACGATGGAAGCCGCCGCCGCGTTGATGAAGTTGTTGCCCAGAAGCAAGACGCCCAGTAGCCGATCCGTATGTGCAAGAAGGCTGGCTGTCAGGCGTGCGCCGCGGTGCCCCTGCGCCACCAGGTGTTTGAGGCGAAAACGATTAAGCGCCATCATGCTGGTCTCTGCCATGGAGAAGAGACCCGAGATCACCAGCAAGACCGCCAGAACGGCCAGCAATACGCCTAAAGGAACATCATCCACGGTGCAGCAGGACTTCCAGCACGAATTTGCTGCCAACGTAAGCCACCAGCAGCATGGCAAAGCCCGCCAGGGCCCAGCGCGCAGCGCGTCGGCCACGCACGCCCCACAACTGCCGGCCTGCCAGGAGGCTGCCGTAAATCAGCCATGAAATGAAGGAAAAAATCACCTTATGGTTGATGAGAAACGGCTTTCCAAACAAGGCTTCAGAAAAAAACACGCCACTCACCAGCGTTGCGGTCAGCAGCAGAAACCCCACCAGAATCATCTGGAACAGCAACGAATCCATTGCGACCAACGAGGGCAACGGGCCCAGCAGGGAAAGCCGTTTGTCGTGATCATGCAGCCTCCGCTCCAGCTTCCCCATCAAAATGGCGTGCAGGGCGGCTATGGCAAACAAACCGTAGGCCATGAGCGATACGACGAGATGCACCTTGAAAGCCAGCAGTCCACTATAGGAAACCTGTTTGTCCGCCGGAAGCACCAGCGGCGAGAGCACCATCAGGGCCGTAAACCACAGGATCACCGGCTGCAGGATGCCCAGGCGGTAGCGAAAGCTGACGATCCAGTACATGGCCACCGTCACGCCAGCGGTCAGCGACAGGCTATGCCCCAATGACAGATCCAGTTGATCCTCGGCAAACAGGGCGCGGTGCAACAGGACGCCATGAACGATGAGGGTGGCAAGGATCAGGAATCGCACCACCCCTTCACCCTGTGCCTGAGCCTCGGCAGAACGCGACTGGGCGCGGAGTAGCACCAGCATCCGAAAGCCCAGCAGTAGATAGAGGGCGGCAGTGATAAAATACAGTTGGGTGTCGGCCATCATGCGCCTAGTTTACCATTCCATTCGATCAGGACCGATTTCTCCATGCTGGATCAACTGACAGAACGACTTACAGGGGTCATCAAGACCCTGCGCGGCCAATCGCGGCTTACCGAATCCAATATTCAGGACGCGCTGCGCGAAGTACGCGTGGCCCTGCTGGAGGCCGACGTGGCCCTGCCTGTGGTCAAAGATTTTATCCAGGATGTGCGCGAACAGGCCATCGGCCAGGCCGTGCTGACGAGCCTCACCCCCGGTCAGGCCCTGGTGGGCATCGTGCATCAGGCGCTGACACGGCTGATGGGAGCCCAAAGCGAGGGGCTCAATCTCGCTACGCAACCCCCCGCCGTCATCCTGATGGCCGGCCTGCAGGGGTCGGGCAAAACCACTTCCAGTGGCAAGCTGGCCAAGATGTTGAAGGAGCAGCTAAGAAAGAAAGTGCTGCTGGTCAGCTGCGACGTGTACCGTCCTGCAGCCATCGAGCAACTTCGGGTGCTGGCGCAATCCCTGGAGATTGACTGGTTTCCTTCCAGCGCAGAGCAGACGCCCGAAGCAATCGCCACGGCGGCACTGGATCATGCCAAGAGGCACTTTCACGACGTGCTGATCGTCGATACCGCGGGTCGGCTGGCCATCGACGATGCCATGATGCGTGAAATCCAGAAGCTTCACCAAACCGTGCATCCCATTGAAACCCTTTTCGTGGTGGACGCCATGCAGGGCCAGGATGCGGTCAATACCGCGCGCGCGTTTGGCGAGGCATTGCCGCTCACTGGCATCATCCTGACCAAGCTGGACGGTGACGCCCGTGGTGGTGCGGCACTCTCGGTACGCCACGTCACCCAAAGGCCCATCAAGTTCATTGGCGTAGGCGAAAAACTGACCGGACTGGAAGCGTTCCACCCGGAGCGCATGGCATCTCGCATCCTGGGCATGGGGGACGTGCTGTCCCTGATCGAAGAGGCGCATCGCACGGTCGACCGTGCCGAAGCCGAGAAACTGGCCAACAAGATCAAGAAGGGACTCGATTTTGACCTGGAGGACTTCAAGACCCAACTGGTGCAGATGAAAAAATCGGGAGGGCTGGGCGCCATGATGGACAAGCTGCCTGCCCAGCTGACGCGAGGGCTTCCTGCCAATGCCGCCATGGATGACCGTGCCATCAACCGCATCGAGGGCATCATCAATTCCATGACGCCTCTGGAACGGCGTCGCCCGGAATTGTTGAAAGCCTCGCGCAAACGGCGCATCGCTGCGGGGTCTGGCGTGCAGGTTCAGGAAGTCAACCGACTCCTGAATCAGTTTGAACAGATGCAGAAAATGATGAAGATGATGTCAAAGGGCGGACTGGCCAAAATGATGCGGGGCATGAAGGGACTCATGCCGGGGCTTCACTGAGCTTTTTTTCGAAACACCGTTTCTTCGCCGTTGAGCAATTTGCGAATATTGTCATGGTGGTGGGCCAGCAAAATGACAGCCATGGCGAGCACCGTCAGGCGGAGCAATCCACCCTGCAAAAACAGCAACCCCAGAAGCGGGGCGGCCACCGAGGCGCACAGGGCAGACAATGAGGAAATGCGCGTCACCGCCATCACGGACAGCCAAACGATCAGGGTGCAGAATCCCAGCAGCGGGTTCAACGCCAGCAGCACGCCCAAAGCCGTCGCCACCCCCTTGCCGCCCTTGAATCCAAAAAACACCGGGTAGCCGTGCCCGATGAACACGGCCACGGCAACGACCGCGAGGGATTGGGAAGGCGCTCCCAGGGGAATGGCCAGCGTTGCGGCAAGCCATACGGCCAGCCACCCCTTGAGGGCATCCCCCAACAACACCCAGGCTGCGGCCCGACGGCTGCCACCGCGCAGCATATTGGTGGCGCCAGGGTTCTTTGAACCATAGGTGCGCGGATCGGGCAGCCCCATCAATCGGCTAACGACGACGGCAAAAGAAACAGAACCCAGAAGATAAGCGGCAAAAGCCAATAAAATGAGCGAAATCATGGCTGCACAGTATAGGCGGAATCAGCCCCTCGGATGGTGTTTTTCATGCAACTGGCGCAAGCGCTCACGCGCCACGTGCGTGTAAATCTGGGTTGTGGATATGTCGGCATGCCCTAACAGCAACTGCACCACACGCAGGTCTGCGCCGTGATTGACGAGGTGGGTGGCAAAAGCATGCCGCAACGTGTGCGGCGAGAGGTGGGCTTGCAGGCCCGCCTTCATGGCGTAGCGCTTGATGACGTACCAGAAGGCCTGACGCGACATGGGCTGTTTGCGGCGTGTCACGAACAGGGCCCCATGCGGCTGACCCGCCAACAGCGCCGGCCTCGATTCTGCAAGATAGCGCTGCATCCAGTCCAGGGCGGTTTCCCCGATGGGCACCAGACGCTCCCGCCCACCCTTGCCGGTTACCCTGACAATGCCGCTGTCCAGGGCTACGCCGGAAAGCGGCAGCGCCACCAGTTCCGAGACACGCAGCCCGCTGGCATAAAGTACCTCCAGCATGGCACGGTCGCGCAGCCCCAGATCCGTTTGATGGTCCGGCGCATCGAGCAAACGCTCCACATCGGTTTCGGACAGCAGTTTTGGAAGTGCTCGCGGCAGCTTGGGCGAATCGATGCGCAAGGTGGGATCTTCCGTGATCCGCCCTTCGCGCAACGCGTGACGGTAAAACCTGCGCAAAGCCGAAAGCGCCCTCCCGGCCGTGCGGCTTTTGATCTGTTTGGTGCCGTACAGGTAAGAAAGCCAGGCCTGCAAATGCAAGGCCTCAACCTGATGCAGGTTGAGGCCTTGGTATTGGCTGCTCAGCCATTCGCCAAACTGCGCGAGATCGCGCCTGTAACTTTCAAGCGTATTGCGCGACAACCCATCTTCCAGCCACAGGCTGTCGCAAAACCGGTCGAGAATCTCGCGCAGGTCGGAGCGGATGGTTTAGCTGGCCGGGGAATCCGTGTTCGACGGGGTCGCGCGCGACACCAGTTTTTCACGAATACGCGCGGACTTGCCGGAACGATCGCGCAGGTAGTACAGCTTGGCGCGACGCACGGCACCGCGGCGCTTGACTTCGATGCTGGCAATCATGGGTGACCAGGTCTGGAAAGTCCGTTCCACGCCCTCGCCCGAAGACACTTTGCGCACGATGAAAGATGAGTTGAGACCACGGTTGCGGCGCGCAATGACCACGCCTTCAAAGGCCTGGACCCGCTTGCGCTCGCCTTCCACCACATTGACGTTGACCACGACGGTATCGCCGGGGGCAAAATCGGGGATGGCTTTTGCCAGACGGGCCATTTCTTCCTGCTCCAGTTGCTTGATGATATCCACGGTGCTACTCCTTCGTTTTGAGCTCGGCTTTGAACTCGTCCAACAGTTTTTGATTGTCCCCGGACAGAGGTTGGCTGACCAACATATCCGGACGTTTTTGCCAGGTCCTGCCTAACGCCTGCTTGCGTCGCCAGCGCATGATGTCTGCATGATTGCCGGACATCAATACTGCGGGCACCGCCACGCCTTCATACACCTCAGGCCGGGTGTAATGCGGCGTGTCCAACAATCCGTGCACGAATGACTCCTGCTGCACGGACAATGCGTCACCCAGCACGCCGGGCAACTGTCTTAAAAGGGCATCCATCAACACCATGGCCGGAAGTTCTCCTCCCGAAAGCACATAGTCCCCGATCGATACCTCCTCATCCACTTCCTGGGCCAGCAGGCGTTCATCCACGCCTTCGTAGCGACCCGCCAGCAGTATCAGTCCCTGACCTGCGACATAATCCATGACACGCGCATGAGTCAGTACCGAGCCCTGGGGGCTGAGGTAGACCACTTTGGGCCGCTCGATCCCCAGCGCACGCTGCCTTTCCCGGGCCGCCGCAATGGCCAGCGCCAACGGGCGGGCCAGCATGACCATGCCCGGCCCCCCACCATAGGGACGATCATCGATCGTCCGGTAATTATCGGTGGTGAAATCCCGGGGGTTCCAGGCCCTGAAATCCCACAGCCCCTGCTCCAGCGCACGGCGCGTCACGCCGTGCTGCGTCAGCGCCTCGAACATGGGCGGAAACAACGTGATTGCATCAAAAACGAATGCCATCAGTAATCCAGTCCCCAATCCACCAACACCCTCCCTTCCTTCAGGGAAACCTGCAGGATTACATCCTGCAAATAGGGAATCAGGCGCTGGCGCTCTGCGCCCTGCACCACCATGACGTCGTTGGCGCCGGTCTCGATCATGTCCGTGACCCGCCCTAGAGGTTCGCCCTGGAGGTTGACCACCTCAAGGCCGATCAAATCGGCCCAGTAAAACTCATTTTCTGCTGCCGGGGGAAGCTGGTCGCGCGGGATCGCAATATCGAGGCCCCACAGGGCCTCTGCCTCCGTTCGGTCGCTCACGCCTTCCAGGCGTGCCACCAGCGCACCGCCGTGCACCCGCCATTCGGCCACCGGATACTCCCTGTAGCTGGGATCATGCCCCAGCCACCAACGCGGATATGCCGCCAGGCCGTCCAGTTCCCCAGTAAATCCCTGCACGCGAAACCAGCCGCGCACGCCGTAAGGAGCGGACACCCGCCCCATGACGACCCAGGGATTAGGCAGCGGGAACTCCTGCCGGAACGCGTTTGATCAGCTTTTCAACGGCATCGGAAGCCTGTGCACCACGGCTCTTCCAGAAATCCACGCGCGCCAGGTCCAGGCGCAGTCCATCGGGACCTTCCGGGCGCAGCGGGTTGTAAAACCCGAGTCGTTCGATAAAGCGACCGTCACGACGATTGCGCGAATCAGCAACCACCACATTGTAGAAAGGACGGTTACGCGCACCGCCGCGAGACAATCGGATCACTACCATGATTCTTCAACCTTTGTGGTTTGGACCTCGGGGAAATCCCGATTCCGAAAAAGCCCAGAAGTATACAAAATATGGATCAAAAAATCAAGGACTTCCCAAAGCGACCGGACGGGAGGGGTCGGAACACCAGGCGCTCCACGAACCCGGGTAGAGGCGCCCTGGGGTCAGTCCCGCGTATTCCATGGCAAGAAAGTTGTGGCAAGCCGTCACACCCGAGCCACATTGGTGGACCACGCGTTCCGGGGCAGCACCCGCCAGCAACGCCTCAAATTCGGCTTTCAGGACGGCAGGAGGCTTGAATCTGCCTTCGGCATCGAGATTGTCACGAAAAAAGCGATTGCGCGCCCCGGGAATATGCCCGCCCACCGGATCAAGGGTTTCATTCTCGCCGCGAAAGCGATCTGCAGCACGCGCATCGATCAGGCACAGCGCCGGATCCTGCAGGTGCCCCAGGACGAAGGCGGTGTCCACCGTGGCGCCTGCGCGCGCTTTGGCCTGCAACGATGCGGTCCGGGGTAAGGGAACCGCCGTGTCCACCGGCCGGCCCTCCGCCACCCAGCGCTGCCAACCGCCATCCAGAACCGCCGCCTGATCATGCCCCAGCCATCGCATCATCCACCACAGCCGGGCTGCAAAGGCGCCGCCCATATCGTCATAGGCCACCACCGTCTGGGCAGAACCCACGCCAATTTTTTCGAGGGTGGCGATGAAGGCCTCGGGGATGGGCAGTGGGTGGCGCCCATTGTGTCCGGTCATGGGGCCCGAAAGATCGTGATCCGCATGCAGGAAACGCGCCCCGGGAATATGCCCTGCAAGGTACGCGCGCTGGCCCGCCCCGGTGTCCTGCAGGCTGTGCCGACAATCCACGGTCACCCAATCCTGCAGGTGTCGGGCCAGTTCTTCTGTAGAGACCAAAGGTTTCATCAGGGCACCTCCGATTTTGAAAGGACAGGAGTGCGGCGAACCAGGCGGCTTGCCGCCACGCCCGCCAGAATCACGATGGCCACGCCCATCCAGCCGGTCCAGGGCAGCCATTCGCCAAAAAACAGTATCCCCAGCAAGCTGGAATAGACAATGGCGCTATACGCAAAATTGGCCACCAGCATGGTGGCCCCCGTGCGGTAGGCACGCGTCATGGAAAGCTGCCCCACCGTGGCCGCCAGCCCCAGGGCCACCAGAATGCCGACGTTGGAAAGCGTCACCGGATGACGCGGGGCAAACAGCAGATAGACCCCCAGCACCAGGGTTGAAAGCGCCGTGAAGTACAACACGATACGCCACTCGGGCTCACCCAGCGCGCCCATCGCGCGCACGTTCACATACGCCACTCCCGCTCCAAACCCCGACAGCAGCCCCATCAGCCCGGCAAACCATTCATCCGGCCCCAGGTGGGGACGCAATACCAGCACGATGCCCGCGAACCCAAACAACAGCGTGGCCAACAACGGGCCGTTCAGCTTTTCGCGGGACAGTACCGTGATGAGAAAGGCCAGGAACAGCGGCGAGGTGTAGTTCAACGTCACCGCCGTGGCCAGGGGTAACCGGGTCAGGGCATAGAAATACAACCAGAGGGAGATCAGTCCGGAAACGCTGCGAAACAGGTGCAGGCGCCAGTGTCGGCTGGTCAGCGGCTGGCGCTGGCGCAGGGCATACAGCACGATGGGGAGCAAACCAAAAAAGGAGCGGTAAAACACCAATTCGGCGGGCGAAAAATAAGGCGCGCCCCATTTGACGAACAGACCCATCACGGCAAAACTGAAACCGGCTACCAGCATCCAGGCTGCTTTGAGCGGCGGTAGCCCAAACATCGTGCGGCTACTCTCCAGGCATGAGTGAACCAATCTGGCGCCGCACAAATTCGTGGAAGTGCATCATGCCATCCTCCATGGGGGACTGATAAGGTCCGCCATCCTCCATGCCGCGCGCAATCAGCGCCTTGCGTCCGCGCGACATGCGCTCGCAAATTTCGTCATCTTCAAGCGCGGTTTCAAAGTAGGCCTTTTGCTGAGCCTCCACGTAATCGCGCTCAAACAGGACGATTTCCTCAGGGTAGTAAAACTCGATGATGTTGGTGCACTTGTCCGGGCCATCGGGCCAGACCGTGCTGACCACCAGCACATGGGGATACCACTCCACCATGACGTTGGGGTAGAGCACCATCCAGATGGCGCCAAAGGGTGGGTCCACGTCGCGGTTATATCGCCGCACCACCTCCTGCCACTCCCGGTAAACCGGTGAACCGGCACGGCGCAGGTGCTCCTTGACCCCAACCGTCTGAACGCTGTGCCACTCGCCAAACTCCCAGCGCAGTTCATTGCAATCCACAAACCCCGACAGACCCGGATGAAAGGGCACGACGTGGTAGTCCTCGAGGTAAACCTCAATGAAGGTTTTCCAGTTGAAGTGATGATGCGCCGTCTTGACCGAATCCAGCATATACCCCGTAAAATCCAGGTCACGGGCGGCCTGGCAGTGACGCAAATCGGTCACGATGTCGCGCGGCCCGTCAAACAGCAGGCCATTCCAGCGCGAGAGCCTGGCACGATCAAGGTTGAGGCAGGGGTTTCCTGGAAAATGTGGCGCACCCGCCAGCTGCCCCTTGAGGTCATAGGTCCAGCGGTGCAGCGGACACACGATGTGATGCGCATTGCCCCGCCCCTCCAGCATGATGGCCTGACGGTGACGGCAGACATTCGATATCAGCTCAACCGTCTCGCCATTGTTGATCAGTGCCTGCCCGTGGTCCCGCCACGGCAGCGTCAGGTAATCGCCCACGTTGGGCACCATCAGCTCATGGCCCGCGTAGCTCGGCCCCTGGGCAAACAGGGTCTGCTGTTCAAGTGCGGCAATGGACGGATCGGAATACCAACGCACGGGAAGCTGCGTGGAAACAGCGGCAAGCTGTTCGACCGATGCCAAATGAGTCATATCCACACCCTCCAGGGAGCAAAGAATGCAGGAGATTGATGATTGAGGGTCGCGAACACAAACCCGACGGACAAAAGCGAAATTCTATCCCAGGGAGGCCGTGGGAAGCAAGTGATTTATAAGACTTTTTGGAGGGCGTTTGACCAGTATGCGGTGCCTGGGATAAGGTGATCCTCCCATGGCAAAATCTTCTGCGAAACAGCCCGAAAATTACGAGTCCGCGCTGCGCGAACTCGAGACCCTGCTTGCCAGTCTGGAAGGGGGGCAGTTGTCACTGGAACATTCCATCGAGGCTTACCGACGCGGCGCGCTCCTGTTGGGCTACTGTCAGGCTCAGCTGGCCGATGCAGAACAGCGCATCAAGGTACTGGAAGGCAACACCCTTCAGGATTTTCAGGGCAATGACGCTGCAGACTGATTTCGACCTGTGGTCCGGGACCGTTTGCAAAACACTGGAAGAATTTCTGCAACGACACCTTCCCGAGGCCGGCATCGTTCCCGGGCAACTCCATGAAGCCATGCGCTATTCCGTGCTGGATGGCGGAAAAAGGGTCCGCCCGCTGCTGGCTTTCGCTGCCGGGGAACTGGCGGAAGCCCCCCCCGCGGCTTTGACGGTCGTCGCAGCCAGCATTGAGCTGATTCACACCTATTCCCTGGTGCACGATGATTTGCCTGCCATGGACAATGACACGCTACGCCGCGGCAAACCCACCTGCCATGTCCGTTTTGGCGAGGCGCTGGCCCTGCTTGCCGGCGATACCTTGCAGTCCCTGGCCTTTCAATGGCTTTCCGAGTTTCCCCTGCACACCGACCCTCGCCAGCAGTTGCTCATGATCCACCAGCTGGCGGTGGCAAGCGGTTCGCGCGGTATGGGCGGGGGTCAGGCCATTGACCTGCAAAGCACCGACAGCACGCTCTCCCTGCCCGAACTCGAAGCGATGCACCTCAAAAAAACCGGGGCGCTCATTCGCGCGGCCGTACTGATGGGAGCTGGATGCGGGCGCACCCTCACGAGCACCGAGCAGCAGCACCTGTCCCAATATGCCAATACGCTGGGCCTGGCGTTCCAGGTGGTGGATGACGTCCTGGATGCGGAAATGGACACGGCCACCCTGGGTAAAACCGCCGGAAAGGATGCGGCAGCCAACAAACCCACCTATGTGAGTATAATGGGACTGTCGCAAGCCAAGGATTTTTCAAGAGAACTTCTCAGGACAGCGCACGAGTCCCTGGTTCCTTTCGGTCACCGCCGTCGCCGCCTGGAGGAACTGGCCCATTTCATCGTTAACCGCCGCAGTTAAAGGGCACAGTAGTCACATGTCACCCACACCGCTTCTCGACAAGATTCAATGGCCCCATGAGCTACGCGCCCTCGAGCGGCGCGAACTCGCATCATTGGCCGACGAGTTGCGTGAATTCATCGTTCAATCCGTCGCCCGTACCGGAGGCCATTTATCCAGCAATCTGGGAACGGTGGAACTGGCCATCGCGCTGCATTACGTGTTCGACACCCCGCGCGACCGCCTGGTATGGGATGTTGGTCACCAAACCTATGCCCATAAGATCCTGACCGGGCGCAAGGCAGGAATGTCCCGTCTGCGCATGAAGGATGGCCTGTCCGGCTTTCCCCGGCGTAGCGAAAGCGAGTACGACACCTTCGGTACCGCCCATTCCAGCACCTCCATCAGCGCGGCCCTGGGGATGGCAACGGCGTTCAAACGGGCCAACAGCGATCAGCGCGCCATTGCCATCATTGGCGACGGCGCCCTCACCGGCGGCATGGCCTTTGAGGCGATGAACAATGCACGACATACCGGCGCCGACCTGATCGTCGTCCTGAACGACAACGAGATGTCCATTTCCCACCCGGTGGGGGCGCTCAGCAACCACCTTGCGCGCATCATGTCCGGACGCTTCTACAACACCATGCGCCGCGGAGGCGAGAAAGTCCTCGGTGTTGCCCCACCCATCCTGGAGTTTGCCAAGCGTTGGGAAGAGCATATGAAGGGCATGGTCAATCCGCCGGCAACCCTGTTCGAAGAATTCGGTTTTAATTACATCGGGCCGATCGATGGCCACGACCTCGACACCCTCATCTCCACCCTGGGCAATGTGAGGAAGCTGGAAGGCCCGCAATTTCTGCACGTGGTGACCAAGAAGGGCAAGGGGTATGCCCCGGCCGAGGCCGACCCCATTCTCTACCATGGCGTCACGCCCTTCGACCCCGCCATTGGGGTACTGCCCAAAACCGCCACCAAACCCAGCTACACACAGATCTTCGGCGACTGGCTGTGCGACATGGCTGCCCTCGACCCCCGGTTGTATGCCATCACGCCCGCCATGTGCGAAGGTTCGGGCCTGGTTCGCTTTTCGAAGGAATATCCCGAGCGTTATTTCGACGTGGGGATTGCCGAGCAGCATGCGCTCACTTTTGCGGCGGGGCTTGCCTGTGAGGGACTCAAACCAGTAGTGGCCATCTATTCGACCTTTCTGCAGCGCGCCTACGACCAGCTGATTCACGACATTGCCCTGCAAAATCTGCCCGTGGTCTTTGCCATTGATCGCGCCGGCCTCGTCGGCGCGGATGGGGCCACTCATGCCGGAAGCTTTGACCTGACCTATCTGAGATGCCTGCCCAACATGACGGTCATGGCACCTGCTGACGAAAATGAATGTCGCCAGATGATGTATACGGCGTTCCGTCTGGAGGGCCCCACGGCGGTGCGCTATCCCCGCGGCAGCGGCCCCGGTGTTGCCATTGCCAGGGACATGACCGCACTTCCAGTAGGCCAGGGAGAAATGCGTCGCCAGGGACGCTCCGTGGCCATTCTCGCCTTTGGCGCCGTGCTGGCCGCCTCACTTGAGGCCGGTGAGCGGCTCAACGCCAGCGTGGCCAACATGCGCTTCGTCAAACCGCTGGATGAGGCCCTGATCACCAAACTGGCGCTGACCCACGATTTGTTGGTCACGGTGGAAGAAAACACGGTACAGGGTGGCGCCGGCAGCGCCGTGGGCGAGCTGCTGGCGCGTGAAAACATTGCAATACCCTTGCTGCACCTCGGACTGCCAGACCGCTTTGTGGATCAGGGCGATCCGGCGGCATTGCTAGCCGAATGCGGCCTCGATGCCCAGGGCATCGTCAGCGCCATCGAACAGCGTCGGCAGGAAATGAAATCCCTGCGCAGCGGTACCGCCAGCGCCTGACCTCACCCTTTGCAAATACCCCCTTATCCGACCAGGAGAATCATTCATGAACGCCCGCGACCCCAACCCCATCCCTGACATTCAGGCCACTCCGGACACGCGGCAGATCGCCATTGACCGGGTGGGCATCAAAGGCATTCGCCACCCCGTCCGGGTTTCCGACCGCGAACAGGGCGGCGTGCAAAACACCATTGCCACCTTCAACATGTACGTCCACCTGCCCCAGCACTTCAAGGGCACGCACATGTCCCGCTTCGTGGAAATACTCAACCGGGAAGAGCGTGAAATTTCCGTGGAATCCTTTGGCACCATTCTTTCAACCATGGTCCAGCGCCTGGAAGCGCGCGCCGGCCACATCGAAATGAGTTTTCCCTATTTCATCAACAAATCGGCGCCCGTGTCCGGCGTAAAATCCCTGATCGACTACGACGTCACCTTCATTGGCGAAATCATGGATGGCAAGCAATCCTTCACGATGAAAGTCGTGGTGCCCGTAACGAGCCTCTGCCCCTGCTCCAAGGAAATCTCCAACTACGGCGCGCATAACCAACGCTCCCACGTCACCATTACCGCCAGGATCAAGAAGTTCGTGTGGATCGAGGAAATCATCCGCATTGCCGAGGAATCGGCCTCCTGCGAATTGTTTGGCCTGTTGAAGCGGCCCGATGAGAAGTGGGTGACCGAGCGTGCCTACGACAACCCGAAGTTCGTTGAGGACATGGTGCGCGACGTGGCCCACCGCCTGGATGTGGAACCGCGAATCGAGGCTTATGTGGTGGAATCCGAAAACTTCGAGTCCATACACAATCACTCTGCCTACGCGCTCATCGAACGCGACAAGCGCAGCAAAACCGCCAACTGACCAACTCGCTAACGCTTGACCCAGGCATCCCGCAGCGTGACGGCCCGGTTGAACACCGGGCGTCCCGGCGCGGCGTCCCGGCTGTCCACCACAAAATAACCATTGCGCTCAAACTGAAAACACTCACCAGGCAGTGATGCCATCAAGGCTGGCTCCACGCGAGCGCGGGGGCGCATCTCTATGGAATCCGGATTGATCAAGGTGCGGTAATCCTCGGCCCCTGCAGGATTGGGGTCACTGAAAAGGCGGTCATAGAGCCGCACTTCGGTTTCATCCGAATGCCCCAGGGCCAGCCAGTGAATGTTGCCCTTGACCTTATGCGCGTCGGCGCCCGGCGTCCCGCTGCGGGTTTCGGGGTAATAGTCGCAATGAATCTCGGTGACGGCACCGCTGTCCGGATCGGTCACGAACCTGGTGCATTTCACCACGTAGGCATAGCGCAACCGCACGTCGGCTCCGGGCGTCATGCGAAAAAACCCCTTGACGGGATTCGCCATGAAGTCTTCGCGCTCGATGACCAGTTCGCGCGAAAAGGAAATGGTGCGTTTTCCCCACTCCGGCTTCTGCGGATGATTGGGCACTTCACACAACTCCACCTGCCCCTCGGGGTAATTGTCGATGATGAGCCGCACCGGATCGATCACCGCAACCCGTCGTGGCGCGCGCTCATTCAGGTCGGTACGCAGGCAGTCCTCAAGCACGCTGACGTCGATCAGGCTGTCCGATTTGGAAACCCCAATGCGATCGCAGAAAAGACGAATCGACTCCGGCGTGTAACCGCGACGACGCAGGCCCACCAGCGTTGGCATGCGCGGGTCATCCCAGCCCGACACGTGGCGCTCTTCCACCAGTTCCAGCAGCTTGCGCTTGCTCATCAGGGTGTAAGTCAAATTCAGGCGCGCAAACTCGTACTGATGCGGGCGCGAGGGCACAGGGGTGTGCTCCACCACCCAATCGTACAGCGGTCGATGGTCTTCGAATTCCAGAGTACAGATGGAATGGGTGATGTGCTCTTCGGCATCCGACAGCGCATGGGCATAGTCGTACATGGGATAGATGCACCAGCGGCTGCCCGTGCGCCAATGGGGAAAATGACGGATGCGATAGATGGCCGGGTCGCGCAGATTGAGGTTGGGAGAGGCCATGTCGATTTTCAGGCGCAACACATGTTGTCCATCGGCAAATTCACCGGCACGCATGCGACGAAACAGGTCCAGATTTTCCGTCACCGATCGATCGCGCCATGGGCTGTTTTTTCCCGGTTCGGTGAGGTTGCCGCGGTGGCTGCGAATTTCCTCGGCGCTCAGGCTGTCCACATAGGCCTTGCCCGCCTCGATCAACTGCTCTGCATAGGCATAACAACGATCAAAGTAATCGGAGGCGTAATAAAGGTGCGGGCCCCAATCAAACCCCAGCCAGCGCACCGTGTCCAGAATGGAATCCACGTACTCCGTGTCTTCCTTGGCGGGGTTGGTATCGTCAAAGCGCATGTGACACACCCCGCCAAAATCGCGGGCAATGCCAAAATTAAGGCATATGGATTTGGCATGGCCAATATGCAGGTATCCGTTGGGTTCGGGAGGAAAGCGGGTTGCGATGCGTCCCTGCGTTTTGCCGCTGGCAAGATCATCAGAAACGATATTTCGAATGAAATTCGTGCTGGGTGCTGAATTTGGAATAGACATGAGACAACCGAAAGTGGACTGGCATCAACAGATGGACACTCTACATCAAGCCGCCCGGGACGCCAATCCGTTAGAATATCCCAAAGACCGGTGGAGCGGTATCCATGCCTAAAACAACTTTCTTCCAGAACACCATCGCGATGGTCTACGATTTTGACGGGACCCTGTCGCCGCAGCCCATGCAGGAGTACACGGTGCTCCCCAAACTGGGGATCAGGCCCCGCGATTTCTGGAAGCAGGTGGAGAAGGAGTCCGCCGAAACCGTCTCGGAAAAGATGCTGGTCTACATGCGCCTGCTGCTGGAAGAGGCGCATGCCCGAAAAATCAACATCAGTCGCCGTGATTTCCAGGCCATGGGCAAGGACATTCCTTATTTTCCCGGCGTGGAAGGGTGGTTCAGTCGCATCAATGCCCATGTGAGAAGGCGCGGTGGCGGCCAGGTCAACATCCAGCATTACATTGTCTCGGCTGGCATGAAGGAAATCCTGGAAGGCATTTCCATCAGGCGCCATTTTCAGCAGATTTATGCTTCGGAGTATCACTTCAACTTCCAGGGCATCGCCACCTTTCCCAAACTGCTCATCACGGACACCACCAAAACCCAGTACCTGTTCCGGGTCAACAAAGGCAAGGAAACCCTGGAGGAATCCATCAACGAGCACATGCCCGAAAATCAGCGGCCCATCCCCTTCCAGAACATCATCTACATCGGAGACGGCATGACCGATGTGCCCAGCATGGCACTCACCAAAAAAAACGGGGGGCACACCATTGCCGTTTACCCCACCCGTAACCGGGAAGACCGGGATACCTGCGTCAAGCTGCTGTCTGCCCAACGCGTGGACTTCATTGCCCCGGCAGACTATCGCCTGGGCAGCAAGCTTTCAAGTCGCGTAGCCCTGCTGCTGGACGCCATCATGGCGCACATCTCCTACCGGCGCGAAATGGCGGCCTGTCACGCCGAACACCGACTGGAATTTTGAACATGCCATCCTTGCAACCCGATCGCATCCTGCAGCTTCTGGGCCCCGTGGGACAATGCCTTCAACTGGTGGTGGTGGACAGCATCGATTCCACCAACCAGCATGTGCTGATGCTGGCGGACCAGGGGGCACCCAATGGTTACTGTCTGGTGGCCAGAAACCAGCTTGCAGGAAGGGGGCGCCAGGGTCGTTCCTGGCTATCCGACGGCGAAGGTTCGCTGACGTTTTCCCTGCTGTGGCGATTCCAGGGCAACGCCACGAAACTCGCCGGCCTTCCGCTGGTGGCCTCGCTCGCCGTGGCCCAGGCCCTGGAACGGTTGCATGTGGCCGGATTTGCCCTGAAGTGGCCCAATGATCTGCTGCGCCATGGCCGGAAGATCGCTGGGGTCCTGGTGGAAATTTCTGATGCCATGGACGGTGCCATCGGCGCCGTCATCGGCATTGGCCTCAATGTGGTGCTTGAAGACTCCTTGTCCGACCAGCTCCCCAATCCAGCCACCGACCTGCGCAATGCGGCGGGCGAGGCTCCCGAGCGCGACATCGTCCTGGCAGCCATCCTGGAGACCCTGATCGCACATCTGCAAAAATTTTCGGAAGCGGGATTTGCGCCATTCGAGGCCGAATGGATGGCGCGTTGCGCACACCGGGAGAGGGTGATCCGCCTCACGCTCCCCAACCGGCGCGTCGAAATCGGAGAATGTGCCGGCCTGTCGGAAGACGGTGCGCTGCTGCTGCGGCAAAACGGTGCGATCACCCGTTTTCTCGCCGGCGACATCTCATTGCGACTGACCTGATGCAACTCGCACTCGATATCGGCAACAGCCGCATCAAATGGGGACTGCGGGACCAGGGGCAATGGCACGGTACGGGAAGCCTGCCGACACGCTCCTGGCCCACGCTGGCGTCGTTGATGCGCGACCACCACCCCCTGACACGGGTCCTTGCCACCCTGGTGGCGGGTCCGGAAGTAGCCGCAGGGCTGGAGGAATGCTGTGCAGCACGCGGAGTGCCATTGCACTGGGTCCGTGCAGGAACGGCAGCCGGCGGCGTGACCAATCTTTACGAATCCCCACAACAACTGGGTCCCGATCGCTGGGCCGCCCTGATCGGGGCTCACGCCCTGACCGACCAACCCGCCGTGGTGGTTTGCGCCGGCACGGCAACGACAGTGGATGCCCTGAGCGCTGAAGGGGAGTTTCTGGGAGGGATCATCCTGCCCGGACTATCGCTGATGACACAGGCGCTGCGCACCGGCACGGCAGGACTCACAGCAGAATCGGACGGCCTCTTCACGGCATTTCCAAGAACGACCCTGGACGCCATTGCCACGGGACGAATTCTGGCCACGGTGGGCGCCATAGACCGCATGGCCAGGGCGCTGCAGGCTTGCCAGTCCCAACCTGTCGTCTGCGTCATGAGCGGCGGGCACGGCCCGCTGTTGCACTCGCATCTCGAACTGCCGGTGATTGCAGTGGAATATCTGGTCCTGGAAGGGCTGGCCCGATTGATGTCGGACTAGAGGCGGATGCGTTGCAGGAGCGCCGTCGTGGAGCGCTCATGTTCGAAAGGAATGGACAACACCCGACCACCTCGCGCCTGGACTTCTTTTGCACCCACGATCTGTTGGACGGCCCAGTCGCCCCCCTTGACCAGCACGTCGGGGTGACATTCCAGAATCCGCTGAAGCGGCGTGTCCTCGTCAAACCAGGTAACCCCATCCACGCTTTCCAGAGCGGCAACAAGGGCCATGCGGTCGGCCAGAACGTTGATGGGGCGATCCTCCCCCTTCCCCAGTCGGCGGACCGAAGCATCCGAATTGAGCGCCACCACCAACGCCGCGCCTTGGGCACGCGCTTGCGCCAAATAGGTCACATGCCCGCGGTGAAGGATGTCAAATACGCCGTTGGTGAACACCAGCGGACGAGGCAACAAACTAACGCGTTGCAGCCATTGCCCTGGCGAGGCAATCTTTTGTTCGAAATCGGGGGCCGGATACCGGGTCATGAGACCGCCCGCCTTTACATCGTCACGGGCTGGGCCGGCGGAAGCGTCTCTTCCTGCTGGGGAGCGGGAGGCTGGATATCCTCAGGCTTGGCAGCCGCTGCGGGTGATCCGGATGCGTGCGCTGCCGTCTTTTCATCTTCCGGGGGTTTGTTGATGTACTCGAATACCTTGACCACCCGCCGCACGCCCGATGTGGTGCTGGCGATTGCGCTGGCAGCATCCCCCTCGGCATGCGTCACGAGGCCCATCAGATAAACGACGCTATCCTCGGTAGTGACGCTGATGTGCACTGGCGAAAACTGGCCGTTGGCGTCCGCCGCCATGCGAGCGCGTACCTTGGTGCCGAGGTAGGTGTCGTTGGCGCGCTCGGAGAAAGAGCTTCCCCCCGCAACGGCGATTTCATCGACCACAGCGCGCACGTTGGTCGTGGCATGCGCAAGGGCCTCGACGCCCTTGCGTGATTCCTCGTCCGGCACTTCACCCGTCAGGAGCAGATTCCGGTTGAAGCTGGTGACATTGACATGAACCTTGTCACCGTATTTTTCGTTGATGGCATGGTTGGCACGGAATTCAATGCCTTGATCCTCAAGCTGCGCACCGGAGGTGCGACGGTCGGCCACCACAAGCCCCGTCCCTACCATGCCTGTGGCCACCAACGGAAAACACCCCTGCAATGCGGGCAAGGTCACCACGACGAGAATCAAGGTCAGCCAGGACTGCTTCATGCTCACTCCACTCCCAATAAAACACAATCGATGGCGTCGCACAGGCAGTGCAGCACCAGAATATGCACCTCCTGGATGCGCGCCGTGCTTTTGGCATTGACGCTGATGTGAACGTCGTTGCCATCCAGGAGCTCGGCCATCTGTCCGCCCCCCTTGCCCGTGAGCGCCACTACGCCCATCTCACGCTCATGGGCCACCTTGATGGCCTCGATGACGTTGGGGGAATTGCCGCTGGTGGAAATGGCCAGCAACACATCCCGGCTTTGGCCCAGGGCCCGGACCTGTTTGGAAAACACCTCGTTGTAGTGATAATCGTTGGCAATCGAAGTCAAGGTGGACGAATCCGTGGTCAGCGCAATGGCTGCCAGCGGGGGGCGTTCCATTTCGAATCGATTGAGCAGTTCGGCGGAGAAGTGCTGCGCATCCGCAGCCGAACCACCGTTGCCGCATGCCAGGATTTTTCCTTCGGAAAGCAGGCTCTGCACCATTCGTTCGGCTGCCATCGCAATCGGCGCAGCCAGTTCATGAGCAACAGCGAGCTTGAGATTGGCACTGTCGTTAAAGTGCCCGGTAATGCGTGTAATGAGGTCCATGGCCGGTATTGTATGATAACGCCGCAGGCTATGGGTAAAACACATCACAACCAGAGAATGTCCTTCAGCCACCGCAATTCCATGGCGATGCCGTCCAGCAGGACGGCATCGAAACGGCATGGGGGCGGCTCTGCCGGATAGCGCATGAGATAATGCCGGGCCGCAGCGACAAGGCGGCGCTGCTTGTGGCGATCAATGCTCTCACCCGCACCGCCCTGCCTGACCCCCGTGCGCCAGCGTACCTCCACAAAAACCAGGGTGTCGCCGTCGCGGACGATCAAATCCACCTCGCCGCGCCGACAGCGGTAGTTGCGCTGCAGGATCACGAGGCCCGACTGCAGCAAAAACTCCGCGGCCCGCTGCTCTGCCAGGCGACCCCGATGCGCCGCCTTGCGTCCCACGGTCGCACGGTTGAGAATGCTCTCTTCCTTCATGAGGCTTTCATCCATGTCACTGCCGTCAGGCACATTGTTTATTGTGGCCACGCCCATTGGCCATCGCGAGGACATCTCGGCACGCGCCCTGGAAACCCTGCGTACGGTGGACCTGATTGCCGCCGAGGACACCCGGAATTCAGGCCTGTTGATGCAGCATTACGGCATTCGCACTCCCCTGACCGCACTGCATGAGCATAATGAACGCAGCGCCAGTTCAGTGCTGATGCAAAAAATGCAATCCGGTTTATCTGTTGCGCTGATCAGCGATGCGGGCACGCCAGCCATCAGCGATCCAGGGGCCTTGCTGGTGGAAGAGGCCCTGTCAGGGGGGGTTCGCGTCGTGCCCATACCCGGACCCAGTGCCGTGACCACACTCCTTTCCGCCTCGGGGTTCAGCGCCAGGCACTTCTTCTTTTATGGCTTCCTGCCGGTCAAGGCGGGGGCCCGGACGCGTGAACTGCAAACCCTCAAGGGGTTGCAGGCGACCCTGGTGTTCTATGAAGCCCCGCACCGCATTCGGGAATGCCTCACCGCACTGGCCGAGGTGCTGGGGGGAGAGCGGCGCATCGTGATCGGTCGTGAGCTGACCAAGCTGTTCGAGACGGTGCATCGCACCACACTGGCCGAAGCGCTGCCCTGGATTGATGCAGACCCCAATCACCAACGGGGGGAATTCGTGCTGGCCGTGGAGGGCGCAGAGCAACCCGCTGACCAGGACCCGGCCCGGCACGATGCGCTGTTGCTGGCCTTGCTGGAAAAACTGTCTTTGGGGGATGCCGTCCGGATTGCCATGCAGGTCACCGGCACCGGACGGAAAATGCTCTACGAACGCGCCCTGAAACTGACCCAGGGCGAGTAGTCAGTCGCGAAAGTTGTTGAACTGGAGCGGCAGCCCCAGGTCGCTGGACTTGATGAGGGCGATGGCTTCCTGAAGGTTGTCGCGCTTGGCCCCGCTCACGCGCACGGCCGTGCCCTGGATGCTGCCCTGCACTTTCAGCTTGCTGTCCTTCAGCAGCTTGACGATTTTTTTCGCCATTTCGGTTTCCACGCCCACCTTGACCGCCACCGCCTGCTTGACCTTGCCCCCACCGATGGTCTCCACCGTCTTGAAATCGAGGGCGCGGATGTCGATGCCGCGCTTCACCAGTTTGAGGTTGAGCACTTCCTTGACCTGGTCGAGCTTGAAGGGGTCGTCGGCATAGACCGTCAGGTCATACTCGCTCTGTTCCACGCGTGCATCAGAGCCCTTGAAGTCAAAGCGGGTGCTGACTTCGCGGTTGACCTGTTCGACGGCATTACGCACTTCCTGCTTATCCACTTCCGAGACGATATCGAAGGACGGCATGGTGAATTTCTCCGATCAGTTGCGATGCAGGCGAGCGGCAATGCGCATGCGCAGTGCATTGAGACGGATGAATCCAGCGGCATCCGACTGCTGGTAGGCACCGCCGTCGTCTTCAAAGGTGGAAATGTTGGCATCGAACAGCGAGTCCGTTTTGGAGTCGCGCCCCACCACCATGACATTCCCCTTGTAGAGCTTGACACGCACCCAGCCATTGACGTGCACCTGGGTTTCATCAATCAGCGTCTGCAGGGCATGACGCTCGGGGCTCCACCAGTAGCCGGTGTAGATGAGTGAGGCATAACGCGGCATCAGATCATCCTTGAGATGCGCCACTTCGCGATCCAGCGTGATGGATTCGATGGCGCGGTGCGCCTTGAGCAGAATGCTGCCTCCGGGGGTTTCGTAGCAGCCGCGCGACTTCATGCCCACATAACGGTTTTCCACCAGGTCCAGGCGGCCGATTCCGTGCTTTCCACCCAAGCGATTGAGCTCTGTCAGCACGGTAGCGGGCGTCATGGGTTTGCCATTGAGCGCCACCACGTCACCGCGTGCAAACTCCAGATCAAGGTATTCCGCCTGGTCCGGGGCAGCCTCCGGAGAAATGGACCAACGCCACATGTCTTCCTCGGGTTCGCGCGAGGGATCCTCGAGCACCTTCCCCTCGTAGGAAATATGCAGCAGGTTGGCATCCATGCTGTAGGGACTGCCGCCGGTCTTGTGTTTCATCTCCACCGGAATGCCGTGAGCTTCGGCGTAGGCCAGCAATTTTTCACGCGAGGTGAGGTCCCATTCGCGCCAGGGGGCAATCACCTTGATGCCGGGCTCCAGGGCATAATAACCGAGCTCGAAGCGCACCTGATCGTTGCCCTTGCCAGTAGCGCCATGCGACACCGCATCGGCACCGGTCTCGCGTGCAATCTCGATCTGGCGCTTGGCAATCAGGGGGCGGGCTATGCTGGTACCCAGCAGGTACTCTCCCTCATAAACCGCGTTGGCGCGAAACATGGGAAACACAAAATCGCGCACGAACTCTTCGCGCAGGTCGTCAATATAGATCTGCTTGATGCCAAATTTCTCGGCCTTGATCCGCGCCGGCTCCAGTTCTTCACCCTGCCCGATGTCCGCCGTAAAGGTCACGATCTCACATTGATAGGTGTCCTGCAGCCACTTGAGAATGACGGAAGTATCCAGTCCTCCGGAATAGGCCAGCACCACTTTCTTGGTATCACTCATGAATCCATTCGTCCTTAGTGTTGGGCCACCTGGCCCAGTATCAGATATTCCATCAGGGCTTTCTGGGCATGCATCCGGTTTTCAGCCTCGTCCCAAACGACGCTTTGAGGCCCTTCCAGTACTTCCGCCGAGACTTCCTCGCCACGATGGGCCGGCAGGCAGTGCATGAACAACGCATCGCGGCGCGCCACCGACATCATCTCGGCGTCCACCTGAAAATCGACAAAATCCCGCTTGCGCTCATCCGTTTCCGACTCAAAGCCCATGCTGGTCCACACGTCGGTGGTCACCAGGTCCGCATCGCGTGCGGCTTTCATGGGGTCGGCAAAGGTGGTGAGGTGGGGCAGCTCATGGGAAGCGATCAAACTGGTGTTGATGGCATAGCCTTCAGGGGCAGCCACATGCAGTTGGAAATTGAATATGGCTGCGGCCTGCAACCAGGTGCTGCACATGTTGTTGCCGTCACCAATCCATGCCACCGTCTTGCCGGTAATGGAACCACGGTGTTCAATGTAGGTGAACACATCGGCCAGGATCTGACAGGGATGGTATTGGTTGGTCAATCCATTGATCACCGGAACGCGGGAGTAGGCAGCAAACCGCTCGATGATGGACTGGTCAAAGGTGCGGATCATGACGAGGTCCACCATGCGCGAGATGACCCTCGCCACGTCCTCGATGGGTTCGCCCCGACCCAACTGGGTCTCGCCCGTGGTGAGATTGATCGAAGAGCCCCCCAGCTGGTGAATGCCCGCCTCAAACGAAACCCTTGTGCGCGTGCTCTGCTTTTCGAACACCATGGCCAGCATGCGGTCCTTGAGCGGATGGTAGATGGTGTAGGCCTTGAACATGGCCTTGATCAACCGGGTGCGTTCGAACAGGTATTCGAATTCCTCGCGCGTGAAATCCTTGAACTGCAGGAAATGTTTCACGATCAGGCACCCAGAAAGCGTTTGACGAGGGGGATCAGGATCGCGGCAATCTGATCGGCGTGCCCGTCTTCCAGAATCAGCGGCGGCAGGAGGCGCACCACCTTGTCAGAGGTGACATTGACCAGCAGGGCCTGTTCCAGTGCCTGCTTCACGATTTCTCCACAGGGCCGATCCAGTTCGATGCCCAGCATGAGCCCCTGCCCGCGAATCTCCATGACACCCGCGACGCCTTTCAGCCCCGCCTCAAGGGCGCCCTTGAGGCGTGCCCCCTGGCGTGCGGCATTCGCCAACAGGCCCTGGTCGACCATGATGTCGAGCGTTGCCAGCGCCGCAGCACAAACCAGCGGTCCGCCGCCAAAAGTCGTGCCGTGGTTGCCCGGCTTGAACACGTCTGCCGCAGCACCGTCTGCCAGGCATGCACCGATGGGCACGCCGGACCCCAGGCCCTTGGCCAGCGCCATGACGTCGGGTTTGACGCCGGCATGCTCGAAGGCAAACCAGCTACCCGTCCTGCCAATGCCGGATTGCACCTCATCGAGCATGTACAACCAGCCGCGTTCCCTGCATAGGGCGTGTAGCCCCTGCTGATAGGCGATGTCCGCCACGTTGATGCCGCCCTCGCCCTGAATGGGCTCCAGCAATACGGCAACGATGTTGCGATTGTGTTCGGCCACGGCCCGCACGGCATCCAGGTCGTTGTAAGGCACGCGGACGAAGCCCGCCACCAGCGGCTCAAATCCTGCCTGGGCCTTGCGGCTTCCTGTGGCGGACAGGGTGGCGATGGTGCGGCCGTGCCAGGCTTTTTCCATGACGACGATGGTGGGAACTTCCACCCCCCGTTGATGCCCGTACAGGCGCGCCAGCTTGATGGCGGCCTCATTGGCTTCTGCGCCCGAGCTGCAGAAGAAGGCCTGCGCCATTCCCGATAGCTCGCAAAGCCGGTCTGCCAACTGCTCTTGGCGCAACACGCGGTAGATGTTTGAGGTGTGGATCAATTGGCCCGCCTGATCGGCGATTGCCTGAACCAGCCGGGGATGCGCGTGCCCCAGGCCGTTGACGGCAATTCCGGCCAGCGCATCCAGGTAGCGACGCCCCGCTTCATCCCACAGCCAAACCCCTTCACCCCGCGTAAACGCGATGGGCAACCTTGCATAAGTGTTCATCAAGTGGCTCATGAAGCGATCCCTGCTGCGCGACGGACGCGCTTTCCAAATGAAATCGGCGGCGATATTGCTATCGCCGCCGCCCTATTCCTGCCGTACTTCGTCGTGTCGTCGCAGACTAGGCGGCCATGCCCTTGACGGCTGCAGACAGGCGGCTCTTGGTGCGAGCAGCCATGTTCTTGTGAATGATCTTCTTGTCAGCGATGCGATCAATGGTGCTGGTTGCCGCCTGAAACACCGTCTGGGCTGCACCCTTGTCTCCCGCAGCCACGGCCTTGCGCACCTTCTTGACCGCGGTACGCAGGGTGGAGCGCAAGGACATGTTGTGAGCGCGCTGCGCTTCGGCTTGTCGGGCCCGTTTTTCGGCCTGTGCGGAATTTGCCATTTGAGAAGGCTCCTGTAACCGGGAGCGGCCTGTCGACGACGCGCTCCACGTATATGTTTTGGTGGAAAACCGGAGATTCTATGTGATTTTCTGGAGAAAATCAATCTGTGTTACCCTTGCCGCAGCCCCATGAACCTCCTCAAAGCTCTGGCCCATACCAGCGGCATGACGCTGCTCTCACGGATCCTCGGATTTATCCGGGATGCGGCAGTGGCCCATGTTTTTGGCGCGGGCGGCCTGACGGATGCCTTTTTCGTCGCCTTTCGCATTCCCAACCTGTTGCGCAGGCTGTTTGCCGAGGGCGCCTTTTCGCAAGCCTTCGTCCCCATTCTGGCCTCGGCCAAAACGCGACAGGGTGAAGCGTCCGCTCGCCGGTTGATCGATCACGTGGCCACCGCCCTGACGGTTGCCGTCCTGCTGACCAGCATTCTGGGCGTGTTGTTTGCCCCCCAGGTGGTGGCGCTGTCGGCACCCGGTTTTGAATCGGACCCAGGCAAATTTGCCATCACCACGCAGTTGCTGCGCGTCACTTTTCCCTACATTTTCTTCATCGCCCTGGTGTCACTGTCCGCAGGGATACTCAACACCTGGAACCGGTTCTGGGTTCCTGCATTCACCCCCGTACTGCTCAATCTGTCGTTCATCTTCTTCGCCCTCGTGGCCGCACCCTGGTTTGAACAGCCCATCATGGCGCTGGCCTGGGGAGCCCTGGTGGGCGGTGCGTTACAACTGGCGTTTCAGTGGCCCTTCCTGCACCGCATCCACATGCTGCCCCGACTGCGCTGGAACCTGCATGAACCGGGGCTGCTGCGCGTCCTGAAGCTGATGGGGCCTGCCGTAATCGGCGTCTCGGTGGGTCAAATCAGCCTGCTGATCAGCACCATCTTTGCCTCCTACCTTCCAACGGGAAGCGTGTCCTGGCTGTTTTATGCAGATCGGTTGATGGAGTTTCCCACCGGGCTTCTGGGCGCCGCGCTGGGCACCATCCTGCTGCCCAGCCTCGTCACCCACCATGCAGCCGGCGATGAGGTCCGTTACTCCGACCTGCTGGACTGGGGGCTGCGCCTGACCCTGGTGCTGACCCTGCCTGCCGCCGTCGCGATGGCCGTGGCCGGAGTCCCGCTGGTGTCCACCCTGTTCTTTCGTGGCGCCTTCCAGGCGCACGACGTCCTGATGGTGCGCAATGCCCTCATGGCCTACAGCCTGGGATTGACGGGGCTCATTGCAGTCAAGATCCTGGCACCTGGTTTCTATGCGCGTCAAAACATCAAGACGCCGGTCAAAATCGCCATTCTGGTGCTGGGTGTCACCCAGCTCATGAACGTCCTGTTCATGAACCTGTTTCAGCATGCCGGACTCGCCCTGGCCACCGGTCTGGGCGCCTGTCTCAATGCCACCCTGCTCTACCACGGGTTGCGCCGCCGCGGACTCTACAGGCCCCGCCCCGGCTGGGGGCTGTTTCTGGCCAAGCTTGCCCTGGCACTTGGGGTCATGGCCCTGGTTTTGACGTTTTTCCAGGGCACCCAGTCGCGCTGGCTGACGGGATCGAGCCTGGAACACGCCATGGCCCTGGCGCCGCTGCTGGCCGCTGCTGCAGCCTCCTACTTTGCAATGCTCTGGCTGATGGGCATTCGCTTCAAGGATTTTTCAAAAAACGGCGCCTGAATCGGGCTCGTCGCCCTCCAGCGCCTGCTGCACCACCGCCTTGTCCAGATGGGGTGCAAACAGCGCGATGAAGTCAAAGGTGTACTGTCGCAGAAAAGCCCCGCGCCTGATGCCCACCCGCGTCGTGCTGTTTTCGAACAAATGGCTCACGTCCAGGGCTCGCAGCCCCTGGTCCCGGGCCGGGTCAAATGCCATGGTCGCAATGATCCCCACGCCCATCCCCAGCTCCACATAAGTCTTGATCACATCCGAATCCAATGCCGTCAGCACCACATTGGGCGTGAGGCCGTGACGCTCGAAGGACTGGTTGATTTTTGAGCGCCCGGTAAAGGCAAAGTCGTAGGTGATGAGCGGAAATGCTGCCAACTCCTCAAGAGTCGGCTTGGGCCGCTCCAGCAGGGGATGCCCCGGCGTCACCACGATGCTGCGATTCCACTGGTAGCAAGGCAGAACCCGCAAGTCGGCAAACTGGTCCAGGCCCTCGGTGGCAATGGCAAGGTCGGCCCGACCCGAAACCACCTCCTCGGCCACGTTGATGGGGTTGCCTTGATGCAGCGTCAACTTGACCAGGGGATAACGCTCGGAAAACTGCGCGACCACCTTCGGCAGCACATAACGCGCCTGCGTATGCGTCGTGGCGATCGTCAGGGTTCCCGTAAACTGGCTGCTGAATTCCCGGCCGGCTTCCTTCAGGTTTTTGGCTTCCAGCAGGACACGCTCTGCAATGGCCAGGATATGTCGACCCGGCTCTGTCACGCTCACCACGCGTTTGCCGTTGCGCACAAAAATATCCACCCCCAACTCGTCTTCCAGCAGGCGAATCTGCTTGCTGACCCCGGGCTGGGAGGTATGCAGGTTCTCAGCGGCCTGTGAAACGTTCAAACCGGACTGCGCAACTTCAACCAGGTAACGCAACTGTTGGAGCTTCATGAGGCCCTCCATAGAACTTCAAGTTACATAAAGCTAACACAATATTACTTAATATATCTATAGGCTCGTTGTTAACATGGCTGACTCAGGTTGTGCGCTCAAGGCGCCAAGGGTGTTTTATGGAATGGTCTTATGCGATTTCGGGATTGCTCGGCGGATTTCTGGTAGGGGTGACGGGAGTGGGAGGCGGTTCGCTGATGACCCCCCTTCTGGTGATGGTATTCGGCATCCCTCCCTCCACCGCCGTGGGAACCGACCTGCTCTATGCCGCGGCAACCAAGGCCAGCGGCGTCTGGGTCCATAGCCGCAAGGACAATGTGGACTGGAAAGCCGTGAGGCTGCTGATTCTGGGAAGCGCGCCCGCCACAGTCCTGACCCTGGGGCTGTTGCGGGAATTCAAATCGCTGCACACCTACGATGCTTTTTTCAGGTATGGCCTGGGTATTGCGCTGGTGCTCACTGCCATCGCGCTGCTGTGCGGCTTGCGCGGCATGCCCTGCGCCCTGCAGCCTGCCGATGCGCCCCGGCCGCCGGCCCTGACCATCGCACTGGGGGCACTGATCGGGATGCTGGTGACGATCTCCTCGGTGGGAGCGGGTGCCGTGGGAACAGCCGTCCTGATTGCCCTCTATCCCAAAATGCCCATTTCCAGGATCGTCGGCACCGACATCGCCCATGCCGTCCCCCTCACCCTGCTGGCGGGCCTGGGGCATCTATCCCTGGGTCACGTCAACACCGGACTCCTGGCCAACCTGTTGCTGGGCTCCATCCCGGGAATCTGGTTAGGGTCGCACCTCAACGCCCATATTCCGGAAAAACTGTCGCGACCGTTGCTGGCCACCCTACTGCTGCTCATCTCCGCCAGGCTGCTTTTCTAAACAAGGCGCACCGGGTTCGCCGCAGTGGCAGAACCGTGCCCATTGACGATAGAATCAACGCTTTGCCTGCCAGCGTCATGCGCATCCACCTGGGAACCCCAGCCGTTAGCGACAGACCCATGGCTCTGACCATCGGAAATTTCGATGGCGTCCATCTGGGACACCAGGCGATGTTGCACGCCCTGCGAGTGGCCGCCCATTCGCTTGGACTGGCTACGGGCGTCGTGACTTTCGAGCCGCATCCGCGCGAATTCTTTTCGCCGAATGAAGCGCCTCCGAGGTTGACCACCCTGCGCGAAAAACTGGAATTGCTGGAGGCAGCGGGCATCGAGCAGGTCAGCGTCCTGCGCTTTAACCGGGCCCTCGCCGCCATGCCCGCCGATGCGTTCATCTCGGCATGGCTGGTTCAAAGACTACAGACACGCTGGCTGCTGGTGGGTGACGATTTTCGCTTTGGCGCCCAGCGTTCCGGCGATTTCGAAACATTACAGCGTGCTGGCACGGCACAGGGATTTGAATGCTTCGCGCTTTCCAGCATCATGGCTGCAGGGCAGCGCGTCTCCAGCAGTGGGGTACGCGAGGCCCTGGCCGGAGGGCACATGGATCTGGCCCGGCAATTGCTGGGACGCCCTTTTTTCATGAGCGGCCGGGTCGGCACCGGGCAACAGCTGGGGCGGACGCTGGGATATCCCACGGCAAACATCAGGCTCAACAGGCGCGTCTCTCCGCTCTCAGGGATCTTTGCCGTGACCGTCAGCGGATTGGGGCCGCAACTCCGGATCGGGGTAGCCAGCCTGGGAACGCGCCCCACCGTCAGCAGCAGCGGCGAGTGGTTGCTGGAAGTGCATCTGTTTGACTTTGACGGCACGATTTATGGCACCAGAATTCATGTGCACTTTATGCACAAGATTCGCGATGAAGTGCAGTTTGACAGCCTGGAAACCATGACCCGGCAGATGGCGCGTGATGCGGCGGCTGCCCGGGACTATTTTGCGCAAGCGACTGACCCTACGACATGACCGATTTCAAAAAAACGCTCAATCTGCTTGAAACGCCTTTTCCGATGCGGGCCGACCTTGCCAAACGGGAACCCGTCTGGCTTGCCTCGTGGCAACAACAGCAGCGTTACCGCAAACTCCGCGACCACTGCGCCGGGCGTCCCCGCTTTACCCTCCACGACGGCCCCCCGTACGCCAACGGGGACATTCACATCGGCCATGCGGTCAACAAGATCCTCAAGGACATCATCGTCAAAAGCAAAACCCTGTCCGGTTTTGACGCCCCCTACGTACCGGGCTGGGATTGCCATGGCTTGCCCATCGAGCACCAGGTCGAGAAGACGCACGGCAAGGCCATTGCACCTGCCCGTTTTCGCGAGCTTTGCCGGGCCTATGCCGCTACCCAGGTGGACCGGCAAAAGGCCGACTTCATCCGGTTAGGGGTCATGGGCGACTGGGACAACCCCTACCTCACCATGAATTTCCAGACCGAAGCAGACATCGTGCGCGCCCTGGGGGGCATCTGGAAGCGCGGCTTCCTGTTTCAGGGTCAAAAACCGGTCAACTGGTGCCTGGATTGCGGCTCGGCCCTGGCCGAGGCGGAAGTGGAATACGAAGACCGCCAGTCCGTTGCCATTGACGTCGCCTTCCCGGTGAGTGACCACGCTGCGCTGGAAAAAGTGTTTGGCGCCTCGCTAGGTGAGTACCCCGCCTTTGCCGTGATCTGGACCACAACCCCATGGACCCTGCCCGGCAACCGGGCCGTCAGCGTCCACCCCGATCTGGACTATGTGCTGGTGGACACCGAGCAGGGCCAGCTGATTCTGCTCAAAGATCTCATGGAAGCCAGCCTTGCGCGCTACGGCCTGCAATCGCGGGGAATATTGGGCACCGTGCCGGGGCGCGCGCTGGAACATCTGCAGTTACGGCACCCGCTGCTGGAACGCCCCTCGCCCATCATCTGTGGCGAACATGTCACCGTGGAAACCGGGACCGGACTGGTGCATACATCGCCTGCCCATGGGGTGGAGGACTATGCCGTCGGACTGCGCTATAACCTCGTGGTGGATAACCCGGTGGGTGATGACGGCGTTTTCATGCCTTCCGTACCGCTGGTCGGTGGTCTGGGCGTGTGGGCGGCCAACCCCGTCATCATCGAGGCGTTAAGGCAACGCCACCTGCTCTTGAGCGCAGCCCCCCTGACGCACAGCTATCCACACTGCTGGCGCCACAAATCCCCCATCATTTTCAGGGCGACCCCCCAATGGTTCATTCGCATGGACCAACAACCCGGGCAGGACCTGTCGTTACGCGACACGGCGCGCAGGGCAGTATCGCAGACGCGCTTCTATCCCGCCTGGGGACGCGCCCGGCTCTCCGCCATGGTTGAAAACCGTCCGGACTGGTGCGTCTCCCGCCAGCGCGCCTGGGGTGTACCCATTCCCTTTTTCGTCCATCGAAAATCTGGCGCATTGCATCCCCAGACCAAAGACCTGCTCGAGCAGGTGGCGCAGCGCATCGAAAGGGAAGGCATCGAGGCTTGGTTTGCGCTGGACGGCGCAGAATTGCTGGGCGGCGAGGCCGACCAATATCGCAAGCTGACCGACACCCTGGATGTCTGGTTCGACTCGGGCACAACCCATGCCTCGGTGGTACGTCGCCGCCCCGAACTCAAGTACCCGGCCGACCTGTATCTGGAAGGCTCGGACCAGCACCGTGGCTGGTTTCAGTCCTCCCTGCTCACCGGTTGCGCCCTGGACGGCCGCGCCCCCTATGATGCCCTGCTGACCCACGGTTTCGTGGTCGATGGCCAGGGTCGCAAAATGAGCAAGTCCCTGGGCAATGTGGTGCTGCCACAAAAGGTCATGGACACCCTGGGCGCCGACAATCTGCGGCTCTGGGTGGCCAGCACGGATTACTCGGGCGAACTCAACCTGTCCGATGAAATTCTGAAGCGTGTGGTGGAAGCCTACCGCCGCATTCGCAATACGCTGCGCTTTTTGCTGGCCAACCTGGCCGACTTCGATCCCGTTCGCGATGCAATGGCCCCCGGACAGTGGCTGGACATCGATCGTTATGCCGTGGCCCTGACGCGCCAGTTTCAGCAGCAGGCCCTGCAGGACTATGACCAATACGAATTTCACCTGGTTGCGCAGCGTCTGCAAACCTTTTGCTCGGAAGACCTGGGCGGCTTCTACCTCGACATCCTGAAGGACCGGCTGTATACCACCGGTGCACAGTCCATGCCGCGACGCGCCGCGCAGAATGCGCTATGGCACATCACCCAAAGCCTCGTCAGGCTGATGGCCCCCATCCTGACTTTTACCGCCGAGGAGGTCTGGGCCACGCTGCAGGGCTCAACCCCCGATGTGGCCTCATCGGTATTTCTGGAAACCTGGCATGCCTTGCCCGAAGTGCCCGACGAGGCGGCTCGTACCTCCTCCTGGAACGATCTGCGGCGGCTGCGCAGCCAGATACAGAAACGACTGGAAGAACTGCGCACAGCGGGCGCCCTGGGATCTTCCCTGGCAGGCGAAGTCACCCTCTACGCCACGGGCAGCACCCTGACATGGCTGCGCCAGTTTGGCGACGACCTGCGCTTTGTGTTCATCACATCCCAAGCCGTCGTGCTGGACAGCGCAGTGGACGCAATGCCTGCTGCAGCCCAGGTCCTGAATCTGGCACTTCCCGATGCGTCAGCCCCTGCCGAAATCGGCCTTTATGTGGAGGCCACGAAACATGCCAAGTGCGAACGTTGCTGGCATTACCGCGAGGACGTCAACCGGCAACCCGAATTCCCCGGGCTGTGCGGGCGCTGCGTCGCCAATCTCTCTGGCCCGGGCGAAGCACGCCACCATGCGTAACCTGGCCCGGTGGCTTGGGTTAGCCCTCGTCGTGACGCTGGCCGACCAGGCCAGCAAACGCTGGATCACGGCCTGGATGGGGACAGACCTCATTCGCCGCGTCAACGATTACTTCGACCTGGTACTGGCCCATAACCAGGGGGCGGCTTTCAGCCTGCTGGCCAATGCCAGCGGCTGGCAACGCTATTTTTTCAGCGGCATCGCCTTGGCGGCCCTGCTGTTCATCGGTATCCTGATCGTGCGCCATGCGAACAATCGCCGCTTTTGTCTTGGATTGAGTCTGATCATGGGCGGCGCCCTGGGCAACCTGGTGGACCGCGTTCTATTGGGAACCGTCACCGACTTCATTCAATGGCATGTGGGCCACCATTATTGGCCCGCATTCAACCTGGCAGATTCGGCCATCACCCTCGGTGTCGTCGTCCTGCTGTGGGACAGCTTGAAGACAGGCAAATGACCGACTGGAACAAACTCATCCAGGCCAAAATCGCCGTGACCCGCAGGGAGATGAAACCCGGGCGAATCCATGCCAATGCACGCATCCCTCAAGGCCAAACCGAGGTTCGTGATTTTCCGATACTGGACCTTGGCATCCAGCCCCACATTCCCCTGGAGCATTGGCGGCTACGCGTCTTCGGGTTGGTCCAGCGTGAAATGGACCTGGACTGGGCAGCCTATCAGGCCCTGCCGCAAACCACTTCAACTTCCGATTTCCACTGCGTCACGCGCTGGTCCCAACTGGACATGGAGTGGCGCGGCGTCATGGCGCGCGACCTTCTCGCACTGGCCGGACCGCTGGAAACGGCTCAGTTTGTCACGCTGCATGGCTATGACGACTACACCACGAACCTGCCCCTGATGGCCTTGCTCGATGACGACGTGATCATTGCACACTGCTGGTCGGGACACCCCATTGCGCGCAACCATGGCGGCCCGGTGCGCATCATCGTGCCCAAACGGTATGCCTGGAAAGGGGCCAAGTGGCTCAAGGCCATCGAGCTGCATGAACGGGACCGCCCCGGGTTCTGGGAAGTTCGCGGTTACCACAACGAGGGGGACCCCTGGAAGGAAGAGCGCTTCGGCTGGCCCGGCAATCAGAAGGATGAACTGTGATGCCACAGCACCCCCCCATTCCCGTTTTACTGGCCAACCCGCGCGGATTTTGTGCCGGTGTGGATCGCGCCATCGAAATCGTGGAGCGCGCCCTGGAGCGTTTCGGCGCCCCCATCTACGTACGCCACGAGGTGGTCCATAACCGCTTTGTGGTGGACAACCTCAAAAACAAGGGCGCCATCTTCATTGAGCACCTGGACGAGGTGCCCACCGGGGCTACCGTCATTTTCAGCGCTCATGGCGTGTCGCTGGCAGTGCGCGCCGAAGCCGAGGCGCGCGGGCTGCACGTGTTCGATGCCACCTGCCCGCTGGTCACCAAGGTCCACACCGAAGTAGCGCGGTTGCACGCGGCCGGGCGCGAAATCGTCATGATTGGACACCGTGGCCACCCTGAGGTGGAAGGCACCCTGGGGCAGGCACGCGACCACATTTATCTGGTCGAGACCGTCGAGGATGTGGCAAGCCTCGCCATTGAACATCCGGACCGACTGTCCTACGTGACGCAGACGACCCTTTCGGTGGATGATGCCCAACGCGTCATCCAGGCATTGCGCCACCGGTTTCCACAGATTCAGGGCCCGCGCAAGGACGACATCTGTTATGCCACGCAAAATCGTCAGGATGCGGTCAAGGCCCTGTCCACCCAGGCTGATCTCGTGATCGTGGTGGGCTCCCCCACCAGTTCCAACTCCAACCGGTTGCGCGAAGTGGCAGTGCATCGTGGCATCGACGCCTACATGGTGGATCGCGCTGCCGACCTCAAGCCGGAGTGGCTGGTTGGAAAAACCAGGATTGGCGTCACGGCAGGGGCTTCTGCCCCTGAAGTACTCGTGACTGAAGTGATCGAGCGACTTCGGATGTTGGGAGCAGGCGAAGTCCAGGAGCTGGAAGGCACCCCGGAAAACGTCGTCTTTCCGCTCCCCAAGGCGTTGGGGTAATTGATATCTTGTTCCAATCCGGGCTATATTGAGGCCTACCATGCTGCAACCAACCGAATTTGAGCCTTCGTCCATGGATACCCTGACCCAGGATCGTTCCCATGTTGCCGAACTACTGCGGCAGCACGACATCATCCCAACGCACCAACGGCTGGTCATTGCCAAGGCCCTCTTTTCGCGTCGGCAACACCTCTCGGCCGATCAGCTGTTGACCGCAGTCAATCAAAATCATGCCGAGGTTTCCAAGGCTACCATCTACAACACGCTGAATTTATTCGAAAGAAAGGGGCTGGTCCGCGAGGTGATCATTGACCCTGACCGCGTCTTTTACGACACCTACACCGCCCCGCATCACCATTTTTTTGATGTGGACTCCGGCACGCTGATGGACATCGAATCCGATACATTGTGCGTGGAAGGACTGCCTGAACTCCCTCCCGGGATGGTTCAGGAGGGCGTCGACATCGTCGTGCGCATTCGACGCCAGTAACGCCGCGTCGGAATTCATGCCGTCTCCTGTCCTCCTGATCGGTGGCAGCGGGTTTGTCGGCCGTTCTCTCGCTGCACGGCTGATGGCGCAGGGTTATCCGGTCATCATTCCCGTACGCCGTCCCGTCGTTACGGAGCGAGGACCCCAAACACCTGAGGTGCGTTGTGTGGAGGGTTCCGTCCATGAGCCTCGATTTCTGGAATCCCTGCTCCGCCAGGTTGGCGCTTCAGGAACGGTGATCAATCTGGTGGGAGTGCTTCATGACAAACCCGGAAATCCCTATGGCCCCCGGTTCAAGGCAGCACACGTGGACCTGGTGGCGCTGATCGTCAAAACCATGCGGGCGCAAGGTATCCGCCGGCTCCTTCACATGAGCGCATTGGGCGCGGATTGCGCAGGGGTCTCCATGTATCAGCGCAGCAAGGGCGAAGGAGAAAGGATCATCCGCGCCAGCGCCCTCGAATGGACCATTTTTCGACCTTCCGTGATCTTTGGCGCGGACGATAATTTCATCAACCTGTTTTCAAAACTGGCTCGCCGCTTTCCCATTCTGCCGCTTGCCCGGGCCGATGGCCGGTTTCAGCCTGTCAGCGTGGAGAATGTGGCCGAAGCCATGAAGCGGGCACTCACCATGCCGCAGACGGTGGGCAAAAGCTATGATCTTGCCGGTCCCGAGATCCTGACCCTGGCCGAACTGGCCCGGTTTGCAGCACGACGCACCGGGCGCGAGCGGTTCGTCCTTCCCCTACCCAACTGGCTGGGAACCCTGCAGGCACTGCTGTTGGAGCACCTTCCCGGCCCCCCGTTGATGTCGCGCGACAACCTCGACTCCATGCGCACGGACAATGTCCTGCCGAAAGGAGCCCCCCTGGTTCTCGACACCGTTTTTGGCATTCACCCCGACGCCCTGGACAGCCTGCTGCAATGAACCGCCCTTTCCCACATGCCCGCATTGCCCTCATCACCGGGGCGGCCAAGCGACTGGGCAAGAGCATGGCCCTGGCCCTCGCAGAAGCGGGTTGGGACGTGGCAGTTCACTACCATCACTCGGAAAGCGAGGCCCGGGCCACGGTGGACCAAATCCAGCACATGGGACGCGCTGCGCTGGCGCTTTATGCGGACCTGGCCTCCCCCGCCGAAGCAGCGGCCCTGATTCCCACTTGCATCGCACGCTTCGGGCGGCCCCATTGCTTGATCAACAACGCCTCGCTTTTTGAATTTGATGATGGGCAGACCTTTCGGACAGACGTGCTGGAGCGCCACATGGCGATCAATCTGGGCGCGCCACTGACGCTGTCACGCCAACTGTATGAGGCGCATGCCGAAGATGACGTTCCGGGCGTCATCATCAACCTGCTCGACCAGAAACTCATCAACCTCAACCCGGATTTCCTGTCCTATACGCTTTCCAAGGCGGCCCTGGAAACCGCCACCCGCTTGCTGGCCCAGTGCTATGCCCCGCGCCTGCGCGTGGTGGGGCTTGCCCCCGGCATCAGCCTGCCCTCCGGGACCCAAACCGAAGCGGACTTCGCGGAGGCGCATCACCTTACCCCGCTTGGGCATGCCTCCTTTCCTGAAGACATCGCCCAGGCTGCCGTCTATCTTGCCTCTGCTCATGCCGTAACCGGGACCACGTTGTATGTGGATGGCGGCCAACATCTGCAATCCTCGCCCAGGGATATCATTTTCAAGTCCTGACGAAGCGCGCCCATTCCGGTATAATTCCGGCTCCCCGGGGCTGATGTAGCTCAGTTGGTAGAGCAACTGATTCGTAATCAGTAGGTCGGAGGTTCGACTCCTCTCATCAGCACCATTTTGTTTTTCCTGTAAAGTATTCCCTCAATTTGCCGACAACCCTAAGGTTGTGGGCTGGAAGATGAGGTGACCTGCGTGCAATCTGCGGAAAAACGAAACCTTGAGGACTGGGCGACCTTTCTGGGCCACGTCGAAATCCCCGTGCTTGCCCGAACTGGCCAGGATTTGGCCGAATTGCGCAAGAATGAAGAGCTTCTGAGCGCCCGTAATGTCTCGCGCGTCGTCCTGCGCGACCCCCTGATGACGGTCAAGTTGCTGCACTATCTGCAAAAACACCGGCACAAGCGGCAAAGCGCCGAAGTCATCCAGGTGGAACAGGCCGTACTGATGCTGGGCATGGACCCCTTCTACGACAAAATCCATACCCAAGCCACCGTCGAAACGCTGCTGCAAGAACATCCCGAAGCGCTGCAAAACCTGGTCCGTGTCATCCAGCGCGCCCAGCGGGCCGCCAATTACGCCATCGAATGGGCCATCCGCCTCAATGACATGCACTTCGACGAGGTGTACATCGCAGCCCTGCTGCACGACCTCGCCGAACTGCTGCTGTGGTGTTTCGCGCCCCAGGACATGATCCTGATCCACGACGCACAGCTCAACAACAGGTCCTTGCGAAGCCGCGCGGCACAGGAAATGGTACTGGGCTTTCCCATCTCCGACCTCCAGCTTCTGCTCTCCCGGGAATGGTCCCTTCCCAGCCTTTTGTCCGCCCTGATGGATGATGCCCATGGACAGCAGGTCAGGGTGCGCAACGTGGTACTGGCCGTCAATTTGGCCCGGCACTCCGCCAACGGCTGGGATGACGCTGCGCTGCCCGATGATTATGCAGAGATCGGCGACCTGCTCCATCTTCCCGTGGAGCAGGTCATCACCTATCTTCGCCCCATCCAAACCGGCACAAATTCACTTTAGACGAGGTTGGTTTGTCTCTCCATTCCGGCAAACTCATCATCGTGGTGGGCGCCTCCACCGGCGGCACCGAGGCCATCAAGGAGTTTCTCAGGGCGCTTCCGGCCGAGGTTCCCGGCATTCTGATCGTGCAGCACATGCCCGAAACCTTTACGCGATCTTTCGCGACTCGCCTCGACTCGCTGTGCCACATTTCCGTTGAGGAAGCAGGCCATGGTTCGCCCATCCTGCCGGGGCACGCCTACATCGCTCCGGGGCACTCCCATTTGCTGCTGGACAAGGCCGGTACCACTTACGTCACGGCATTGAGCAAAAACCCGCCCTTCAACCGGCATCGCCCTTCCGTGGATGTCCTGTTCCAGTCTGCGGCACAGATGTCAGGAAAAAATGCCATCGGGGTTATCCTGACGGGTATGGGAAAGGATGGAGCAGCGGGGATGCTGGAAATGAAAAAAGCTGGCGCCTACAATTTTGCCCAGGATGAGCAAACCAGCATTGTCTTTGGCATGCCCAAGGAAGCCATTGCCCTCGGGGCAGTTGATGAAGTCGTTCCGATCCAGAAAATGGCGCAGCGTGTCCTGCTGCAATGCGCCAACGGCGCTCAGGCCTTGCCATGAAAAAAATCCGTGTCAGCGACGTGCGCCTTGGCATGTACATCCATGAAATCTGTGGCAGCTGGATGGAGCATCCCTTCTGGAAGAGCGCATTCAAACTCGATTCCCACAAGGACCTCATGGCACTGCAGTCCAGCAGTGTGCGGGAAGTCTGGATCGACACCACCAAAGGTCTGGATGTTGCACCCAGCATAACCGCACTCGACGAAGATGCGGCCCAAAGGCAGGTACAGACCATTCTGGGGGAAGCCGCAGCCAACCCGAAGAGCGCTTCGCGAACCACGTTTCACGAGGAAATCGAACGGGCCCGCCATATCCACGCGCGAGCCAAGGAGGCCGTCACTTCGATGTTCCGTGAGGTGCGCATGGGTCATGCATTGCAAATCAATGGCGCCATGGGTCTCGTGGAAGACATCCACGAAAGCATCGCCAGCAACTCCGGCGCACTGCTCAGCCTCGTCCGGCTCAAGAACAAGGATAACTACACCTACCTCCATTCCGTTGCAGTCTGCGCCCTGATGATTGCCTTGGGGAAGCAGTTTGGATTTGAGGGTGACGCATTGCGCAACCTCGGGATGGCAGGACTGTTACATGACGTAGGAAAAATGCTTATCCCGGAGGCCGTCCTGAACAAACCTGGCAGACTGACTGATGGGGAGTTTGACGTCATCAAGTCACACCCCCGCCTGGGGTTTGAAGTTTTGGAAAAAACAACGGAACTGGATGACATCGTCCTGGAAGTCTGTCTGCATCACCACGAACGGGTGGACGGAGGCGGTTACCCGGACAGGCTGTCCGGCGACAATCTCTCGCTTTATGCCCGCATGGGCTCGGTCTGCGACGTTTACGACGCCATCACTTCGGAACGCTGTTACAAGAAAGGTTGGGAACCTGCCATGGCCATCCATAAAATGGCAGAATGGCAGGAGGGTCACTTCGATCTGCGAGTGTTTCACGCTTTTGTAAAAACCGTGGGCATCTACCCCGTGGGAAGCCTCGTCAAGTTAAAATCGGGACGCCTGGGCGTCGTGATGGACCAGAATGCAAATAGTTTGATCACCCCCATCGTCAAGGTCTTTTTTTCGGAGCGGTTCAATGCGCACATCCCACCCGAGCTGGTGGATTTGTCCAACACGGATGACGCCATCGCGAGCCCTGAGGATCCCCAAAGTTGGGGGTTCAACCTGTCGTCCTAACCCATGAGCCGGGAATCGCTGGACCCTGCCGACTGGAGCGATCTGCGCGCCCAGGGTCATCGCATGCTCGACGATATTCTGGATTACCTTGAACACTTGCGCGAACGCCCGGTATGGCAACCCATCCCCGCCGAGGTACGCAACCGGTTTCACGAACCACTCCCGGAGGAACCCTCTGATCTCGCCACGGTACACCGGCAGTTCATGGCCGACATCCTGCCTTATGCCGTTGGCAACGCGCATCCGGGTTTCATGGGGTGGGTGCATGGTGGCGGCACCCCCGTGGGGATGCTGGCAGAGATGCTGGCGGCGGGCCTCAATGCCAACCTGGGCGGACGCGACCAGATTCCGGTGGCCGTGGAGCGACAGATCCTGGAATGGATGCGTACCTTGTTTGGTTTTCCTGAATCCGCCAGCGGCCTGTTCGTCACCGGAACCTCCATGGCCAACCTGATTGCCGTGCTGGTGGCAAAAACTGCCGCGCTGGGAACGCAGGTTCGCGTTGAGGGGCTGACTGCCCGCGACAAACGCCTGCGTGCCTATGCCTCCGCAGGCGCCCACGGCTGCATTGCACAGGCCATGGATTTGTCCGGGCTGGGCACGGACACCCTGCGAGTCATTCCGGTGAACGCCCGTTTCGAAATGGACCTCGGGCAACTTGAAGCCGCCATTGTTGCAGACCTCAACGCGGGCTTGACGCCGTTTTTTGTGGCGGGCACTGCTGGCACGGTGGACGTGGGCGCGGTGGACGACCTCGCCGCCCTTTCCGGACTTTGCCGTCGGTATGCCCTGTGGTTCCACGTGGACGGGGCCTATGGCGCGTTGGCGCGCCTTGCTCCAGACCTTGCCCAGCGCCTGTCCGGCATCGAACGGGCGGACTCCATTGCCTTTGACTTTCACAAATGGGGCCAGGTGCCCTATGACGCCGGATTCATCCTGGTCCGCAGCGACACCCTGCATTACCAGGCCTTCGCTTCGCCGGCAGCGTATCTCAGGAGGGAAACCCGCGGGGTTGCAGCCGGGTCCCCCTGGCCCTGCGACTATGGCCCGGACTTGTCCCGGGGATTTCGTGCCCTCAAAACCTGGTTCACACTGAAGGTGTACGGCGCCAAACAGATGGGCGCCATCATTTCACACACCTGCGCGCTGGCGCGCTATCTGGAGCAGCGCATCGTGGAAAACCCGGCGCTGGAGTTGCTGGCGCCCGTGTCTTTGAACATCGTCTGCTTTCGCTATCGCTGCGATCGGGCCGATCCGGTCAATGCCAGGATCGTCGCGGCCCTTCACGAATCGGGCATCGCCGTTCCGTCCACCACCACCTTGCATGGCTGCCTCGCCATCCGCGCCGCCATCGTCAATCATCGCACCCAGGAAGCGGACATCGATGCGCTCCTGCAAGCCACTCTCGCCTTTGGTGCCCGGTTCGATGCGATGCCCAACCTGGAGTTCGGCTCATGAACCCGGGGTTCCAGGGGCTTGCAGCACTCATGACCCAGGCCTTTCGAGGCACTGATCTCACCCCGCTGGGGAACCAGTTGATCGAACGCGTGGGGCAAGGTCCCACGGTAGATGGCGCGGAAGCGTTGCTGGACTTATCCATTATCCTGCACCTCAAGGGCAGTCACGACATCGCGCTCGACGTTCAGCGCCAGGCCCTGCAGCTGCGGCAAATCTACACCTTACCCGCCACAAGGGAACCGGCCGTTCGCCTGCTGGCACTGATGACCCCCGGCGCCCTGAACGCCAACACGCCGCTGGAATTTCTGGTGCAGGACTCCGACATCGAGCTGACGCTGCTCTTCCTCTCGCCCGGACTTCCATTTCCGCCCACGCTGCCGGATCACGATGTGGCATTTGTTGCGGTCGGAGAGGCTGACCAAAGCCAGGCCCTGCTGCGTGCGCTGTCCGACCTGACCAAGGTCTGGCCGCGCCCGCTGCTGAATGCTCCTGACCGCATTCTCAGACTGTCCCGCAATGAATCCAGCGCATTGTTGTCCGACGCACCAGGGCTGGCCATGCCCAGGGCCAGGCGGGTCAAACGCGAAGACCTCACGCAAGCGGGGTTTCCAGTGATCGTTCGCCCCATTGATTCACATGCCGGCAAGGGACTCGTCAAGGCTGATACGCCCCAGGACCTTGAGCAGTATCTGGCGTCCCAGCCCGAGCCCGAGTTCTACGTGACGCCATTCGTGGACTATCGCAGCGCGGACGGCCTGTTTCGCAAATACCGTGTGGTCCTGATCGACGGCCTGCCCTATGCCAGTCATATGGCGCTGTCAGACCACTGGATGATTCATTACCTCAATGGGGGCATGACCGAGTCTCCCATGAAGCGTGAGGAAGAAGCGCGCTTCATGGCCAACTTCGACCACGATTTTGCACACCGGCATCGACATGCCCTGCGCAGCGTCCACGAACGGCTGGGTCTGGAGTATCTCGTGATGGATTGCGCCGAAACGAGGGAGGGTCAGCTGCTGGTTTTTGAAGTGGACAGCAGTGCCGTGGTTCACGCCATGGACCCCGTGGACCTCTTTCCTTACAAGCAGCCGCAAATGCATAAGGTGTTTACGGCATTCAGGGCCTTGCTGGAGCGGACCAGGCATGCACCCGTTGAGTGAAACCAGCCTGCTGCTGACGCAAGGGGGTGACGCTCGAATCGAAGCCGCCCCGCCACATCACAAAAACCCTTATGGATGCGCGCCGTTTCCAGATCCCGCCTTGCTGGACTTTGGCTCCTGCACCGCATCTGTAGTCTCGCCCGGGGGATTTGCGGCGGCAGAGGCGCTTCGGGTCAAACTCCTGGACCACAGCATCGCCGATGAAGCGCAGAGGATACGTCAGGAATTGGCGGAACTGTGCGGCCTGCCCAGAGACTCCGGCATTGAAATCACGCTCACCCCCTCCGGAACCGATGCCCATCGCATCGCCGTGCAAAGCATTTATGCCACCGATAGCGAACCGCTCATCGTCATGGTGGAACCCGCCGAATCGGGAAGCGGAGTGCCAGCGGCGCTGGCAACCGGCCACCGTGGGCACGTCATTGCCGTCAACATTCGCGAACCTGACGGACAGCCAAGACCTTCGGCAGCCATCGATGCAGAAGTCGTCTCGCTGACGCTCTCGGCCCTGGCCGCAGAGCGGCCCGTGCTGCTCATTCTCACCGACGTTTCAAAAAGCGGTTTGATTGCCCCGAGCGTGGCCTGCGTGGATCAGCTCCAGCATCATGCGCCGGAACGCGTCACGGTTTTGGTGGATGCGTGTCAATTCCGGCTTTCCCATGCCACCTTGCACGCCTATCTGGCGCGCAATTTTGCCGTGGCCCTGACCGGTTCGAAATTTGTGGGGGGTCCTTCCTTTTCGGGGGCGCTGTTCATTCCACCGCAGCTTTTGGGGCGGCCCCAGGCAAAACGCTCCTCTCACGACGCTTCCAAAGCCATTCACGCAGGACTGTTGTTGCGCTGGGAAGCCGCCCTGCATGCGTTACGCAGTTTCAGCACCCTCCCCGGGAATGAAATCAGGGCGTTTCTGCAACATTTTTCTGGGGCCGTCGGGCGTCATATCGCAGAACATCCCCTGCTGGAAGCGCTTCCCGTCCTGCCTCTGGTGCGTTTACCGCTTGCGGACGGCAACGACTGGGATTGCGTTCAGACGATTTTTCCATTCCTGCTCTTCCGACCCACCCCGCGAGGTCTGACCCCTTTAAACCACGAGGACACCCTGAAGGTCTTTCGATTGCTACCCGAAGTTGAAGCATCCCCCCTGCGCGGCCGCCTGGGACAACCCGTGACCTGCGGCACCCGAAACGGCACACCGGTCAGCGCACTGCGTTTATGCGCCAGTGCCCGCCTTGTCACCGGGGCACTTCAAAACGGAAAGGAAAGCGGGCAACAGGCAATCCACGAGGCTTGCGCCGTACTGGACAAAGCGGCACTGCTCGCGGCAAAAGTAAATTCCTAAGGACTGACCCTCACGACGCCCTCTCCTCCGGCCGTGCCGGAAATCATGCGTCCGGAAGCGGTTCGAATCTGAACGCTTTGTCCTTCTGCGGCATTGTTCATGGCCTGTCCCTCGGTACTCACCTTGAACCCCTTGCCTTCGACGACCACCTGAACGGTCTGCCCTTGCCTGATCGTGAAAACATCGCGCACCATGTCCTGTCTCAGGACCTGTCCGGCACTCACGCCCTGCTTGACCACTTTGCCCAGCACCTGGGCTGAACTGGTAAAGAGGTCAGGTCGGGTCGCCTCCCCGCTCTGCTCGATGATATCGTCGGCGGTGATCACTTTCTCGGCAGGCAGCGGTTTTCGTGCCACCAGCAGGGTGGTACGAATGGTGACCTGGACCGGGACATACACCGTCCAGCCCGGGCCCTCCGCCGTCCTGAGGCAACGGACGCCCACCGTGCCCCTTCCCAGCAAATGACCTCCCGGCGGGATGAAGGCCTCCGGGGAGGCGCAGGCAGCAAGATTCAGGCGTGGATCGAGGGCGTCCACCTGGATGGATGCCGTACCGGGAAAGGATCGGGTCTCATCCTGCGCGAAACGGGTCACGAGCTCGGCAATCGCCTGGCGATCTTGTTGCGGCGCGGCAACTGCCGCCTGCGTCCACGCCAGCAGAATCAGGAACATTCGCGCTGTTTTCATGGCGACCATTGTCATCCGCCACTCCCGTCAAGGGAAGCGTTTTAAGGAGAGAATTGAGCCCTTATCCTGCCCTTAATCTGGTGATGACCATTCCCTTGCGTTCCTTATCATGAACTCAAGCTCCGCCAACACGGAATCAGACATCACTTCCATATGACCAGTCAAATCGACCAGGCGTTTCAGTTCCAGCAAACCGCATTACAGCTGCGGGAAGCCCGCCAATCGCTGATTGCCTCCAATATCGCCAATGCAGACACCCCCAACTACCTTGCCCGTGACGTCGACTTTGCCAGCGCGATGCAAGGGGCCCTGGGCAAGAATTCAACCCAGCTTTCCATGGCCACTTCGGCAGCCCAGCATCTGAGCGGGGCTGCGGAAGATAGCGTGCTGGGCTCGCCCGTGCTGTATCGCACTGTATTGCAACCCAGCGCGGACGGAAATACGGTGAACATGGACGAAGAACGCGCACAGTTCGCCGAAAATACCGTCCGTTATGAAGCCAGCCTGAAATTCGTCGGCCAACAGGTCAAAGATGTCCTGTCAGCCTTGCAGTCTTTTTGATCGTCATGTCACTCTTCAGCATATTCAACATAGCCGGTTCCGCAATGACCGCCCAGTCCGAGCGGCTTAACGTCGTTGCCAGCAATCTTGCCAACGCCGACAGCACCACCAGCGCCGATGGCCAGCCTTACCGCGCCAAGCAGGTGGTGTTCAGAGCCGTCCCCCTCGAGGGCCAATCCGGGACTGCGGTGAGGGTCAACGCCGTGGTGAACGACCCCACTCCAATGAAAACGGTTTACGACCCATCCAACCCGCTGGCCAACAAGGACGGTTATGTCACGATGCCCAACGTCAACGTCATCGAGGAGATGGTCAACATGATTTCGGCTTCCCGTTCGTATCAAAACAATGTGGATGTCATGAACACTTCCAATGCAATGCTCCTCAAAACCCTCACCATCGGACAATAGGACTAGCTACCATGGTTACCTCCACGCAAAACGTGAATCCTGCTGCAAACCTGATTGCCTCGCTCAACAGCGCCAACAGTTCCCTGGCCAGCAACGGCAGCACGGGAACCGGCTCCAGCACGAGCGCCGCCGGCCTACAGAACAGTTTCATGACGCTACTCGTCGCGCAACTGCAGAACCAGGATCCCATGAACCCGATGGACAGCTCGCAGATGACCTCGCAGTTGGCACAAATCAGCACCGTGGACGGGATCAATACGCTCAACTCGACCCTGCAGGCTTTGAGCACCAGCATGGGGACGAGTCAGTCCATGTCCGCAGCCACCAGCCTGATCGGCCACAACGTGCTGATCCCTGGCTCCAGCATCAACCTCACGGCTGGCACCCCTGCCGTTGCCGGGGTTCAGCTCAGCCAGCCCGTGGATGGCCTGGTGGTGAAAATCCAGGATGGCAGCGGCAACACGGTGCGAACCCTGCAGTTGGGTGCCCAAAAGGCGGGCGCCATTCCTTTTACATGGGACGGCAAGACCGACTCGGGATCGAGCGCAGCGGCGGGCACCTACCACCTTGTCGCTACGGCAACCCAGGCTGGCAATAGCGTCCCGGCCACCACCCTGTCCTATGGCACGGTTGATTCAGTCACGATGGGCGCGGCCGGTGCGTCACCTTCCCTGAGTGTCGGACAGTTGGGCATGGTCGCACTGTCGTCAGTTGTCATGATCAAGTAAGAACGGAGAAAAACATGGGATTTCAACAAGGTTTAAGCGGTCTTGATGGGGCTACCAGCCAACTGGATGCCATTGGCAACAATATCGCCAACGCCAACACGGTGGGGTTCAAGGCATCCACTGCCGAGTTCTCGGATGTTTACGCTGCGTCCCTGAATGGTTCGGGCGCCAGCCAAACCGGAATCGGTACCAAGCTGTCCGCGATTGCGCAGCAGTTCTCCCAGGGCAACATCACTGCTTCCAATAGCCCGCTGGACATGGCCATCAACGGCCAGGGGTTTTACCGCATGAGCCAGAACGGCACCATCTCCTACACCCGCGATGGCCAGTTCCAGCTCGACAAAAACGGAAACCTCGTCAATGCCCAAGGGCTTCAACTGACCGGTTACCAGGCCAGCAGTTCGGGCAACATCGTTGCCGCCACACCCGTGCCCCTCACCATTCCCACTGCCAACTTAAGCCCGAGTGCCACCAGCACCGCCACCGTGGGCCTCAACCTGGATTCGAGTTCCACGGTACCCACAGCGGGCACCTTCAGTCCCACGGACCCGACTTCGTTCAACAACTCCACCTCGATGACCGTCTATGACAGTCTGGGCAACAGCCACGTGGCCACGATGTATTTTGCGCTGGCCAGTGCCAGCACCACGCCTCCCGCGCTTGCTGCCGGCACTGCAGCAACGACCTGGAACGCCTACCTCACGGTGGATGGCACCGCCGTACCTGGCAGCCCTGCACCAGCCTTGGGCCAACTGGGCTTCAACGCTTCGGGCACGATGGTGTACCCTCCCGCAGCCGGAACCCTGAAACTCGGCCAGATCAATGCCACGGTTCCGACTTCCGTGACCCCCGGCGCCAACCCCTTGAGCCTGGTGCTCGATTTTTCACCCTCGACCCAGTATGGCGCATCCTTCGGAGTCAACCAGCTCACCCAGAATGGCTATACCTCGGGACAACTGAGCGGTTTTAACACAGGCCCCAACGGCATCATCCAGGGCACCTACTCCAACGGACAGTCCAAAAACCTGGGGCAGATCGTACTGGCCAACTTTGCCGATCCTCAAGGCCTGCAGTCGCAAGGCAATAACCAGTGGACCGAAACGACGGCTTCTGGTGCGGCGCTGGTGGGTGCTCCTGCAACGGGAAGCCTGGGCGTCATCCAGTCCGGGGCAACCGAAGCCTCCAACGTGGACCTGACGGCTGAACTGGTCAACCTCATCACGGCGCAACGCAATTATCAGGCAAATGCCCAAACCATTAAAACCGAAGACCAGATTCAGCAGACGCTGGTCAACCTGCGTTAACGAATTCCTGGAACCCCATGGACCGACTGATCTACACGGCAATGACGGGCGCGTCGCACATCATGGAGCGCCAGGCTTCGCTGTCCTCCAATCTGGCCAACACCAGCACCACGGGATACCGCAGCACCATCGATGCATTCCGGGCCGTGCCCCTGGTGGGGGAAGGTTTGCCCACGCGAACCTTTGTGGTGAACTCCACCGTTGGCTACGACTATACCCCGGCTCCCGTGCAACACACGGGGCGCCAGCTGGATGTGGGCCTCAACGGCAAGGGCTGGATTGCAGTGCTGCTTCCTGATGGAAGCGAGGGCTACACCCGGGACGGCAATCTGCAGGTTTCCCTGAACGGAATCCTGCAAACGCGTGCGGGTAATCCCGTCATCGACGATACGGGCCAACCCGGCCCCCCGGGGCAGATCACCATTCCCCCGGATTCGGAAATCACGGTTTCAGCAGACGGCACCCTATCCACCGTGCCTTCCGGAGGGCTGCCCTCGCAAGTCACGACAGTGGGCCGCCTGAAGCTGGTCAACCCCCCTGAAAGCCAGTTGGTGCGCGGTCAGGATGGATTATTTCGCACCCAGGGCGGCAAACCGGCCGCCCCTGATGCCAATGTCACGATCACCCCGGGCAGCCTTGAGTCCAGCAACGTCAGCGCCATTGGCGCCATGGTGGACATGATTTCCATTTCAAGACAGTTTGAAATGCACATGCAAATGTTGAAAACCGCTTCGGACGATGCCCAGCAGGCCAGCCAGCTCCTGAGCATTACCGGATAAAACGCCGATCTTCTTGAAAAGGGACTTTGAGGAATGCAACGATCTTTGTGGATTTCGAAAACCGGGCTGGAAGCACAGCAAACCCAGATGGACGTGATTTCCAATAATCTCGCCAACGTCAGCACCAACGGTTTCAAAAAATCCAGGGCAGTGTTCCAGGATTTGTTGTATCAAACCATCAACCAGCCAGGCGCACAATCTTCACAACAAACCATGTACCCCTCAGGCATGCAGCTGGGTACGGGCGTACGCCCAGTTGCGGCGGAGCGGATCCAGACCCAGGGGAACCTGCAGCAAACCGGCAACAATCTGGATGTGGCCATCAATGGCAACGGCTTTTTTCAGGTGCTGATGCCCGACGGCACCACCGCCTATACCCGGGACGGTTCATTCCAGACGGACAACCAGGGCAACCTGGTCACTTCGGGTGGTTATATGGTGCAGCCTGCCATCACTGTTCCCCTCAATTCCACCAGCCTGACCATCGGCCGTGATGGTACCGTATCCGCCACCCAAGCCGGAGTGGTGACCCCGCTCCAGATCGGCTCGCTGCAACTGGCCACCTTCGTAAACGCCACCAATCTGCAAAGCCTGGGAGAGAATTTGTACGCACAAACCCAGTCCTCCGGCCCCCCCAACCTCAGCACGCCCGGCCTCAATGGAACGGGCATCCTGAACCAGGGTTATGTGGAAACATCCAACGTAAACGTGGTGGAAGAAATGGTCAACATGATCGAGACCCAACGCGCCTACGAAATCAATTCGCAGTCCATCACAACTTCGGGTCAGATGCTGCAGTATCTGGCGCAAATGCGATGAAAAAGGGACATCATGAGTAGCCTGTCCAAACGGGCCTTTACCGTATGGGCCTTGTTGGCTCTGAGCGGCTGTGGCACCGCCCCCTCCTCTCATATCAACCAGCCTCTCAGTGCGCGTCCGGCATCCTCGCAGGCCGCACCGCGCGCCGACGGCTCCATTTTCCAGAATGGCGTCAACCAGCACCCCCTGTTTGAAGATGTGCGCGCACGGAATGTGGGGGATACGCTGACCATTGCCATCCTCGAAAACAGTTCGGCCGTCGAGAAGAACGGCAGCGACGCCAATCATGCCACCACCATCAGTTCCAATTTTCCAAGCGCCACCGTCAATGCCAAGCATGTACTCGACGGTCTTGCGGTGTCAGCAAGCTCGGCCAATAAATTGGCCAATACGGGAGATAGTTCTGGCAGTAATTTCCTGACCGGCTCGATTACAGCCACGGTCATTGATGTGTTGCCCAACGGCAACCTGGTGGTCAGCGGCGAAAAGCTGGTGTCGATCAATCAGGTGGACGAATACATCCGTCTGTCGGGGGTAGTCAACCCGGTCTTCGTCCAAACCGGCAATACCGTCCTGTCCACCCAGGTGGCTGACGCCCGGATCGAATACAAGGGCGGCAACGCCAACATCGACAAGGCTGCCGTCATGAGCATGCTGAGTCGTTTTTTTCTCTCGGCCATGCCTTTTTGATCTCATGTTAAAGACCATGAATACCCTGCTCAAACTGATTCTGATGGCGCTTCTGGTTTCATTGCCCTTTTCAGTTGACGCCAAGCGCATCAAGGACCTGTCCAGCATCCAGGGGGTACGGGACAATCAATTGATTGGTTATGGTCTGGTGGTGGGCCTGGATGGGAGTGGCGACATGACGACACAAACTCCATTCACCATCCAGAGCATCGTCAACATGTTGACCCAGATGGGGGTCAATGTGCCTCCTGCCAGCGTTTTGCAGACCATGCTGAAAAATGTGGCTGCGGTGATGGTCACGGCAACCCTGCCGCCTTTTGCCCGTCCTGGCCAGGCCATTGACGTGACTGTTTCATCCATTGGCAACGCCAACAGCCTGGTGGGCGGAACGCTGTTGATGACGCCCCTCAAGGGCGCCGACGGGCAGATTTACGCCATGGCCCAGGGCAACCTGCTGGTGGGCGGCATTGGCGCCGGCGCAAAAGGCTCCAAGGTGGTCGTCAATCACCTGAGCGTTGGACGCGTGCCGAGCGGGGCCACCGTGGAACGGGCTGTGGCCATGACTCTGGGCCAGGGTGAGTTTCTCAATCTCGAGTTGAACAGTACCGACTTCACCACCGCCACGCGCATTGCTGAAACCATCAACCGGGAAATCTCTCCTGCCAAAACCATCGCCACCGCACTGGACGGGCGCACCATCCAGGTTCACGCGCCAGAGGGCAGTGCCCGCGTCGAATTCATTTCCAGAATCGAAAGCCTGCAGGTGGAAGCCGGGCAGGTTGAAGCTCGGGTCATTATCAACGCGCGCACGGGCTCGGTGGTCATGAACCAGAATGTCACGCTGGACGAGTGCGCCGTGGCCCACGGAAATTTAACGGTGGTGATCAGCACTGAAAATACCGTGAGTCAGCCCAATCCATTGTCCGAAGGCCAAACAGTCGTCACGGGGCAGGCCAACGTTGACATCAAGGCCGACAAGGGAGGGCTCATCATGTTGAAGAAAGGGGTCTCCCTCAACGAAGTGGTCAAGGCGCTCAATGGAGTCGGGGCCACCCCCCAGGACCTTCTGTCAATCCTGCAGTCCATGAAATCTGCAGGAGCCCTGCAAGCAGATCTCGAGGTCATTTAAGTGACAATCTCCACCGACTTCTCGACTCACCTCGCCATCGATGCCCAAGGCCTGGGTAACCTGCGCCTCAAGGCAAAGCAGTCGCCCGATCAGGCCTTGCGCCAGGCGGCGCAGCAATTTGAATCCCTGTTCATGAACATGATGCTGAAATCCATGCGTGACGCCACGCCGCAGAATGGTTTGTTTGACAGCGAACAGACCCGGACTTTCACCGCCATGCTCGACCAACAGCTGTCACAGAACCTGTCTGCCAAAGGCATTGGCCTGGCGGACATCATGATGAAGCAGTTGAGCCGCCCTGAAATTGTTAAAGAAACCCGGTAATCATCCGATAATCCTAGCGTTAAGCTGCGCGCAGTAAGCGGGGAAGTGTGACATGGCAGACCTTTCGAGTATTGGGATCAGCGCCCTCAACGCTGCACAAGCGGGCCTGTTGACGACCGAACACAACATCGCCAACGCCTCGACCCCGGGTTTCAGTCGCCAGCAAACCGTCCAATCGGCAAACACGCCTTTGTTGACGGGCTCCGGGTTCATGGGCCAGGGGGTCAACGTCACGACGGTCACGCGCCTCTACAACCAATTTCTCAACACCCAGTTGCTGCAGCAACAGGCGCAATCCAGCCAGTTGAACACGTACTACACCCAGATCCAGCAGATCAATAACGTCATCGCGGACCCAACAGCCGGTATCTCGCCGTCTCTCCAGAATTTTTTCAGCGCTGTCAGCGGTGTTGCCAATAATCCGTCGTCAGCAGCTGCCCGACAAACCATGTTGAGCAGTGCCCAATCCCTGGCCAGCAGCTTTCAGTCGCTGAACCAGCTGTTCACCAGCATGAACACCAGCGTGAACGGACAAATCGGCAGCAGCGTCAACAACATCAACTCGTATGCCCAGCAAATTGCAACCTTGAACCAGAATATCACCGTGGCGTCTGCTGGCGGCAACGGACAACCTCCCAATGATCTGCTGGATCAGCGTGACCAGCTGGTTGCCCAGCTCAACAAGGAAATCAAAGCCACGGTCATCAAGCAGTCTGATGGCAGTTATAACGTCTATGTCGGCAACGGTCAGTCGCTGGTTGTGGGAAATCAGGCCTTTACCCTGCAAACCGTTACCTCATCCGCGGACCCCACCAAGGTGGATGTAGCCTACAGTTCGGGGGGGAAGGTGGTTCCCATCCAGCAGGGCAGCCTGCAGGGCGGAAATCTGGGCGGGCTTTTGGCGTTTCGCGACCAGAGCCTGACCTCGACCCAGAACGCCCTCGGTGAGCTGGCCACGGGAATTGCGGCCACGTTCAATGCGCAGAATGGCCTGGGTCAGGATCTCAACGGCGCCATGGGGGGCACTTTCTTCAACATTGGCGCGCCTGTCGTCAACAGCAATAGCAACAATACCGGAACCGCAGTTGTGACCGCCAGCATTTCCAATGCGGCGGCGCTCACCGGCAGTGACTACACGCTCACCTATAATTCGGCAAATGCCCAGCCCTACACGCTCACACGACTGTCGGACAACACGGTCACAACGTATGCCAGCCTGCCTCAAACCGTGGATGGCATCACGCTCAGCATCTCCACGACCCCCAGCTCCGGCGACAGCTTTTTGATCAGACCCACCGCCAACGGTGCCCAGGGCTTGAGCGTTGCCATCACGGACCCTTCAAAAATTGCCGCTGCCGTCCCGGTCATTTCCAATGGCTCCCTCAACAATATCGGAAGTGGCACGATCAGCGCAGCCAGCGTTGTCGATACGCCTTATGCCAGCCTCACGGGAAGTGCCACCACTGCCGCGCTGGCGGCCGGACAACTGACACTCAATGGCCACGGGGTGGGTGCCAGTGCAGCAGGTTCGGCCCCGGGGCAAAGCGCCGACAGCGCCTATGCCATCGCGCAGGCCATCAATGCCATCACCGCCAGTTCGGGCGTTACGGCCACGGCAAACGTCAATACGGTGTCGGGCTCGGCAACGGCCGGCTCTCCAGCCTCGTGGACGAGCGGGATTGCCGCCAACAGCTTCACCATCAACGGCATCAATGTAGGCGCAATTGCCGCGGGCATTAACGCCGCTGGCGAAGGGACCAACGTGGCTGCCGCCATCAACGCCATCTCCGCGCAAACCGGAGTGACGGCCAGTGCAAATGCCTCGACGGGTGCCCTGACCCTGACGGCTGCGGACGGACGGAACATCGCGATTGCCCAGGCGAGTGGCTATACAACTTTGAGCTCGGATACGGGGCTGGCTCCTGGCACCACCAACGCCACGCTCACGCTCAGTACCACCGGCACGGCAGGGATTGTGGTGGCGGGGACGGCCCCGGGCAATGCAGGACTCACTGCGGGAACGACGCCGTCAACGCAGCAGCCCCCGGTCAACGCCAACCTGCAGCAGCCGGTGACGATCACCTTCAACAACCCTCCAACCACGTTCACTATTTCCGGCACGGGCACTGGCCTTCCCGCCACACTGGCTTACACGCCCGGCGCATCGATTTCCTACAATGGCTGGACAGTGCAAATCAGTGGCAGCCCCAGCGCCAACGACGTGTTTACCGTCAAAGCCAACAACAATGCTTCGGCCGATGGCAACAACGCCTTGTTGATGGCGGGGTTGCAAACGCAAAACACCATGTTGGGAGGGTCTGTTACTTACGCCGGAGCTTTCGCGCAACTGGTCAGCCAGGTGGGCAGCCAGACCAACCAGCTTCAGATTACCAGCCAGGCCCAGACCAATATGGTCAACCAGACCACACAGGCCCAGCAATCCATATCCGGGGTCAATCTGGATGAAGAAGCGGCCAACCTGATGAAGTACCAACAGGCTTATCAGGCTGCAGGAAAAGCGATTCAGACGGCCAATACGCTGTTTTCCACTTTGCTTACCATGCTCAACTAGAGGAGCGTCATGATGCGGATCAGTACCAATACCCTCTATGACAGCAACATCAACTCGATGAACCAACAGCAGACCAACCTGCTGCATACGCAGTTGCAGGTTTCTACAGGCCTGCGCGTCATGACTCCGGCGGATGACCCTGCCGCCGCGGCCCAGGTCATTGAAGTGTCGCAGTCCAATGCTGCCAACACCCAGTACGCCACCAATCGCAACGCAGCCACAACCGCCTTGTCCATGAGTGAAGGTGTTCTGCAAAGCGTCACGACGCTGATCCAGAACATCCAGACCACAGCCGTCAATGCCGGGGATGGCACTTTAAACAATTCCGACCGACAAACGCTGGCCACCACCCTGCAGGGCCAACTGAACCAGTTGATCAGCCTCGCCAACAGCAAGGATGGCACGGGCAATTACCTGTTTTCGGGTTTGCAGGGCAGTACGCAGCCCTTCGTGACAACGGCCTCGGGCGTGCAATACCAGGGGGACAGCGGACAGCACCTGATTCAGGTATCCAGCAGCGAACAGATGCCCGTCAATGCCACCGGCTCCGATCTGTTCATGAACGTAAAAAATGGCAATGGTTCGTTCGCCACTGCGGCTTCCAGTACCAACACAGGCTCTGGAATCATCGGTCAGGGGGGGCTCGACACGCCGCCACCCACGGCGGCGCAACGGGGCAACAGCTACACCCTGACCTTCAATGTATCGGGCGGGGTCACGACCTATTCCGTATCGGGGACAGACCCCTCGGGCGCCTCCTTGCCGGCCACAAGCCTGCCTTTGCCCAATCAACCATACACCAGCGGCCAATCCATCAGTTTTAATGGCGTGCAGTTCAACATCCAGGGCGCACCAGCAAGCGGCGACACCTTCACGATCGTACCCAGCGCCAACGTGTCCCTGTTCCAGACCATTCAAAACCTGATTACCACCCTCAATGCTCCCATCACTGCGGGCAATCCGGCCTCGTCAGCCGCATTCACGCAGCAGTTGAATCTGGCGTCCGGAAATCTGAATCAGGGGCTCAACCAGGTGCTGACGGTACGCGCCGCAATTGGCTCGAATCTCAATACCCTCACTGCGTTGCAGTCTGCCGGCAGTGCGCTTGGATTGCAGTACCAGACCACCTTGTCGCAACTTCAGGATCTTGACTACACCAAGGCACTCAGCCAGCTCAGCCAGCAACAACTGGGCCTGCAGGCTGCCATGCAATCATTCAAAACCGTTTCCGGTCTATCCCTATTCAACTACATGTAATTTACCTGGAGAATTTCCATGGCAATTGGCGGCATTCAAGGCAGCAACTATTTTCCCCAGATCAATTCCCTGAGGGGGGTCAATCAACCTTCAGGCGCGGGGGGAGATGGCGATGGGGACGGCAGCAGATCAGGCGCAGCAGGGCAAGTCGGCGGATTTGCTTCGGCCATCAGCCAGGCCCTCTCCCAGATCGGGGTGACCATCCCCTCCAGCAGCAGTTCTTCAAACAGCGCCACCTCCTCGTCGACCAGTGGCAGCAGTTCAGCCACAGGGACCCCGTCAGCGACCGACACCAGCGCACAACAGGCACTGGGAAATTTTTTGCAGAGCCTGTTTGCCGCACTTCAGGCACAGGGTCAATCCCTGGCTTCGTTGGGTAGCAGCAATAGCAGCATCACGGGCGTACATGCCGGGGGGCGTGGCCACCACCATCATGGCAGCGGTGGGGCGGGCCAGATTCAGACGGAATTGCAAAGCCTGATCCAGCAATTGACCACCGCCAGTGGCACGCCTGGCACTTCTGGCACCACAGGATCCTCGAGCGCCACCAGCGCCCTCGGTGCGGCGGATACGGCCTTGCAGCAGAGCTTTCAAAATCTTTTGACCACCACCCAGGGGGTTACGGGTAGCCAGGCCAACCTCACGACTTTCCTGCAGTCCCTGGCGCAAAACATGCAGAGTCATGGCGCCACAGGAAACCTCGTCAGCACCCAGGTTTAGCGACCCAGCTGTTGCGCCACATGTTGCATCGCGCTCAATCCGGCATGGGAGAAATGTTCAATCAATGGCCTGAAGTAGGGCATTGAGAGGGCCAGAACCAAAAATCCCATGCCCAGCGTAATGGGAAAACCCACGGCAAAGAGATTGAGTTGCGGTGCGCTGCGGGTGAGTATCCCAAGCGCCAGGTTGGTCATCATCAATGCCGCGAGGATCGGTAGCGAAATCTGCAGGGCGTCGGCAAAGAGGCTGCCAGACCAGGACACGAGCGTATGAAGCCCCGTTGCCGAGGGCATGGCGGTACCGATGGGAAAGCTTTGAAAGCTGTCGGCGAGTGCTGCCAACACAAGCAGATGGCCATCCATGGCCAAAAACGCCAGGGAGACGATCACGCCCAGAAACTGGGCCAGTACAGGCTGGAATGAGGCATTCTGCGGATCGTAAAAACTCGCAAAACCTAGACCCATTTGCAGTCCTGCCACCTCCCCCGCCATTTCCACCGCTGTAAAGATGATGCGCACGGTGAATCCCATCACCACGCCCACCAAAACCTGTTCCAGCAGCATCAGCAGCCCCTGCAGTGAACCTGGATCAATTGCTGCGGGAATCTGCAATGTCGGCGCCACTATCACCGTAAGCAACACCCCAAGCCCGATTCTGACCTGCAACGGCACTTCCTTGTCACCCAGAAGCGGCGTGCTCGCAATGACGGCGAGGATGCGCGCCAGCGGAAAAATGAATGCTGCAAGCCAGGCAGACCATTGCGCGCTGGTGAAGCTGATCATGCGCGTCCTAGCCCACCATGCCCGGAATGCTGGTAAACAGGCGGCGAATGTAATCCACCATCAATCCGATCATCCAGGGTCCCGAAACAATCAGCACCAGCACCATGCCTATCAGCTTTGGGATGAAGGACAGCGTCATTTCATTGATCTGGGTGGCTGCCTGGAAAATACTGATCAACAGGCCAATCCCCAGGGCGGTCACCAGCAGGGGGGCAGAAACCATGATGGTCAGTTCCAGTGCCTGGCGCCCCAAAGTCATGATGCTTTCAGGAGTCATGGTGCGAATGGTCCTCAGGTATAAAAGCTCTGCACCAGCGAACCGATCAACAGATTCCAGCCGTCTGCCAGTACAAACAACATCAATTTGAACGGTAGTGAAATGACCGCGGGAGAAACCATCATCATCCCCATGGACATCAGGACACTGGCCACCACCATGTCAATGATCAGGAAGGGAATGAAAATGACGAATCCGATCTGAAAGGCCGTCTTGAGTTCGCTGGTGGCATAGGCAGGAACCAGAATCTTGAGGGGAACCTGTTCTGGGCTTTGCAAGGGCTCACTGTTGGAAATGCGCACGAACAGGGCCAGATCCGTTTCTCGTGTCTGGCGCAGCATGAAGGCCCTGAGTGGCGCAGCCCCACGGTCTACGGCCTGGTCCAGCGACAGCTTGTTTTCCGAGTACGGCTGCCAGGCCTCCGTATAGATCTTGTCAAACACCGGTGACATGACAAAGAAGGTCAAAAACAGGGCCAACCCAATCAGCACCTGGTTCGGGGGCGATGACTGCGTACCCAAGGCCGAGCGCAGCAACGAGAGCACGATGATGATGCGCGTAAATCCCGTCATCATCAACAGGATGGCCGGCAGGAAGGCCAGCGACGTCAAAAGCAGTAACGTTTGCAGGCTGAGCGAATAAGTCTGCCCACCCCCAGGGGCGGGCGCACTGGTAATCCCGGCGATCCCCGGAGTGGCAGCCCAGGCTGCCGGCACCAGTATCCACAGCGTTAGCAAACAGAACGACTTCAGAAAGTTGCTACGCGTCATGTCGCGGCCCCGAACCCTGTCGCGGCAGGGTATGCAGCGTTTGCACCTGTCCCGGGGCAACGCCCAGCACCAGCCAGGTTTCCTGGATTTCCACCACGACGACCCGCTCACGCTGCCCCACAGCGAGATTGCTGATGACCTTGAGCTGACGCCCCGCGCTTTGCTGGGGCAAGCTCACCCGCTTGAGTAGCCAGGCCACCAGTGCCACGATACCCAGCACCAGCAGCAGGCTGAAAACCACCTGCAGCACACTCTCCAGTGACAGCACGGAAGGTGGCGTATAAGCGGGCCGTGGGCTGTCGGCAGCCAGCACCCCCGTGACGGCACAGGAGGTCAGAAACAACAGGATTCGGTTCATCATGATTATCGATTGAGACGGCGGATACGCTCTGAGGGCGTGATGATGTCGGTGAGACGGATGCCAAACTTGTCATTCACCACGACGACTTCGCCCTGGGCAATCAAAAATCCATTGATCAGCACATCCAGCGGCTCACCCGCCATTCCTGACAATTCAACCACGGAACCCTGAGCCAGTTGCAGCAGGTTTTTGATGGGCATCTTGGTCCGCCCCAGCTCCACCGTCAGCTGAACCGGGATGTCCATGATCATTTCCAGGTCATTGTGCGCGGCCAGGCCAACATCGGAGCCAAATTTCTCGAACATATGTGGCTGGGCCACGGGTTGCGGTTCAGACACCGGTGCAGTTGCAGCTTCCGCAGCAGTCTGTTCGGCCAGAGCCGCACCCCAATCGTCAGCGCTGATTTCGCCTGCTTCATTGGGCATGATCATCCTCCCTGATTCGTTCCACCCATCGCGTTGGAAAGCATTTTTTCCACCTTGAGGGCGTACTGATTGTTGAACACTCCATACTTGCACTCCATCACGGGAACGTTATCGATGAGGGCCATCACGTTTTCTCCGATTTCCAGGGGCAGCACGTCGCCGGGCTTGAGCTGCAGCAGCCGCTCCACTTTCACGCGGGCCTCGCCCAATACCGCCACCACCTCGACATTCGCCGACTGCACCTGCCTGGACAGCATTTGCAGCCAGCGCTTGTCCACCGCCAGGTGGTCGCCCTGCATGGTGCTGTAGAGCAGCTCCCGAATCGGTTCGATCATGGAATAGGGCATGCAGATATGAAAGGCCCCCCCAATGCCACTGAATTCAATTTCAAATGTGGTCACGATGACCACCTCGTTGGGGGTGGCAATATTAGCGAACTGCGGATTCATTTCAGATCGGACGAATTCAAACTCCAAACGATAAACGGCTTCCCAGGCCTTGCCATAGGCCTCGAAGACCGTGGCGATCAGCTTTTGAATGATGCGGTGCTCGGTCTGGGTAAATTCCCGCCCCTCCACCCGGGTATGAAACCGGCCATCCCCGCCAAACATGTTGTCGACCACCAGAAAAATCAGATTGGGGTCAAATACAAACAAAGCATTACCGCGCAACGGATTGGCATGCACAATGTTGATGTTGGTGGGCACCGGAAGGTTACGGATGAACTCGCTGAACTTGCTGATCCGCAACTGTCCCACCGAGACATCGGCGGTACGGCGCATCAAATTGAACAGGCCTATCCTGAACAGGCGCGCAAAGCGTTCATTGACGATTTCCATGGTGGGCATGCGCCCACGCACGATGCGCTCCTGCTTTCCCAGGCTGTAGGGACGGACCTCTCCGTTGTCTTCCGCAGGTTTTTCGGCATCGTCATGCTCGCCGGAAACCCCCCGCAAGAGGGAGTCGACTTCTTCCTGTGAAAGAAATTCATCCGCCATCGTCAGGGCTCACTGAATGATGAATGACGTAAACAGCACACCTACAATCCCTTCGCGGACTTCGGCATTGGGATTGGGCCTGGTTTCTGCCGGAGGCTCGGCAGCAACGGGCGCCGCTGGCGCTTCAGCGGGCGCTGCAGCGGGTGCCGTTGCCCCCTCCGCAACGACTCCGGGCTGTGGCGCAGAAGCCCCCTCGGCAGGCGCCGGAACGGCAGGCGCCGGTGCAGCAGCAGCACTGGCAGCAGGCACAGGCTTTGGTGCTGCTTGGGGAATGCCCAGAATGTTGTCCACAGCCACGATGATTTCATTGGCGAGCTTCTTCTTGCCCTCCACACTCACCAGTTCGGAGGCGTGTTTGCTGGATAGCAGCAACAGCAGGTTGCTGCGAATCTCGGGCATTGCCGCCTTGATCTTTTCGGGCAGTTCTGCGTTGTAAAGCTTGAAGGAGAGCCCCACCTGCAGTACGCGATCCCCGTCTTCACGTTGCAGGTTGACGGTAAAGGGATCGAGCGGAATGAAAATGGGTGTCAAGGATGCCACCGACTGCAGCTTTTGCTCATCGCCCGAAGATTTTCCTTTCAAGAAATACCATGCGGCTCCCCCTGCCGCTGCCAATGCAATGACTGCGGCAATGATGATGAGCAGCAGCCTTTTTTTGGGCTTTGCTGCAGGTGCTTCCGATGGCTTTTTATCGTCTCGGGCCATTTCAGGTTCCTTGAGGTTTTAAACGTGCCTCAGGCAAAAGTGTCCACCAGCCCCTGGTTTTGGAGCATGGAAACCGGTCTTATGCCTTGCTTCACAGAGGATACCTCATTGGCACCGCTGCTGGACGAAGAGGACGACCTTCCTCCCCCGGAAAACCCGTTTTGACCGCTCTGACGCCCCTGATCATTGACTGAAGCATTGCCTAGCATGATGCCATTACCTGCCAGCATTTCCCTTAGTTTGGGCAGGGCCTGTTCCACCGCATCCCGTACTGCGGCATGCGGCGAGGTAAACATGGCCGTGGCCTGATCGCCGCTGACGTGCAGCACCACATTCAGCGGGCCGAGGTCGGGCGGGTTGAGGTGCAGTTCTGCACTTTGCTGACTACCGCTGGCCATCCAGGTGATTTTCTGTCCCAGGTCTTCGCTCCAGCGGTTGCTGCCTACCGGCGTGTTCACCGTCAGGTTCTGGGCGGGATTGGCGACGGGCAACTGGGAACCAGCCACCTGATTCTGTGCCTGTGCCACGGACTGGGCCAGCAACCGGGCATCCTTGGCGGGATCGGGTGACACGACGGTCTGGTTCTGATCCATGGTCAACCCCGTTGCATGCAGATCTGCTGCAATCTGCATGGCCGTGCTGAACTTCAGATCCTGGGTGACAGATGGGTTCGTTGCGCCGGCGGCGGGCACCGTGGATTGAGCCATCATCGCCTTGCCTGCTGCGCCCGTGGTTTCGTCCGCCTGGAGCTGGCTTAGAAGGGATTGTGCGTTTGACGTACTGGTGCCGGAAGGGACCCCGGTTTCAGGCAGGGAAGTCACTGCGGGTTTTGATTCTGCAGCGATCATGGGCGTTGCCATCAATGCCATCATCCCGCTTTGTGCTGCCGCGGTCACGCCATCGACGGCGGCTGACGCCCCCTGTTTGTCTGTTGGCTTGGTGGTCTTATCGGCCACGGCGGCGACAACCAGCACATTCCCTGCAAGCGGCGCCGATGCGCTCTTGCCATCCCCGGTCGTTGCCCCGCCCGCCTCTGTGGCAAGCTGTCGCGCCAGCACGGTGTTGAAGTTCTCTCCCGACGACGGTGCTGCTGCATTGTCCGGGGCGCCTGCCGTGGCCTGGGACGCTTGAGTCTGATGAGACGTTGCAGCCTGTGACTGTACCGCTTGGGTGGTCGCAACCGGCGTGACGTTAAGGCTGATGGGCAGATTTTGCATGGTCGTGGCTTCCGGGTTCAGGGTTTGTCGGTTGACTCGTCGTTTCTGGCGGCAAAACGCCCACTTTGTTCATCCTGCAGTTTTTGGTCGGTCTGGTTGTTCTGCTGCCTGACCGTTTCGGCATGACGCTGCGCCAGCGTGTCGAAGGACTTCATGGCGCGTTGGGCCTGATGGAGTTCATCACGGCCGTTGGCAAACGACTGGGTGGCCTGCTCAATCACGCCGCGCTGCTGTTGAATGGCTTCGTCCAGCCGATCCAGAAAGCTCTGGAAATTGCGCAGGCCGTTCTGGTCCATGCCGCTCTGCGTGGCCTCACGAAACTTGTTCTGGTAGTCGCGACGAAACTGGAGCAGCGTTTCCAGTTTTTTTTGTTCGGCCTGCTGCTTCTGGTTCAGTTGTCCCAATTTCAACGCGGCAGCATCATTCTTGTGATGCGACAAGTCTACGAGGGGCTGCAGTGAAAATGTTTTGGTCATGGGTTATGAATGCTCAAGGATTGCCGTGAAATAACTCGCCAAAGGCTGCCATGGCCGCAGCGTAAGGCTCATGTTCATACATCCCCTGGGTCAGGAATTTTTCCATGCGGGGGTAGCGCGCAATGCCTTCATCCAGCAGCGCGTCGGTGCCGTTGACATAGGCACCGACGCTGATCAGGTCGCGATTGCGCTGATAATGAACATACAGGTGTTTGAAACGCTGGACCTGGCTGTAATGCTGCGCCGGTACCAGATGGTTCATGGCGCGGCTGATCGAGGCTTCGATGTCGATGGCAGGATAATGCCCCTGCTCCGCAAGGCGTCGCGACAGAACGATGTGTCCATCGAGAATGGCGCGCGCACTGTCTGCAATGGGGTCCTGCTGGTCATCGCCTTCGGTAAGTACCGTGTAGAACGCCGTGATCGACCCGCCGCCCACGGTTCCGTTGCCAGCTCTTTCCACCAATTTGGGCAACTTGGCAAAAACCGAGGGAGGATAGCCCTTGGTGGCCGGGGGTTCGCCGATGGCCAAGGCAATTTCGCGTTGCGCCATGGCATAGCGCGTCAGGGAATCCATGATCAGCAGCACGTTTCGTCCCTGATCCCTGAAGTACTCGGCAATGGTTGTGGCATAGGCCGCTCCCTGCAGCCGGATCAGCGGGCTGGTATCCGCAGGGGCAGCCACCACCACCGAACGCGCCAGTCCCTCGGGGCCCAGGATGTCGGTGATGAATTCCAGCACTTCGCGTCCGCGTTCGCCAATCAGTCCCACCACGATGACATCGGCGCTGGTGTAACGCGCCATCATGCCCAGCAGCACGCTTTTTCCAACGCCACTGCCGGCAAACAGGCCCATGCGCTGGCCTCGCCCCACCGTCAACAGGGTGTTGATGGCGCGTACCCCCACATCCAGCGATTCCCGGATGGGTGCTCGATCCAGCGGGTTGATGGGACGGCTTTGCAACGGTGCGGTTTCCTCTTCGGCCAGTGGACCCAGCGCATCCAGGGGGCGCCCTGCGCCGTCCAGGACGCGTCCCAGCAACGAGGGCCCCACGGGCAAATGGCGCACCATGTCGCTGGCGCGACGCCGGCGTGCGCCGCGCTTTCCGGAGAATATGGGGCCCTGTGCGGGTTCGGCCGGGACAACGCGGGCACCGGGCAACAAGCCCTGCACATCGTTTTCCGGCATCAGGAACAGTTTATCCCCTGAAAACCCCACGACTTCAGCCTCCACCCGATGTCCAGGCAGTTCGATGACGCAGGTGCTGCCCACCGGCATCTTGAGCCCCACCGCCTCCATGACGAGGCCCGTCACCCGGGTGAGCTGCCCGCTGATGCGCAGGGAATGAGACTGCGACACCACTTCCCTGGCTGCCTCCAGGCCTGCCAGCCAGTTCTTGAGATGTCGGTTGGGGGCGTTCATGATTCCAGCCACGCGCTATCTTGCGCGATGTAGGCCACTATTTGCTGCCACCGCTTGGGCAGGGTGGCATCGATCTGGCTATGCGCGGTCTCCACCCGACAACCGCCGCGCATCATGCCCGGTTCCTCAAAAATCTTCCAGCCCGAGTGCGTCAACTGGTCCCCCATCCCAGCCCGGACCAGGACAGCATCTTCAGGGTGCAGGATGAGGTGCGCGGTCTGGTTGAAATGCGGCAGGCTCGACACGGCATCATTGACCACCTTGAAAAGCAGTTCCGGCCTGACCTGAAGCGCCTGGCGCACCATCTGGCGCGCCACTTCCAGGGCGAGGTCGAGCAGTACCTGCACCACCTGCTGATCCACCTGTTTCAACTGCGCGTCCAGATTTGCCATCACCTCGACAATGCGGAGGCTTTCCTGTGCTGCCTGCCGCATGCCCTCTGCATGCCCTGCGCGATAGCCTTCTTCATGCGCCTGCTGATGTATCTGCTCCAGCTCGGCTGCGGTGGGAAGACCGCCCGCAGCCAGCCTGGGATGCTGGTCCGGCGTGCCCGTGCCATCAAAGCTTGGCAGTTCCCAGCGTTGATAGGCAGTCAACTGCTCTTTCGGGATGTCGATCTCAGACATAGGCTTCATCCGCTTTTCCGCCCATGGCAATCTGCCCCTCATCGGCCATGCGCCTGACGATCTTGAGGATTTCCTTCTGCTCGGCCTCCACTTCACTCAAGCGAACCGGGCCTTTGGCATCCAGATCCTCGCGCATCATGTCTGCTGCGCGCTGGGACATGTTCCTGAAAATCTTCTCGCGAAGTTCCGGACTGGCGCCCTTGAGTGCCACGATCAGGGACTCGGACTGGATTTCGCGCAGGATGAGCTGGATGCCGCGGTCATCGATGTCGATCAGGTTGTCGAATACGAACATCTCGTCAATGATCTTTTGTGCGAGATCGGGGTCATAACCGCGCACGGCTTCGATGACCGAGCCCTCCAGCGCACCACCCATGAAATTGAGGATTTCTGCCGCAGCGCGCGACCCCCCCTTGATGCGTTTCTTGGCTGCTGCATTGCCCGTCAGCAGTTTGGTCAACACGTCGTTGAGTTCGCGCAGCGCTACGGGCTGCACACCGTCCAGGGTGGCGATGCGCAGGATGACGTCGTTGCGGGTGCGCTCCGTCAGGAAGCCCAGGACCTCTGCGCAAAGGTCGGGTTCAAGATGCACCAGAATCGTGGCAATGATCTGCGCGTGTTCGTTGCCGATCAGCTCGGCAATGGATGCTGCATCCATCCATTTCAGGCTTTCGATGCCGCTGGTGTCTCCCCCGTGCAGGATGCGGTCGATCAGTCCCGCCGCCTTATCGTCACCAAGGGCGCGCGTCAGCATGTTGCGGATGTAGTCCGAGGAGTTCATGCCAATGGTGGTCTTCCTTGAGGCCAGTTGGTGAAACTCCTCGAACACGCCGGAAATCTCATTACGCGACAACCCCTTCAATGCCACCATGGCGGCGCTGATCTTCTGTACCTCCTTGGGCTCCAGGTGTTTCAGGACTTCGGCAGCCTCATTCTCGCCAATGGTCATGAGCAGGATGGCGCTCTTGTTGATCCCGGCATCACTCATTGCCGGCCACCCATTCCTTGACCACGGAGGCGACTATTTTTGGATCCTGTTGCGCCAACTGCTTGGCCGTTCCCAGATTGGATTCATAGGATGCGGCAGCGTACTGGGCCTGCCCCAGCCCCTCGCCATTCATGGCCATGGCGTCATTTCCCTGAACGCGCGGGGCAGGCACGGTTGCCAGCACCCGGGTCAGGTTCCTGAAGGCTGGCCGAATGATCCCCAGCAGCAGGAACAAGGTCACGCCCGCGATGGCGACATATTTCAGTCCTTCCCTGCCCATAGCCAGCGTTTCGGGCTGTTTCCACAGCGGCACGTCGGCCAGGACCTCTTTCTGCTCATCGAAGGGGCTGTTGAGCAGGCTTAGCGTGTCTCCGCGCTTTTCATCAAAGCCCACGGAATCCTTGACCAGGGTGGTGATTTGCGTCTTTTCGCTGTCGCTCAGTGGTCGGGTACTGACCTTGCCGGCGCTATCCGTGATGGTGCGGTTGTTCAGCACGACGGCCACGGAGAGGCGGCGAATGGCTCCCACCGGCAGCTTGGTGTGGCTGATGGTGCGATCCACCTGAAAATTGGTGGTCGATTCCTTGCGCGTGCTGGCCGTATTCTGGGCCGTAGCCGGTGCAGCCGCGGGCGTGGCGCCCGCGGCGGGGGCATTCTTTGCATTGGCCGGGGCGGGAGCCGGGGCAGGGGGTGGCGTTGTCAGGGGTGCGGTGGCCGGAACCGGGGGCTGGTTGGTGAGCGCTCCGGGAATGCCCGTTCCCTGCTGGACACCGCTGGGGTTACTGGATTCCAGCATTTGCTGGCTCAGGACGGCAGCCTGGTTGGGCGGCTGGTTGGGCTTGTAGATTTCAGCGGTCTGTTCAGCCTGGGTAAAGTCGACATCGGCCGTGACCTGGGCATGCACGTTTTTGGCACCCACGAGGGGCGCCACCATGGCCTCGATGCGCTTGCTGAAATCCTGCTCGAGTTCGTGTACATACTTGATCTGGCTGGCATCCAGGATGCCATTGTTGTTTTCCGATGGGGCCGAAAGCAGCGTGCCGTTTTGGTCCACCACCGTCACGTTTTTGGCCGGCATGTTGGGCACGCTACTGGAAATGAGGTGCACCACGGCGTTCACCTGACCGGCATCCAGGGTCCGTCCCGGGTACAGGGCCAGCACCACGGAGGCGCCCGGGCTTTGCTGGTCCTTGACGAAGACGGTGGGCTTGGGGATAGCCAGATGGATGCGAGCCGATTGGACTGACGCCAGGGTCTGTACGGAGCGTGCCAGCTCACCCTCCAGGGCTCGCTTGTAGTTGACCTGTTCCAAAAATTCGCTGGTGCCGAATTTCTGGTTTTCCATCAACTCAAAGCCTACGGTTCCGCCTTTGGGCAACCCCTGCGAGGCAAGGCGCAGGCGCACTTCATGGACCTGATTGGCGGGAACCAGCAGCGCCCCACCGCCTTCGGCAAACTTGTAGGGCACGTTCATCTGCTGCAGGGAGTCAATGATGGCGCCGCCATCCCGATCGGAGAGGTTGCTGTACAGCACGCGATAGTCTGGCGTCGAACCCCATAGCCACAGTCCAACCGACACTGCGATCAGGGCGGCCACGGCCATGAGCAGTCCCATCTTTTGCTGGCCTGACATCTGGCCCAGCGACTGCATCAAGGGGGATGCGAAGTTATTTTCTGCCATGTCATCAGCTGTGGATCAATACGTCCGGAAACCTCATCAGGCCCATTATCTCCGGCCCCTATCGGGTTATTGGGTTAAACAGGGGGGTAATCCGGAGGCTATTCCCCGATTGGGCCCCTCCACCCGGATGATAAGGTTTCGGCATGACCCGTGGAGCCCCCCATGAACGTTCCTGCAATTGATGGTCTGCTGGCCCAGATGCGCGCCGCCATGGTTGCCGCCCAGGGCGACGTCAGTCCTGCCGCCTCCCCTGCAACCGGCGCAGGGGGTGTTGATTTTGCCAGCGCCCTGAAGGCGTCCCTGGACCAGGTGGCCCAGGTGCAAAACCAGGCAGACAGTCTGGAACAGCGCTTTACCCTGGGGGACCCTCAGGTCAGCCTGAGTGACGCCATGATTGGCATGCAAAAGGCCAATATTGCGCTGCAAACCACGATACAGGTGCGCAACAAGGTCGTGGCTGCCTATAACGAAATCATGAACATGCAGGTTTGACGTCGTCAAAGCCATGTCTGGCGGCCTCGCCTGTTACAGCAGATTGGCTTTCTGCTGCTGGGTAATGTAGCGTTGCAGCAAAATACCCATCCTGCCGTCCAGATCGATAAAACCACAGCCTGCACACCCCCGCCCGCCCCCGGATTGCAGCTGGGTCAAAGAAACGTACCGAACCTGAATCCCCACCGTAAGCTCCATGTCCTTATCCAGCCAGATCCTGCACCCCGGAATGATTTTTCCGGGCTGTAGATCCTGATCATTCTCCTCGCAGTATAGGGCAATGCCCCCTCGGCTGATATCCCTGACGGACAATTCCCGGCGGCGCGGCGGATTGCCCTCCAGGGTCAAAATGCATTTGAGTGCACCGGCGGGCAGGAACAACCTGTAGTAATCCCGACGCTGGATACGCAACAGATAGTCAGGAAGGGGAAGGTAGAACGCTTCCAGATCATCCCGCTGGCCCAACTCCAGTTGGTCGATCTCGAATTGCACCTTGGCCTGATGGTGCGAGCTCACGAAAATGCATCGGCCGCTTCTGGCCACCTGGACGTTTTCTTCGTGGTTTTGCGAGGCATCCAGCCATATCCCCCCTTCGTCCACCTCGATCACCGAGGTCAGGATGAACTTCCTGCGCTTGTCGTAATAGAGGGCAGCACGGGCCGAGTTCTTCTCGATGTCACGAAGAATGAAAAAAATCTCCCGGGGTGATCGCACTTCAAATTGTTCTTCGTCGCCTCCGGGGAACAGCTCGATCGTCAGGGATACTTCGTTGCTCATGGCTTGGGTTTCTCATTTACCGTGGACTCTCCGCGCTCCAGACGATACAGCCAAGCCAGTAATTCAGCAACGGCCAGATAGAGCTGCGGCGGAATGCCCTGATCCAGCTCCACTTGCATGAGCAGGCCCACCAGTTCTTCGGATTCGTGCACAAACACACCGTGTTCACGCGCGCGCTCGATGATGGCCTGGGCAATCAGGCCGCGCCCCTTGGCCACCACGCGCGGCGCACTGTCGTTACCCTGATAGGCCAGGGCCACCGCGCTTTGGCGTTTCTTGTCAGGAGGATTCATGCTGAACCACCAGGGCACTGTTGACCTTGAGCCCGGCCTCGGTCAGCGCCGACACAAGTCGCGAACTGGCACCACCCAGCAGCGCGCGTGTCTGGTCTGAACGGGCATCAAGCGTAAGACTCATCCCGCCTGGAGAAAAACGCATCTGGGCGGTGACGCTCCCCAGGTTGGGCAACTCCAACTGGAGCGAGGTCGCCCAGGTGCGTTCCTGCTCGGAGCCCGTGGTTTGCCCCTGGCCTGACTGCTGCCAGATTTGCCATTGAAGGGGTTGGTTTTGAAACACCTGGCCCTGCCAGAGGATCTGCCCGGTTTCCAGCGTACTGAGCTGCTGCTGGACGAGGGCCTGCAAATGGGGCGGAATGGTCATGCTCACGGGTTGCGATGATGGCGCGGCAACTTCGGGCACCGCCGGCATGGCGGAGCTGGCAGCTGGTTTTGTTGCGACCAGCACAGGCTGATTTTGCGGCTCCTGCAGCAGTTGTGTGGTGGAGCGTCCGCCTTCCACCCACTGGGCCTGGTGCGCTTCATAGAACAGGCCGCTGTTGTTGATGGCTTCTCGCAGCAGGTTGGCCAGGGGCTGGGCCTGGGGGGGCTCCGCGGTTGTCACGAGTGGCGGTTTCGGTGCCGCGCCCACCGAGGCTTTTTCGGGCTGCTGCTGCGACAAGGCCGAGAGCATGCGCGCCGTCGTGCTCAATTGCTGGGACGTGGACAAGGGGTTGGCGGAAGCTACCATGCTGAAAGTCAGCCTGGGCTGCAGTGACACCACCTGCAGTTCCACGGTGTCGCCCGCATGCACCAGGGCAGGAAGCTTCATCTGCACCAGTTGGTTGGCCACCCGAACCGTGAAGAGCCCGGGGGACACTTCAGCCAGTACCGCCCCTTGCAGCTTCTGACCCTGAGCCCACGAGGAGGTCAGCGCCCCCTGAGTGGGCGCCTGGGCAGGATCAGTGGCCGCTACGGGAAGGGTTTCCCTGGAAAGCGCATAGGCTTTCAGTGCACTGAGAATTTCCGTGGGGATCATGCATTTCAGCCCCCCGCGTAGGCACGCCGCACCTGCTGCTCCTGGTGGGTGGTGCGCATGACGCGTTGTAACTGTTCCATCCAGGACTGGGTATGGCTGCGAATGACGGCATCATCGGCCAGAATCTTGCGAATCAGTGCCGCTTTGCGTTTTCTGGCGTCATCCTCCACCAACGCGGCCTGCCCATCCGCGGCTTTCATGATTTCCACACGCTGGCGACATTGCTTTTCCAGGGCAATCAGGTGATCCCACTGACCCTGGGTTGCCGCGTCACTCATCTGTCCCATCAGCCGCGAGAGTGATTCATAATTTTCAATCACCGGATTCATGACAATCACCCTCTCCCGTACACCAGGGCAGTGGGGCGTACCGGCACAGCGGGTTCCGGCTGAGCACGGTGAATCGTTCCCTGTCCTGAATCAACTTCCTGGGTCTTGCGTATGCTCTCCCAAGCCCCACGCAGCTCCGCCAGCAAGCGGCTCACTTCATCCAGTGTAGCGCCATCATTGTGGAGATTGGCATACACCAGGCGCTGGCACATGTAGTCATAGAGCGCAGCCAGGTTATGTGCCAGGTCGCCTCCAACCTCCTTGTTGAGACTGGCCTTGAGGCCAGCATCGATGATGGAGATGGCATGCGAGATGGATTTTCCCTTGGCTGCAATTTCCTTGCGCAGCAGGTGATTTTTGGCGGCGGCAATGGCCAGCAAGGCCCCCTGATAGAGCAGCAGGATCAACTTGTGGGGGTCGGCCGAGCTGACACCGGTTTCAATACCCACATCGGTATAGGCCCTGAGTTTTGCTGTCGCATTCATAGTTCGCCTGCCTTAACGAAGTTGTGCCAATTGTTGCGTCAAATAGGAACTGGTCTGACTCATGGTGCCCAAGGTAACGTTCAACGCCGAATACTGGGCGGTCAGTGCTGCCTGGATATTGGTGAGGCGGCTTTGCCATGCCGTGATCTGATTATTGATGCCGTTGACCGTGGTATTGAGACCATTGGTTTCAGCGGCAATGGGACCGGTGTAAGGATCCAGCATTGAAGTGGCGATGTTATTGAGCGTGACTGCATACCCCTGCGAATAGCCCACGGTGCCCCGGCTGCCAGTGGCCCCACCTGCTATCTGGATCGCCAGTCCATTGCTGTTGCCGGCAATGGAAGTCAACGTCCGCCCGCTACCCGTAGCCGACTGGCCATTGATCGAACCCGCCACATCATGCCCATTGCTCTGGGCTGGGGTGGACCCCAGCAGCCCCGCACTGGCATTGCCTCCCGTGACAGCCACACTGGAGGTTGATCCATAATCGCTGGCCGTAATGTCCAGCACTCCCGCATTCTGGGTAACGGATACGGATTTACCCGCTGCCGTCAGTCCTGACGAGCCGTCAATGAGGGACTGCAACTGTGTCGCAAGGGATGCTGCAGTATAGGTGCCAGGGGGGACCACGATGGTGGTGGCAATACCATCCACGGCCAGGTTCAACGTGTCATTGCTGCCCTGGGTGATCGTCAACCCTGCCGCCGCCGAGCCGGTCAGGCTGCCCTGGGTGGCCAGCTGGGTGACGTTGACGGCATAGTTGCCCGGTTGCGTGGCGCTGCCTGCCGCCGTAAAGCTCACCAGGCTGTCGGTCGCCTTGCCAACGGTGGCGAAAAGACTGGCAATATCGCTGGAATTGGTACTGATGGCATTGTTGAGCTGGGTGCTATTGACTGCAAGGCTGCCATCTTTCTGGAACGTCACCCCGATCTCGGACAGCGTGGAATAGGTGGTGGTGGTATTGCCGATGGCACGGTTCAGCGCTGCGTGCATCTGCGTCTGGATGGCGTTGACCATGGGGTCACCCATCAGCACGCCACCCGTGCCGGTAGCGCTGTTGAAACTGGTCACACTCTGGATGGTCGTGTTCAGCGCGTTATAGGCCGTGACGAAGGAATTGATGGCCGATGTGATGCCCGTGCTGTCGTTTGCAACGCTCACCGTCGCCGGTGTGGTCGTGATCGCGCCAAGATTGAGCGTCAAACCCTGGATGACGTTGGTCACCGTATTGGTGCTTTGGGTGACCGCAATGCCATTCACGGTCAGTTGGGCATTCTGCGCTGCAGCGGTTTGCGTCAGGTCTTGCGTACCTGCAGGATTCTCATTGAGCAGACTGCCCAAGGTGGCATCCCCGCTGACGGAAATCTGCATGCTGTTGCTGGCCCCTGAGGGCCCGGTCAGCACCAGGCGATAAGGCGATGCACTGCCATCGTTGACGATGCTGGCCGTTACTCCCATGTTGGCAGCGTTGATGGCTGCGGCAATGCCGGAGAGTGAGTTGTTGCTGCCGTTGATGGTGACGGTTTTCGTGGCGTTACCATTGGGCGTGAACGTGGCACCGCTGTAGGTACCGCTACTGAGTGTGCCGCCGCTGATGGTGCCAAAGTTGAATGTCAGCGTGGTGGAGGCACCGCTGCCAATCGCGGCGGTCGAACTGGTTTGGCCTGCAGCCACCAGACTCTGCGCCTGGGCTAGCGCCGACACGCCCACGGAATAGGTGCCCACGGCTGCATTGCTGGCGGCCGACACCCCCAGCGAAGGATCCGACGAGGCCGCCTTGAGTGCCTGAAACTGGCTTGCGGCGGTCAGTCCCTGCACAGCGGTCTGAAACGAGGAGAGCGCACCCTGCACTGTGCCCACGGCAGTGATCTGGGTCTGATAGCTGGCCACCTGCTTTTGCAGCAGGGTCACCGGCTGGCTTTCCACCGTCATCAACTGGCTGACGATGCTGGAAACGTCAATCGAGTTTGTCGTGACCGGTGCCGCGGAGATGACTGAATTCGAAGAAGTCACTGCCATGAAATGCTCCTAGGCCTTTTGCCGGATCAGCGAGCCGGCCTCCTGCTGCAGGCTGTCGTCAATGGCCTTGGCAATGGCCAGGGCCTGCTCTGAGGGAATCTGCTTGATGACCGTTCCGGTGCCCTCTTCCACCACTTTCACCACGGTTTCCTTGGTGCTCTGATCCACGCTGAACGTCAGACCACGGTTGCTGAACTGCATGGACTGATTGATGCTGTCCACCGCCGCCTTGACCTGTGCCGCGCTTTGCGCCGATGCGCCCTGGCCCCCCTGCGCCTGGACTACTGGCGGTAGCCCGGGAGGCTCGGCGGGTGGCGGTGCGCCGCCTGCCGCAGGCACAAATGACGAAATCGACCCATCGCCTGGGGGCGGGGTCGTTGGCATTGCGCTACCCAAATTCTGGATAATCATCATTATCCTCTACAAGTCAAAAATCTGGTTGACGGGAATATATTCCCATCAACCAGACTGTTTCACTCAATACCCCATGCCGGATTACTTCAGCAGCGTCAGCACCGCATTGGGCATGGCGTTGGCCTGCGCCAACATGGCGGTACCGGCTTGCTGCAGAATCTGGGCCTGGGTGAGGCTTGCCGTGGTTGCGGCAAAGTCCGTGTCCTGAATCCGGCTTTGCGCAGCCGTCAGGTTCTGCACACTGGTCTGCAGGTTGGTCACCACCGACTGGAAGCGGTTTTGTACTGCACCCATCTGGCCCATGGCGCTGTTCACCGTGTTGATGGCACCGTCGATGGTGGCGATGGCGGCAGACGCATTGGAAGCCGTAAGGACATCCATGCCGCCGACGCTGCTGACATTGGAAGTCGTTGTTGCCGAATAGGTGTTCGCCGTGAATCCCGCATAAGTGGCGCCGCTGCCACTCAGCACGATGCCATTTGAACTGGAGCTACTCAATGTCACGGTTCCATGCGTGGCGCCGTAGCTTCCGGTGGCCCCCAGGCTACCGGCTGTGGTAGCGACCGTGGTACCGCCACCGGCAGTCATCGCAGTGGTTACGTCGATGTTGGTGCCATTCGAGGACGTCAACGTGATTGTGCCGTTGCTGGCGGTCGCGGTCAGCCCGTTCAGCGCCGCGTTGGTCGAAGCCGCGGTATTAAAGGCCGCCGCGAAGTTTGCAGCCTGGGCAGTGATGGTATCCCCGCTGGCAGATGTAGCCGAGACGGTCACGCCATTGATGCCAATGGAGATTGCACTCGCCGCCGTTGCCGTGCCTGTCAGCAATGAGTTCACCGAGCTGGGTGTTGCGGTCAGACCGGTGTTGGTGATCGTTCCAGTGATGCTGATGTCGCGCCCGTCCGCCGCCGTCAGGGTCAATACGCCGGTGCTGGCATTTGCAGAGGCCGTAACCCCCGTTTGCGAGGAAACCAGATTGATGGCAGCAGCCACGTTGGCCCCTTGGCCCGCTGCGTTACCACCCGCAACAACCGCTCCGATATTGACCCCGTTAATCTGGAATGCACTGGCGGTGATCGCTCCGGAAGTTGCAGCAGCTCCCGTCACAGTCGTTGCATTTGCAGTGGCAGTCACCCCCGAGGTCGCCGAAATGGCGTTGATGGCCTGCGCAATCGCAAACGCGCTGGCCGCGCTTTGCCCGGCTGCGGCACCCACTTGCGTGGCTCCGACCTGCTGGCCATTCAATGTCAGATCACCCGCCACCAGGGCAACCGCCGTGCCGGTATTGGCCGCAAAGCCGGAGCTGGCTGCCGTTGCCTGATAGGTTGCCCCAACGCTTCCCAGTTGACTGGTGCTCATGTTTGCAATGGAGGCCACCTGAATGACGTCATTGCTGGTGTTGTTGGCGCCCACCTGAAAATTTTGCGCTGTAAAGGTGCCATTCAGCAGGTTCACGCCGTTAAACGTGGTGGACCCAGCCACGCGATCGATTTCAGCCTTGAGCTGCTGCACCTCGGCATTCATGGAGGTGCGGTCAGATGATGAATAGGTGGCATTGGCGGACTGCACGGCCAGATCCCGCATGGTCTGCAGGTTGGCCACGATGGATTGCATGGCGCCCTGTGCCGTTTGTGCCAGCGAAATGCCGTCATTGGCGTTTCGTACGGCCTGATTTTGACCGGCGATCTGGCTGCCCATGCGGGTGGCGATAGCCATGCCTGCAGCATCGTCCGCAGCGCTGTTGATGCGCAAGCCAGAGGACAGGCGCTGGATGTCGGTGGCCAGCGTGCTCTGCGAATTGGCCAGATTGGCCTGCGCATTGAGAGAAACGATATTGGTGTTGATGTACATTGCCATGGTGAAAGCGCTCCTTTTAAACTGGTCTGGTACGGCATTCCTGCCTTGCCGCCGGTGGCTCCTGGATTGCACACAATGAGCAACCCTTTGGTCCAGTTATCGGAAGCACACGGGGAAACTTTAGCGGCATTTTCAGAATGTCCGACCGGTAAGACCGGTGCAGCACCTGTTATTCCGCCTTCACCACGCGATTTTTGCCGGACGCCTTGGCCTGGTACATGGCACGGTCTGCCCTTGCAACGACTTCTTCTGCCGGCTCGCCGCCGCCTCGCACCGCCACCCCGCCGCTGAAGGTGATGACCAGTTCTTCATGGTTGTATACAAAGAGTTTTTTAGCCAGCAACCGCTGCAGGCGGTTGACGATTTCCAGCGCTTCATTCAACCCCGTGCCCGGCAGCACCAGCAGGAATTCCTCGCCGCCGTAACGCGCCACATGGTCCGTGGGTCGCAATGCATTCTTGACCACATCCGACACATGCATGAGCGCCTGGTCGCCCGCCTGGTGCCCCAGAAGGTCATTGAACAGCTTGAAATTGTCGATGTCGATCAGCGCCATGCTCACCGGTGACTGGCTGCGATCGGCACGCATGCTCTCCCGTTCCAGCATTTCCTCCAGACCGCGCCGGTTCAGCGTTCCGGTCAACTGGTCTTCGCGCACCAGCTCGCTCACCTGCTCCAGTTCCTGTTCCAGCTGGCGGATGCGGTCTTCGGCGTCGTCCACCTGACGCCGTGCCGTGATCAATTCCTCGTGGGAGCGCAGGGCACTGGCCTGGATGACGCGCGTGTCCTGCATGATGTCTTCCAGAATATGGCTCAGTTCGGTGAGGTTGTCCGCCTGGCCAATCTTGTGCGTGTAATTCTCGATCTTGGCGTGGTACTCCCCGGTGCTCTCGGTGAGTTCACCCATGCGATCAATGAAGGTGGTCATCAGGCTCTTCAGGGTGGATTTGGCGTCCGCCAGGCTTTTCTTGAGGGTGCTCTGCTTGATCAGGGCATCCCGCAGGCTGCGCTCGGCATCGGCTATGCTGCGCTTGTCCATGGGCTGGGCAATGATGTCCTGCAGCATGGTGATCTGCCCATGCAACCATTTATCGTCGGCCACCAGTTCGCCCACGTTTTCCACCAGAAGTCGCAGCAGCCGCACCAACCCCTCCTGGATTTTGGCCTTGTCGCCACCGCGCAACTCCAGCTTCACCCAGAAATGGCGCAGCTTCTTGGCCAGATCCGTGACCTGTTCATGCTCCTTAACCGAACGGACCTGCTGCACCAGCATCGAAATTTCTTCCGCCATCCCGGGTTCCAGCGCCTTGTTGCTCTCCAGCGTCTGGGCCAGAAGCTCCTGCAGGTCTTTCATCATTTCCGGGCCGAACACCCCTGCCGAAACTGCCGGCACCTGTGCGGGCGCGCCAACCACACCCAACTCGGGCTCCCTGGCGACAACCGCGACTTCAGGTGCGTGCGAGGCCGCAGATTGCGCAGCGGGGGCGGACCCGCCCCCTGCCCCTGCCCAGGAGCGCAGCAGCCCATGCAGCTTTTCGTAGAGCACTTCGGGATTGGCGGCAAATTTGATCAGCACCGTATCCAGCCCGTCTTTCTTGCGCGACAGCGTGACGCCCTTGTGGTGGGCCTCCAGTTGACGCAGCAAATCGCGGATCAATCCCGACCATGCCAATGCCGGACGTGAGGGGGCAGGCGCTGTTTCCGTTTCGGCGGCTTTTTGCGTTGCCGTCACGGCGGCAGGTTTACCGCTGACTTCCGCGTAAACGCGCGCGTAGTTCTCCGGGGTGGGAACAAGTTTTTGCGCAACCAGGGATTTCAGGGTTTTACTGGCAATTTCAGCAGGGCTGGAGGGTTTTTCTGGTGAAACCATGGAGTCAATTGAGCATTCAATGAAGTGTTGGAATAAGTGACCTGAGTGATGTAAGCCAGGAGGCGTCGCTCAACACCAGCGCCGTCATGCCTCCAAAGGCACCCCAGCTCAGCAATAGGGCCACCAGGAGTCCGCGTGCGCGCCACAGGCTGCGCTGCAGGCTGCGCTGCAACTGCAGGGCATCCACAGTACCTTGCACATCCCGCAAGGTCTCGCGCTGGCTTGCCGCCATTTCCAGCTCCAGCGCCTCTTGTGCGCGCACGGCTTCCACCAGTTCGGCCTGCGCCATCCGGCGTGTCGTTGCAGCTTCCAATGCACGCTGTTCCGCCGCAATGCGCTGGCGCGCCTGCACCGTCACCCGTACTTCCTCATCCATCCTGGCGCGCGCCAAATCCCGCGCTTCCTCAAAAGCCCTCAGGCGGGTTTCGGCAGCCTCGGCCGCCTGGACTTCCTGCAGGATCCGGTCATTGTCCACCTCAATGGCTCGCAATTCCACTTCCATGCGCCGTTCAATGGCGGCAATCGCCTGATTTTCGGCACGGATATGTTCCCGCTCCAGTCGTTGCAAATCCTCCTCGCGGGACTGCCGCAGCTCGGAGGGCTGCACGGAACGAGCCTGGGCCTCGGCGCGAATGCGCGCCTGCTCGGCAAGCCGCGCTTCCGTTTCAGCCTCGATGCGGGCACGCGCCTGACGAATATGTTCGATCTCGGCAGGGTACTCGCTCGCCAAAGTGTCGAATCGATAAGTGCTTCCATGTGCTGACATGCTGGTCTCCCGAAGAACAGGACTCGGTGCCCGGATATCCTGAGACTATCAGACGCCGGAGCGATTCCATTGATGGAATAGCCCTGAAAACAATAGGTAATTTGACAATTGGACGGGAGATTACTGGCGCACCGTCTCGAAAAATCCGCCCTCCAGCAGTTCCTGGGTCAGCGCCTTGTAATCTGCCGCACCACCGCTTTGCGAGGCATAGCTGAACACGTCCTGACCATGCATGGGGCTGGCCGCCAGGGCCACGTTTTCGCAAATACGGGTATCGCACACCTGTGCGCCGTAGCGTTCCTTGAGCTGCTGGTAAATGTCGTAGGACAGCTTGCGGCGCGGGTCAAAGCGCGTCACCACGATGCGCCGCCGGTACAGTTTGCCCAGCTTCTTTTCCAGCACGTTAAGCGCCCCTTCCAGCCGATGCACCCCCTCCAGGGACAGAAAATCCGCGGAGACAGGGATCAGGACCCGATCAGAGGCCAGCAGCGCATTGAGCGTCAAAACGCCCAGCATGGGGCAACAGTCAATCAGGATGGGCTCGCCGCTTTGCGTGAGGTCCGCACTCAGCCCCTGGCGCAGCAAGGTGGCCGCCTTGGCATCGCCGCCATACAGGGCGTCCACCTTGGAGAGTTCCAGCGAGGCCGGCACGATTTTCCAGCCCGACGGGGTGTCGCGCAGCAGCCGGGATAGTGGTGTCCTGTCCTTGAAGAAGGCAATCATGCCCGTCCCCAGGGCCGGGTCGCGAATTTTGCAAGCGAGGCTGAGGTGCGCCTGGGGGTCCATATCCAGGGCGATGGGGCGCCGCCGTTGTCTTGCCAATGCCGCCGCCAGATTAAGGCATGTGGTGGTTTTGCCGACGCCCCCCTTCTGGTTGAATACCGCGATGACCGCCATGCGACGCGCTTCCTTTTTTTGAAATTCACCCCCGAACAGGAGAATTATTGCAAACAGGGCTTGCGCACCATCGCATGAATTGAGGGTGTTTTTGCCCCCTGAGTCCCGTCAGATCCCTGGTGCGCCTCAAAACCGATAAGGTGGCGTACAATTGTTTTCCGCCAACACACTAAAGTTTTGTCGTAGCCTGCCGAAAACAGGTGCTATAAGGCTAGTTATCAGGAGATTTTCGTGAAAGTCGAAAAGTCCGGCAAAACACCCCCTGTCACAACCGTCCGTGATGGTGTGGGGCGCGCACAAACTTCTCGCACCGCCGGAACGGGAACCAGCAACGCCAACGCCCCCAACAGCACCAGCGTTCACCTGGGCGAATCCGCCGCGCAGCTGCAAAGCATGCAAAACAGCATGGCCAGTTCTCCCGTGGTGGATGCGGCCAAGGTGGCTGAAATCAAACAGGCCATCAGTGAGGGTCGGTTTCAGGTCAACTCCAGCGTGGTCGCGGACCGCCTGATCGCGTCCGTGACGGACCTGATCAATAAACGCCAGCACTGATTTGATGGGCAGCCCTTCATCCCTTGCCGCATCTTCCAATTGGGCATCCTGCCTGCGTGCCGAGCATGAAGCGTTACTGTCCTTCATCGACGTTCTGGAAAGCGAACAGCGCACCCTGCTCTCAGGGCAAACCGAAACGCTGATTGATCTGGCCGACCATAAAACCAGACTGGTGGAGCAACTGACGCGCCTCGCCGAACAGCGCCGCAGGCTTCAACCGGCCCCCGGCGTAGCACCCACAGAAAAAGAGGATGCTGCCTCACGCCAGCTCTGGACCGCCATACGCCAGATGGCGGAACGCGCCGAGCAGATCAACCGCACCAACGGCGAACTCATCCAGATCAAGCTGCGTCACAACCAGCAAGCCCTGACGGTGCTGCACAATGCCGCACAAAGTGCCACCCTGTACGGCCCCGATGGCCAGACCAGCATTCCGACCCCGGGCCGCACCCTGGGCAGCGTTTGAACCCCTGCACCCGTTCCCGTTTAGTCAGGACCTGCCGAACTGGCTTCAAATGCCAATGCGGGCGAGACCTCGTTTTGCAGGTCGGCGGCAACCCTCTCCAATACCCCTCTCCAATCGCCCCTGCTGCTTTGTCTGTATAGCGTTGCCGTTGGATACCAGGGGCTGTCATCCCTGTCCAGTAACCAGCGCCAATCAGGCATGTGGGGCAAAAGGATCCAGACCTTTTTTCCCAGCGCACCGGCAAGATGGGCAACGCTGGTATCAACGCTGATGATGATATCCATCAGCTCGCATAGCGCCGCCGTGTCGCTGAAGTCATTCAGCTCGCTTCCAAAACTCAATAGGTCTGGACGTGATTCGAGTATCGCACGGTCCTCGGGTCGAATTTCTTTCTGCAAACTGACGTATTGATATCCTTCCGGCAGTTGTTGCAACAAATCGGACAGTTTGATGCTGCGGTTATGGTCGTTTGTATGCTGTTGATTGCCACTCCATACCAGACCAATTCGCGGCGCCTTCCTTTCTCCCAACCTGATTTCAAATTCCGAAACTTTTGTTGCATTGCCTGACAAATAAGGGACCGACGCAGGAATAGTCCGTTCAACCGTCTTGAATGCAAACGGCAGGCTCAACAGCGGGCAGTGCAAATCAAACGGCGGCAACGGATCCCCCATCACGACCCATTGTGAAACGCCGGACAGATGTTCAAACAGGCTTTTCAGGGGCCGATGTACCTCAAAAATCACACGAAAACCGGCATCGGAAACCAATTTTGCATAACGCGAAAATTGAATGGCATCACCCAGACCCTGCTCACTATGCAAAAGGATCGTTTTACCCACAATGGATTCGTTGCCGGTCCAGAGCGGTTGATCAAAGTTTCTTTTCGGCGATGGAAACTTGTCCCATCGCCATCTCCATTCAAACTCACGCCAGCCTTCATGAAACTCACCCGACAAGAGCAACAGAATGGATTTGTTCCAATGAGCCTCCGCAAAGTCGGGGTTGATTACAATGGCCCCGTCCAAGCTCCGTAATGCATCATCAAATCGTTTAAGATCCTTGAGCGTATTGCTGCGATTGACGTACGCCTGTAACAGATCCGGTTTGAGAGAGAGGGCCGTGTCGTAGCAGAGCATTGCCGCGTCCAATTCATTCAGGTCCTGAAGCACAAGCGCGGAGTTGTAGTACGCGTCGGCATTATCGGGCTTGAGCGAAATGGCCTTGTCGAAACTTTTAAGCGCCTCTTCAAATTGTTTGAGATCCCTTAAAACGTTACCCCGGTTATTGTAGGCCTCAAAATGATCGGGCTTGATTGAGACCACCTTGTCGTAGCAGAGCATTGCCACATCAAACTCTTTGAGCTCCTGAAGCACGACACCGCAGTTGTAATATGCGTCCACAAAATCTGCTTTGAGCGTTATGGCCCTGGAATAACTTTTGGATGCATCATGCAGCTTCTTTTGCTTGTTCTGGATATTTCCCAGACAAAGATGCACGACAGGGTTGTCAGGATCGGCTGACCTTGCCCTTTCCACCAGATCTGCAGCCGCCTGTAGATCGTTTTCCTGCTCTGCAATCAGGCCAAGCAGCATCAGGGCCTCGGCGTGTTTTGGCAGCATGCGAATGACTGCCTCGAGCAATGCCTTCGCCCTGGCAGGTTGACCCTGTTGATGTATCCGTTGCGCCTGCTTGAATTTGGCCTGCGCCTGGACAGTTGCCTTATCTGGCACGGACTTCATGGCGTTGCAGCCTCGGAAGCAACCTGAGGCGTCAGGATCGTCACGGTCACGCGCCGGTTTTTGGCGCGGTTTTCAGGGCTGTCGTTGGGCACCAGCGGCTGGTTATCCGCCACCCCGGCCGCCGTCAATCGTTTGCTGTCCACGCCCTGACGGATGAAAAGCCGCACCACGCTGCTGGCGCGCGCCGAGGAGAGCTCCCAGTTGGAGGGGTAGAGCGGCGTATTGATGGGTACATTGTCCGTATGTCCCTCCACCTGAATGGCGAGATTGCCCGCTTTCAACACTTCGGCCACTTCCGACAATGTTTTTGTCGCCTTCTCCTGCAAGATGGCGTCCCCCTCATGAAACAGGGCCTTGACGTTGAGGTCCAGGACGATGCCGCGGCCGCTCTGGATGACGCTGACCTGCCCTTTGCTCACCAACGGGGCAAGGATGCGGTTGAGGTTATCGACCAGGCTTTGCAAATACTCCTGCTGCTTTTGCTGCTGTCTCGCCAGGCGCGCATTGCGCTTGTCCAGCAGTGATCTCAGCACACTGTCCTGGTCCAGCGTCTGTAGATCTGCGTCTGCAGGAATGGGCGTGCGACTGAATGCGGTGTTCAGGGAGGAGCTGAACACCCGGTACTTCCCTTCATTGACCGAAGAGATGGCGTACATCACCACAAAAAATGCAAAGAGCAGCGTAATGAAATCGGCATACGAAATCAGCCAGCGATCGTGATTCTCACGATCGGCACGCTTGGGGCGGCGCGCCATCTCAGAATAGATACCCTTCAAGTTTGCCTTTGACAAAATGGGGATTCTCACCGTTGGCAATCAACTCAAACCCGTCCACCGCCATTTCATAATACGCAATTTGCTGCTGGATCAACATTTTCAATTTGCCGGCGACGGGCAGAAAAATCAGGTTGGCAAAGCCTACGCCATAGATGGTGGAAATGAAGGCGACGGCGATCCCGGCACCCAACTGGGCCGGCTCACCCAAACGCTCCATGACATGCACGAGTCCCAGTACGGCGCCCAGCATGCCGATGGTCGGCGCATAGCCTGCGGCAGATTCCCACACGCGCGCCGCGGACCAGCGAAAATGCTCATAAGACTGGATATCCACCGAAAGGACCTCACGGACTCTTTCGGCGGCATAGCCATCCGCCAGCATTTGCAGGCCCTTTTTGAGAAAGGGGTCTTCATTTTTGGTGGCTTGCGCCTCCAGGATCAGCAAACCCTCCCGCCTGGCCTGATTGCTCCACTCAAGGATCTGATCCTGCAACTCCCGCGCCGACACGCCAGGCGCCACAAAAACCCAACGCCCCATGCGAATGGCCGCCACAAAGACCCGGAACGGGGTTTGCAGCATCACCGCCCCCAGAGTGCCCCCAAACACGATGACGAAGGCGGTGCCCTGCACCAATGCAGAAATCGCCCCGCCTTCCAGCCACTGGCCGCCGATCACCCCCAATATGCCGATCAGCAACCCCGCGAGGCTTAACTTGTCCATCAGTGCCCCTTCAGGCGGCTGCGCAGTCGCGCCACGGCCTGGCTGTGAAGCTGGCAGATGCGCGACTCGCTCACTCCCATGACCTCGCCGATCTCACGCAGGTTCATCTCCTGCTCGTAATGCATACCCATCAAGAGACGCTCGCGTTCGGGAAGCTCTTCGATGGCCCGGATCAGGGCCGTACGAAACCGGCTGTCCCGCAACAGGTCCAGGGGATCCGGATCGCTTTCCGTCTCATGGCGATCAAAAAAATCCTCTTCATCGCGTTCGTGGAAGTCTTCATAGTAAATCAGCTGCGCACCGCGCGACTCATACAGCATCTGCTGATAATCGGGAAGGGAAAGGCCCATTTCCTGTGCAATTTCCGATTCGCTGGGAGGCTTGCCCATCTTTTGCTGCAGCTTGCTGATGGCGCCTTCAATGCGGCGCACGTCGCGCCGCATGGTCCTCGGCATCCAGTCGGATTGGCGCAATTCGTCCAGCATGGCGCCACGAATGCGCTGGGCTGCATAGGTTTCAAACTGCGCACCACGCAGTTCGTCGTAGCGGCCGGCCGCCTCCAGAAGCCCCATCATGCCGGCCTGGATCATGTCGTCCACCTCGACGCTACCCGGCAGTCTGGCCTTCAAGTGATGCGCAATGCGCTTGACGAGCGGCGCGAATTCCTTGAGGCATTGTTCCTTGTCATTCAGTCCGGATGGCGTGTACATATTCTCGTTATCAGGTGCTGTAAGCCCAGTTTGGTGGCCGTGTCTGCTGCCCGATCAGGCGTTTGATCATGCTGGGAAGGCCCCAATCCTCACCCTGTCCAGGAGATGGCAAGCGCATCATGGCACGTTCCAGGTCTGCCAGCGCCAGCGATGCCGGTGTCTCGGGAGAGGTGGCCACCACGCAACTGCGTAATTGTGTCGCACGTTTCATCTGTTCATCAACTGGAATATGACCCAGATAGTCGATTTGCACTTTCAGGTGATTTCTGGCCACCCGGGCCATATTATCCACCACTGCCCGTGCTTCGTGCTTTTCCTGGGCACGATTGACCACAATGCTGAACTTGCGGAGTCCTTCCTTCAGGGCCATCCGCTTGATCAGGGCATAGCTGGCGGTAACCCCGCCAGCCGAAGTATCGGTAACCAGCACCAGGGGCTGGTTGGGAGCAAGGCTTGCCATCACCGACCCCCCCTCCTGACGGGTGGCATCCACCAGCACCACATCCACATTTCGTGAGGCCGTGACCAGGCTGTCCAGCAGGCGCTGGTGCTCGGTCACGGAAAGCCGGTGAATGGCCTGGGTTACACGAGCCACTGGCAAAACATGCAGTCCCGGAGTGGCGCGCAGCAGGACATCAGGCAGGGCCTTGTCGCAGCGCAACACATTGAGCAGATCATGACGCGGTTTCAACGCCAGGGCATTGCCTGCATTATTGTGCGCCAGATGCTCGTCCAGAATCAGGACTTCCTGCCCCACGCGCGCCATCAGCGCGGCAAGATTGAGCACCAGGCTTGTGGCGCCCAAGCCGGGCTGTGCCCCCACAATGGTCCACACACGCAGGGCATTGCGCGCCAGCAGGCTGCGCAGTCCGGAGGCCTGGTCCATGATCCCCTCCTCAGAACGCATGGCCAGCCAGGGCCGCTTGCGGAAATTCCAGCGCACTGGCAGTGGTATGCCCCGCCGTTTCCAGACTATTGAAAGTGCAATGCAACAGGTAAGGCAGGCTCACTTCCTGCAAGTCCTCTGGCACTTTCTGGCCATTGGCCAGATAGTGCATGACCAACCTGTGCCGGATCATCACGTCCAGCACGCCCCCCATGGAGGCCGCCTCATCAAGCTTGGTGGGAATACAGCCAATGACGCCGGCATGACGGTACACCCGCACCACGTCCTCCAGGGTATGCAGATTGCTGGTGGCGTTGAGCAGCAGCAACCGCTGCACGCCGGCGGCATCCAGCATGGCCGCCTGGTCCACCACGCGGCTATCGCGCTGGCCCATGCCGATGGTGTCAATCAGCACCAGATGCTTCTGCTTCAGTGACGCCAGTGTCAGCTGCAGATCGGCCGTATCGCGAACGGTCTGTACCGACACGCCCAGAATCTGGCCGTAAATGCGCAGTTGCTCGTAGGCACCGATCCGGTAGCTGTCGGTGGTGATGAGTGCCACTTTGTGGGCTCCGAAACGGACCACTGCGCGAGCTGCGAGCTTGGCCGTGGTCGTGGTCTTGCCCACGCCCGTCGGGCCCACCAATGCGTAGGTTCCCCCGCGCTGGACGATGTCTTCCGACCCGCTCACACACCTCAGGTTTCTTTCCATGACCTTGAGCACCCAATCCAGCCCGGCGCCAGTCGGCATCTTTTCCAGAATTTGATCTGCCAGCCCCTGGCTGAACCCCACTTTGAGCAGGCTGCGTTGCACCCTTGCCTTCTGGGCGTCATTGCGCTGCTCGCCCGACCCCGTCAACGCGGCAATCTGGCTCAGCAGGTTTTCGTGAAGGGTGCGGATGTCCTCCAGCAGCCCCGAAGGGGATGAGGCCTGCGCCGGTCTGGAAGGCGCCAGTCCCGTCAAGGCTGCATGGTGGGCCGCAACAATTTCAACCTGCTCGCCCACTTTGCGATTGGAAAGAATGATGGCGTCTTCCCCCATCTCGGCGCGCACCATGCGCAATGCTTCGCGGGAATTTGCCGCCAGAAACGTCTTCGTGTTCATGCTCTACCTCCGACCATGGCGGTGACCCGAACGGTTTTGAATCCGGGTACCTCGTCCTGTGAAATCACTCTTAATTGCGGCAGCGAACGCTTGAGGAATCGCGCCAGCAAATCCCTGATCTGGGACGGCACCATCAGTACCGTGGGCAATCCCAGTCTTTCCTGGTTCTCTGCGGCAACCCTTGTTTCCCTCAGCAGGGTGTCCGCCAGCCCTGGTTCGATGGCCTGACTGGTGCCTCCTGCCTGCAGCGCCTGAACCAGCAAATATTCCAGCTCCTTGTCCATGCCGATGACCTGCAACTCCTGGGTTGCAGGATAGAGCTGCTGCACGATTGCAGGTCCCAGGGCCACGCGCACCTGCGCCGTCAGCTGGTAGGCGTCCTGGGTCTGTCCTGCAAATTTGGCCAGGGTTTCCAGAATGGTGCGCATGTCGCGTATGTGCATGCCCTCATCCAGCAAATTCTGCAAAACTTTTTGCACCGTCGCCAAGGGCAGGACCTTGGGCACCAGATCTTCAGTCAGTTTGGGCAGCTGCTTGGCAAGGTGGTCAATCAGTTGCTGAAGCTCCTGCAAGCCCAGCAGTTCGGCAGAATGGGCATGGATCAGGTGACTCAGATGAGTGGCAATCACGGTACCCACATCCACCACGGTATAGCCCTGCGCCTGGGCATGCTCTCGCAAGGCAGCCTCGATCCAGACGGCGGGCAGTCCAAACGCTGGATCCTGCGTGGCATTGCCCTGCAGCGTGCCGCTGGCATTACCCGGGTTGATGGCCAGGAACATGCCGGTGAAGGCTTCCCCCGAGCCAATTTCTGCCCCCTTGAGGGTAATGCGATACGCATTGGGCCGCAGGTCCAGGTTGTCTCGAATGTGGATGGCGGGTGGCAGGAATCCGATGTCTTGAGTGAATTTTTTGCGAATGCCCTTGATGCGCCTGAGCAGGTCTCCATCCTGAGCCTTGTCCACCAGCGATATCAGCCGATACCCCACTTCCAGCCCCAGCACGTCTACCTGCGAGACATCCTCCCAACTGGCTTCGGGAGCTTCCGTAGCAGTGGGCACTGCAGGGCTTACCTCGGCCACCGCTTCGCGCTGCTTGGCGCGTTGCATCAAAAGGTAGGCGCCGCCGACCAGCACGCTGGCCAGTAGCAGAAATGCAAAATGCGGCATGCCCGGCACCAGGCCCAGGGCACCGATGATGGTGCCGGTCAGGAGCAGCACCAGGGGCTGGCTGAACATCTGACCCACCAGTTGCTGGCCAATGTTCTCTTCGGTGGTCACCCGGCTCACCACCACGCCCGCTGCCGTGGAAATGACCAGTGCAGGGATTTGAGCCACCAGGCCGTCCCCGATGGTCAGGAGGGTGTAATTTTTGGCTGCCGTGGCCATGTCGAGGTTATGTTGCATCACTCCGACAATGAAGCCACCGACGATGTTGATGAGCAGAATCACGATGCCTGCAACGGCATCGCCACGCACGAACTTGCTGGCGCCATCCATTGAACCGAAGAAATCCGCTTCCTGGGCAATGGTGGCACGACGCCGGCGCGCTTCGTCTTCGCCAATCAACCCGGCGTTCAGATCGGCATCGATGGCCATTTGCTTACCCGGCATGGCATCCAGGGTGAAGCGGGCACCCACTTCGGCAATCCGTCCTGCACCCTTGGTAATCACCACAAAGTTGATGACCACGAGAATCATGAACACCACGATCCCCACCGCATAGTTGCCGCCCACCAGGAAATGGCCGAAGGCTTCGATCACCTTGCCAGCAGCATCAGGTCCGGTATGCCCTTCCAGCAGCACGATTCGGGTGGATGCCACGTTAAGCGAGAGTCGCAGCAGGGTGGTCAGCAGGAGCAGGGTGGGAAATACCGAAAAGTCCAGCGGCTTCAAGGTATTCATGCTGACCAGCAGCACCATGATGGCCACTGCGATGTTGAAGGTGAACAGGATGTCGAGCAGAAATGGGGGCAATGGCAACACCATCATCGCCAGCACCATCACGATCAGCAAGGGTCCGGCCAATCCACGTACACCGGACTGCTTGAAAAAGTCTCTCAGAATGGTCAGTAGGTTCATTGCTTAATGCGTTGGGGTTTCAGGATCGAGTTCGGGCGGAACCATCAAATCACGCGGCATCACTGGCACGGGACCACCCCCCACCTGGTAGCGCTTCAATTGATAGACATAGGCCAGTACTTCAGCCACGGCGGTGTAGAGCCTTTCTGGAATCGTCTGATCCAGGTCGGCATGTTTGTAGAGTGCGCGCGCCAGCGGAGGCGCTTCCAGAATCGGAACGTGGTGCTCCGTGGCCAGTGCGCGGATGCGCTCGGCCAGCAAATGAGAACCCTTGGCCACAACGATCGGCGCGCGCATGGACTTCTCGGTGTAGCGCAACGCCACGGCATAGTGGGTTGGATTGGTCACCACCACGTCGGCGCTTGGGATCTGGGCCATCATGCGCCGACGCGCCATTTCTCGCTGCATGCTGCGGATCTTGCCCTTGACCTGCGGATCGCCCTCGGTCTCCTTGGATTCCTGACGCACCTCTTCGCGCGTCATCTTGAGACGCTTGCTATGCTCCCAAAGCTGAAACGGCACATCGATTGCCACGATCAGCAGCATGCCGCCCATGATGGCCATGAATCCATCCCAAAGCAGCCGCCCCATCTGCGCAGCAGCGACCGCAACAGGTTGCCCCGCCAACATCAGGAAGGCGTCCCTGTGGTGCCAGATGGCCCAGGCACCGGCTCCGCCCACCACGGCGGCTTTCGCAATGCTTTTTCCCAATTCGATGAGCCCGTGCATCGAAAACATCCGGCCAAATCCAGTCATTGGGTCAAGTCGGGACAGGTCGGGCTGGATGGGCTTCAGACTGAACATCCATCCATTGAGCAGCAACGGGGAAAAGGCGGCTGTGGCAAGCAGCAGCACCATCAGTGGCAGGAACTGCAGGAGGGTTTCGAGCGAAAGGGAATAGAGCCTGGGCAGCAGTAGCTCGGTCTGAAATGCGTCTTCTGTTTTCAGGGTCAGGCCCTCTTGCAGCAGCTTCACAAGCCCGCCGGACAAGTGGGAACCCAGCATCCATACGCCTGCGCCCCCTGCCATCAGCACGGCAAAGGTGGACAGCTCGCGTGAGCGCGCAACCTGACCTTCCTCGCGCGCCTGGTCAAGGCGCCGTTGCGAAGGTTGTTCTGTTTTTTCCAGGTCGCTGTCTTCTGCCATGAGTGACTCCACTGCTCATGGCCATTATCCGAATTACCCGTCCAATCAATCCGTTGATAAGCAACCGATTTCGGGGGTTATTCCCCTAGCGGCCCTTTCCGTCTGCAAACCCCTGCCTTTCGCTGCTTGATGCGGGAACGACTTCATACACCGTCCTGCCCTGCAGTTTGAAGTACTCCTCTGCATGGTTGAAGCGTTCTGAATGGCCTGCGTACAGCAATCCGTCGCGGCGCAGCAGGGGCGCAAATTTTTTGAGGATCCTGAGCTGCGTGTCACGATCGAAATAGATCATGACGTTCCGGCAAAAAATGGCATCCAGGGGTGGGCGGATGGGCCACGTATCCTGCAGCAGGTTGAGCTGACGAAAGGTCACGAGATTGCGAATTTCAGGACGCACCCTGACTTGCCCTGCAGGTACCGTCGCATCCTGAATGAAATGGCGCTGGACCAGTGCGCGATCCAGGCGCGACACGCGCTCTGCGGGGTAGATGCCTGCCCTGGCCGTCTCAAGGACCTCGGTGTCGATGTCCGTGGCAATGATCACCACGCCCGGCGTGGAGCTTCCCAGCGCGTCCACGGCCGCCATGGCCATGCTGTAGGGCTCTTCGCCAGTGGACGCTGCGCTGCACCATAACACGATGGGGGCCCGGCCTTTCAGGCCCCGCAATTGTTCGGCCAGCAGCTCAAAGTGATGCGGCTCCCGAAAAAAGGCGGTGTGGTTGGTGGTCAGTGCATTGGTAAACGCCTCCCATTCCCGCTGGTCTCCACGCTCCAGAAGCTGCAGATATTCCGAAAAAGTACGGATTCCAGTAGCACGCAGACGCCGCGACAACCGGCCGTACACCAGGTCCAGCTTGCTGTCCCCCAGGGAAATACCCGCATGCCTGCGAATCAGGTCGCAGATGCGCGTGAAATCCTGGACCGTAAATTGAAACTCCCGTCCAGGCGCGTTTTGTCCTTCATTGGGCTTGGTCATGAACGAGATATTGAGGCATTGGAGAAAAAAATCAAAAAAAATTAAAAAAAGTCCTAAAGTTTTCCAAACCGGTGCCGATAAATTAACCATAGGCATGAGGGCGTACATCGCAACCTCATGAAAAAATTAAGTTTTTAGCAATTTTTCGGTTTATGGTCAATCGAAAAATTGATTTTGGTCGTCCTATTTGTAGGAAGACTTCCTACAACAGAATCGGAAGATGTCCGATTCTGTTTCCCCTTTGCACTCTGCACAATGCAACCCAGGGCGTTAATCTGTTCCTAATCAACCCGGGGGGGATGTGTCATGAATGCCACTCAGCTACACGAAGAAATAAAAGAAACCAACCTTTCATACCTTCTGCTGGCCCAAAACATGATCAAGCAAGACTCGGCCGCAGCACTTTTCAGGTTGGGAATCAGCGCTGAAGTGGCTGACCTGATCGCCAGCCTCAGCCCTGCCCAATTGATAAAAATGGCCGCTTCCAATATGCTGGTATGCCGCTTCCGTTTCGACGAAAGCCTGCTGTTCAGCATGATTACGGATTACAGCAAGGACCGCCTGATGTCCCAGCCCCACGCGGCCATCCTGGTGGCCGGTCAGCCCGTAGAACAACTGGGCGATTGAATACCAATCCCGCCCAAGGGAGATTCTGTGCGCAACAAGAGCGTCATCGACGAGGCCCGGCAGATCCACTTTGCGGTGGAAATGATCGAACTTGGCGCGCGCCTGCAATTGCTGCAGGAAGAAACATCCCTTAGCCGCGAACGCTTGCTCAAGCTCTATAAGGAAGTCACCGGACGTTCTCCCTCCAAGGGCATGCTGCCTTATTCAACCGACTGGTTCATCAGCTGGCAACCCAACATTCACTCCTCGCTATTCATGGGGATTTACCAGTTTCTGGCCAAAAATGCGTCCCTGCACGGGCTGGAACTGCTCATCAAAAGCTACCGCCTGTATCTGGAACAAATGGGCGTCAGCGGTGAGGAACCCATCCTCAGCATCACGCGCGCCTGGTTTCTCGTCCGTTTTTTGGATGCCAACATGCTGCAACTGACGGCCTGCACCGCCTGCCGCGGCCAGTTCGTCGTCCATACCAACGAACTCTACGAAGATTATGTGTGCGGCGTATGCCGCCCACCCTCACGCGCCGGTAAAACCCGCAAGTCGGCAGCGCGCCAGCATCCCACCCCTGCAGATATCCTCAAAGTCTCTTAAAGTTTTCCTGAAAACTGCCGTTATCATCCCCGAAGGCGTGGTTTACGCCTTGTTTGCGTAATCAGCCTTCGGAGCCCTGGTCATGTTTGTACTGGTTGGATATTTTGTGGTGGTCGCTGCAGTTTTTGGTGGGTTTGCGCTGGCGGGGGGGCACCTCGCCGCACTGCTACAACCCGTTGAACTCCTGATGATTGGCGGTGGCGCAGCAGGCGCCTTTTTTGTGGGCAACTCCCCCAAAGCCGTCAAGGCCACGTTCAAGGCCTTTCCCAATGTGTTCAAGGGGTCCAAATACAGCAAGGACACTTACATGGAGTTGATGGCCCTGCTGTATGAACTACTGGGTAAAATGCGCAAGGAAGGGCTGATGTCCATTGAAGGCGACGTGGAAAACCCTTCGGAGAGCCCGCTTTTCTCCAAATACCCAAAAATCACTGCAGACCACCATGTCATCGAATTCATGACGGATTATTTGCGCATCATGGTCAGCGGCAACCTCAACGCCATGGAAATTGAAAACCTGATGGATGTGGAAATTGAAACCCATCATCACGAAACCCTGATCCCCGCCCATGTCATCAGCAAGATGGGGGACGGCCTTCCGGCTTTTGGTATCGTGGCCGCCGTCATGGGCGTAGTGCACACCATGGAATCGGTGGGAGCCCCGCCCGCAGAGCTTGGAATCATGATTGCCCATGCCCTCGTGGGCACTTTTTTGGGCATCCTGCTGGCCTATGGCTTTATTGGACCGCTGGGCACGCTGCTGGAACAGAAAGCCGAAGAGTCCTCCAAGATGTTCCAAACCATCAAGGTCACCCTGTTGGCCAGCCTCAATGGCTACGCGCCCGCAATGGCGGTCGAATTTGGGCGCAAGGCGCTCAATTCCACCGAGCGCCCCGGCTTCAGCGAACTGGAAGAGCATGTCAAACAAAAGCGCTGAACGAAGCCTGAGAGAGCACGCCCATGTCGAGTGACGACAAACGCCCCATCGTCATCAAACGCATCAAGAAAATCGCAGGCGCCCACCACGGCGGGGCCTGGAAGATTGCCTATGCCGATTTTGTAACGGCCATGATGGCGTTTTTCCTGCTGATGTGGCTGTTGGGTTCCACCACCAAAGGCGACTTGCAGGGCATCGAGGATTATTTCAAAACACCCTTGAAAGTGGTACTGGAAGGTGGCTCTGGTAGTGGCGACAGTTCGAGCGTCATCAAAGGCGGAGGCAAGGACTTGACGCGTACCGAGGGGCAGGTCAAGCAGGGCGAACTGTCCACGGAAAAACGCATCATCAACCTCAAGGCGGCCCAGGAGGAGTTTCAGCGCCTGGAGCGTGAAAAGGAGTTGAACAAACTCAAGGCCCTCAAGGCAAACATCGAAAAGGCTGTGGATTCCAACGAAAAGCTGAAGAAATTCAAGAACCAGATCCTGCTCGACATTACCAGTGAAGGCCTGCGCATCCAGATTGTGGACGAAAAGAACCGCCCCATGTTTCGCCTGGGCAGCTCGCAGCTGGAACCCTACACCAGGGACATCCTGCACGAAATTGGCGATATGCTGAATGAGGTTCCCAACAGGATCAGCCTGTCCGGACACACCGACGCAAACCTCTATGCTTCGGGCAAAAACGGCTACAACAACTGGGACCTCTCTGCGGATCGCGCCAATGCGTCACGCCGGGAGTTGATTGCAGGTGGCATGGACCCCAACAAGATTGCCAGGGTCGTAGGCCTCTCGTCGGCCGTGCTGCTCAACCCCAAAGATCCGCTCGACCCCATCAATCGCCGTATCAGTATCATCGTCATGAACAAGCAGGCTGAAGAATCTGCCCAGCATGATGGCGGCGTCCTCGAAGTGGATACGGGCAGCACGGGCGAATCCGGTCGCAGCGCGCAACCCATAGTGCTGCCCAATGTGGTGGCTGCGCCCTCAGCCCCGCCCCCCGAACGTTAAAGTTTCCCTCGGGGCTGCCGAAACAACATTACAGCAGTTGATAGGACCGCCCCGGGACAGGGGTCGAGCGAAGGGGACCAGGAGAGGGCAGGAATGGCAAATTGGTGGAATGGTTTATCGCTCAAAAGCAAGCTGCAGATTCCGATCCAGTTGATCATCCTGGTCATCCTGATCGTAGCCCAACGCCTGATTTTCAACGAGTTTGAACAGCGCACCCTGGATGAATCCCGTCAGAAAGCCTTCGTGTCCGCCGATGGAGTCATCAACGGCCTTAACATCATGATGGAGACCGGGGTGATCAGCGACAAGGAAAACCGCAAGCTGTTCATCACCAAAATGGGCGCCTCGTCCAGCGTCAGCGAACTGCGCGTCATCCGCAACAAACAGGTCTCGGACCAGTACGGCCCCGGCATGCCCGAAGAAGAGGCCAGGGATGCCATGGATCATGCGGCACTGGATACTGCCAAGGTCCAGACCCTGCTTCAAGCCACTGGCGACAAAATGACCCTGCGCGTGGTGGTGCCCTTCATCGTTTCCACCAATTTCCGCGGCACCAACTGCCTGCTGTGCCATGTGGTCAAGGAAGGCAGCGTCAATGGTGCCGCCAGCATCACCCTCGATCTCCAGAGGGAGTATGATCTCATCCGCAAGGGCAGCATCCTGCTGTGGAGTGCCCAGATTGCTATGCAGGTCATCCTGTATTTCGTCATTGGCTGGAGCATCAGCCGCGTCACGCGCCCCACGCGGGAGCTGCAGCAAACCATGCATGCCATGCTTGCCAGCGGCGATCTCACCCGTCGCGCCCCGGTACGCAGTGGCGATGAAATTGGCCAGACAGCCAAGGCCTTCAACTCGTTCGTTGAAGGGTTCCAGCGCATCATCACCCAGCTTCAGGGCTACTCGGAGCGGGTTTCTGCCTCGGCGCAGGCGTTGTCGAAGAACACCAGCGCAGTGGAAGCCAGCACTAACCAACAAAGCCAGGAAGCTGCGGATGCATCGAGACTGGTGGTAAGCATGAGCCAGAATATTGCGTCGGTAGCCGAAAATGCTCTGGAGGTGGCAAAACTTTCCCAGGAAAGCCTGCAACGCGCCCAACTGGGACAACAGAACCTGCACGAAATGATGAACGAAATCGAGCATGTGGAGACCACCGTCAAGGAAATGGCCGGATCGGTGGACGATTTCGTCAAAAATACCCAGTCCATTACCAGCATGACCCAGCAGGTGCGTGACATCGCAGAACAGACCAATCTGCTGGCTCTCAACGCAGCTATCGAGGCTGCACGCGCTGGAGAACAGGGTCGAGGGTTTGCCGTGGTGGCCGACGAGGTTCGCAAACTTGCCGAAAAATCGGCACTCTCAGCCAGCCAGATCGATGTGGTCACGCAACAGCTGAGCGTGCAGAGCGCCCAGGTGGACCGGAGTGTGCAAAGCGGTCTGAGCTCCCTCCAAAGCAGCCGGACGCACATGCAAACCGTGGCTGACGTACTCTCCGAATCCACCGAAACAGTGAATAGCGTCAGCAAGGGCGTGGACGGCATTTCTGCCTCGGTGAATCAACAGAAAGTGGCCAGCCAGGACATCAGTCGCAACCTGGAACACATGGCCTCCATGGCCGAAGCCAATACGGCCTCCATCCAGAGCACCGTTCAGGCTGTCAAGGAGATGGAGACGCTTGCCTCCAGCCTCAGGGAAGCCGGCGGCCAATTCAAGGTATAACAGGATCGATCATGTCTGAACTGCTCACCAACATAGACGCCAGAACCAAGCTGGCAGGTACTAACAAGCTCGAGATCTTGATGTTCACTCTGGGCACGGACCGGCATACACAACGCCGCGAAACGTTCGGCATCAATGTGTTCAAGGTGCGCGAAGTGCTGCGCGCACCGACCATTACCCAGGCTCCTGACATGCCCAAGGCGGTGGAAGGCATGGTGAGCTTGCGTGGGGCACTGGTTCCGATCATTGATCTCGCCAAGTACGCACGCGTGGAAGTCGAAGCCAAGCCCGAAATCATGATCGTCACGGAATACAACGGCCACATCCAGGGGTTTCTGGTGGAGTCCGTGGACACGATCCTCCGGCTGGACTGGTCTGCCATGAAGGTTCCCCCCGACATGATGAATGCCAATATGGGGGGGCTGGTCACAGCGGTGACAGAACTGCCTGATGGCCGGCTGGTCATGATGCTGGATGTAGAACGCGTGCTGGCCGAAACCTCGAATGCGGGCGAAGACGACATGATTTTCAAAAATGTCCAGCCGCTGGGGCTGGCCAACTGCCGGGTGTTTTATGCCGACGATTCGTCGGTGGCCCGGCGACAAATCGAGCGCACGCTCGAGGCCATGGAAGTCAAAGGCATCTCGGCCGTCAATGGACGCCAGGCTTGGCAGGAACTGCAGAAGATGGCAGATTACGCAGAAGCTGCGCACATTCCCGTCAAGGACATGGTCCAACTCATTCTCACCGACGTGGAAATGCCTGAGATGGACGGGTACATGCTGACGCGCAAGATCAAGGAGGACAAACGCTTCGACGGCATCCCGATTTTGATGCATTCATCGCTGTCCGGTAGCTCCAATCAACAACTGGGCAAGGCCGTAGGCGTAGACGAGTACGTATCCAAATTCGAACCCAATCGCCTGGCGCAAACATTGGCGCGCCTGTTGATGAAGTAATCAGGAAAGATCATGAGCCTAGCCGATTACCGTAATGCAGCAGCAAACGACCTCCCTGCCACCTCCCCGGATGGCGGCGGATTGCTCGATGCCGTGGATGCCCGCACCAATCTTGCGGGTTCCAACAAGATGGAGATTCTGCTGTTTTCCCTGGGCACCCAGGAACATTTCGGCATCAATGTCTTCAAGGTTCGTGAAGTGACCAATGCCATGAAGGTGACCCGAACCCCCAATATGCCGGATGGCGTTGCGGGGATCGTCAGTCTGCGGGGGCACATCATTCCCGTGCTGGACCTTGCCAGCTACATGAAGCTGGAAAATGCCACCCAGCATGATCGCACCACCATGATGGTGACGGAATACAGCCGGCATACGCTGGGATTTCTGGTCCAGGGAGTCAACCGCATCATCCGGGTGGACTGGGACAAGGTCCATGCCCCGGAAAATGCCATGGCAGGCGGCGGAAACCTGATCACGGCCATTACCGAGTTGCCCAACGGAGACCTCGTTTCCATCGTGGATGTGGAACAGGTCCTGGCCAACGCCTTTGGCGAGGATGTGGTCGGCGCAGTCACTAAAATCGAAAGAGGGCATGAAATGTGCGTCTTTTTCGTGGATGACTCATCCGTTGCACGCAAGACAATATCCGAACTCCTTGACAAAATGGGGGTTAAGCACCTGCGAGCCAATAACGGTCGGGAAGCCTGGGAGCGCCTTCAGGGACTCGCTGACAGTGCGGCGAATTCAGGAACCCCCCTGCGCGACCAGATCCAGGTCATCCTGGCGGATGCAGAAATGCCTGAAATGGACGGCTATGTGTTGACGCAGCACATCAAGGCTGACCACCGGTTTGACGGCATCCCGGTGGTCATGCACTCGTCGCTGTCATCTCAAGCCAACCGAACCATGGGTAATCGGGTTGGCGTGGATCATTATGTGGCCAAGTTTGACGCAGCCATGCTGTCTGATACCCTGCGTCCCTTGTTGACCTGAAGCGTTTGATTGGAGAGTTCGAGTGGTTGAAGCAAACATGAAATTCCTGGTTGTGGATGATTTTTCCACCATGCGCCGCATTGTCCGCAACCTTCTGAAAGAATTGGGTTTTACCAACGTTCAAGAAGCGGAGGACGGGGTTGATGCGTTGCAAAAGCTAGGCGATGGCAACTTCGATTTCGTGGTATCGGACTGGAACATGCCCAATATGACCGGCATCGAATTACTGCGAAAGATTCGCTCGGACCCTGCACTCAAGCATTTGCCTGTCTTGATGGTCACTGCTGAAGCCAAGCGGGAGAACATTATCGAAGCGGCCCAGGCCGGCGCCAGCGGTTACATCGTCAAACCCTTTACCGCTGCCACGCTGGACGAGAAACTCAAGAAGATTTTCCAGAACATGCAGAAGTGAGCCAGGCCATGACTTCAAACACCGCCCAGAACCAGGACAACGACAACCTAGAGGCTCTCTTTGACAGCATCATTGCCTCCACACAGGCGCCCGCGCCATCTGCGGCAGAGGGCCATCCAGTGCCGGAAGGCTCTGAAAGGGTTTTTAACCAGCTGGGGCATTTGACTCGAACCTTGCACGACAGTCTGCGTGAACTGGGCTACGATAAAAACCTTGAGTCCATGGTGTCCTCGATTCCCGATGCACGCGACCGCCTGAGCTATGTGGCCGCCATGACGGAACAGGCCGCCGAACGCGTGCTCAATGCCACCGATGCGGCGCAGCCGATCGTCGCCCAGCTCGAAACCGAGGCCCACCAGTTGGCTTTGAACTGGCAGAAACTTTTTGACCGGCAACTCGACGTGGAACAATTCAAGGCCCTGGCGACGCGAACCCATGCCTATCTGGTGGAATTGCCCAAGCAGACCAAAGCCACCAACGGTTATTTGTTGGAAATCATGATGGCCCAGGATTTTCAGGACCTGACAGGCCAGGTGATCAAAAAAATCGTCGACGTCACCCAGTTGATGGAAAAGCAGCTGGTCTCCTTGCTGGTGGAAAACGCACCGCCCTCGATGAGGGTTGAATCGAGCGGTCTGCTCAATGGCCCGGTGATCAATCCACAGAACAGATCTGATGTCGTGACCAGCCAGGATCAGGTGGATGATCTGCTGGAAAGTCTGGGGTTTTGACATGAATGATTTCGCAGGCATGGAAGAGCTGTTGCAGGATTTTCTTCAGGAGTCCTCGGACCTGCTGTCCGACGTGGATAGCAAGCTCCTGAGTCTGGAACAATCGCCCAACGACAGTCATCTGCTCAATGACATTTTTCGGGGATTTCACACCATCAAGGGCGGCGCCGGTTTTCTGAATGCCAATGAGCTGGTGTCGCTGTGTCACCTGACCGAAAACCTGTTCGACCGTCTGCGAAATGCCGAGCTGAGTCTCAACGCCGAAATCATGGATGCCATCCTGGCGGCGACGAGTGAGATTCGGCACATGTTCAGTGCGCTCGCGCAGGGTGTCCAGCCCGCCGCAGCGCCCCCGGATTTGCTGGCCGCCTTGCAGGCTGCCCTGGATGGACAGCCGCCTGCCGTCGTCCCCCCGGCCGCCGCTTCCGCCCCGGTGACTGCAGCGCCTGCCGGGCCCGACTGGAGCCAGCTTTATGAAGCCCTGACGGGCACTCCGGCCAGTACCACAGCAACAGTCACCACGCAGCCATCGCACGCAAAGCCCTCTGCCCCGGCCCCGGCAGCACCTGCAGCCGAACCGGAAATTGATGAAGCGCGCCTCAAGACCAGTGCCTTTGGCCGACGCGCATCCGACATTCCGGGCAGCAGTGCCCAACCCACCGGGCGCCGCGACGCCGAGAGCGCCAAAGAAAATACCATCCGCGTGGATACCGAACGCCTGGACCAGGTCCTGAATCTGTCCGGCGAAATTGGACTGACCAAGAACCGGCTCAACCAGTTGCGCACCGAAATCCTGCTGGGTACAACCGACCCGGGCACTTTGCGCGCTCTGGACGAAGCGGTGAATCAGCTGGACATGCTGGTGGTCAGCCTGCAAAACTCGGTGATGAAAACCCGCATGCAGCCCATTGGCCGCCTGTTCAAGAAGTTTCCACGCCTGGCCCGCGATCTTGCGCGCCAGCTGGGCAAGGAAGTGGAACTGGTGCTTTCCGGTGAAGAAACCGAGATCGACAAGACCATGATCGAGGACCTCAACGATCCCTTGGTCCACCTCATCCGCAACGCGGTGGATCACGGCGTTGAAGATACGGAACAGCGCATTGCCGCAGGCAAAAGCGTCAAGAGCCTGGTTCAGCTCCAGGCACGCCAGGTGGGTGATCACATCATCATCGTGATTGCCGACGATGGCAAAGGCATGCACCCGGATACCATTCGCGCCAAGGCCATCGAAAAGGGACTGATCACTGCGGAAGTCGCCAATAATCTGGATGAAACCCAGTGCCTGGAACTGATATTCCTGCCGGGTTTTTCCACCAAGGACCAGATTTCCAGTGTCTCGGGGCGTGGCGTGGGCATGGATGTGGTCAAGACCAACATTCAGAAGCTGAACGGCACCGTCTCCATTCGCTCGGCAGCAGGCAAGGGCACCGAGCTCACCATCTCGCTGCCGCTAACCCTGGCCATCCTGCCCGTGTTGTTGGTGCGATTGGGGGAACAATCCTTTGCAGCCCCCCTCTCCATGGTGCGCGAAATCATCTCCGTCAAAGCCGAGCACCTGCAGCATGTGGGCGGGAAAGCCAACATGGTGGTTCGCGGAGAGGTCCTGCCGGTGGTCTCCCTGGCCAGCATGATCGGTTGGGAAGAATCCGGAACCCCCGAGGTGGGCGTGCTGATGCATGTGGACAGCCACAGCTTTATCCTCTCCGTGGACGGATTTGACGGCCATGACGATGTGGTCATCAAGTCCATGGACACCTTCCGGCCCAAAGGCGTGGCCGGCGTCACCATGTCCAGCGATGGCGAAATCGTGCTGATCCTCGACATCAAGGAGTTGCTGGGGATGACTCCGGCGGCGACCCACTAAGCCTTTTACGCAAGGCAATGCAGGGGTCCGGTCGATTCTCTGCAGGAACCAGGAATACGGCGTCGTAAACTGCTGCAGGATCAAAGGACTGTGGCGTTCCCTGTTCCAGTATGGCCACGCTCACGATGCTGGATTGGGGTGCGCGTTGGCGTAACCAGACCGGGACAGCCAGATCCCGGCGCAAGTGCCCGTTGCCTGCCAGCAGCACCACCGGAAGCCCGGTGCGCTGGTGTTCGGCAATCATGGCCCGGGCCATCTCATCATCACGCGCACGCTGGGCTGCCGCCATCGCCGGGAGCTGCGCTTCCGGCATCAGGTTGCAATGGCCTTCCCGCACTTCCTGCAAGAGGTCCTGGCGCTGTTTCTCCGTCCAGAGATCAGGCTCGGGTGGAGCGGGACGGTTCCCGCCCATCACTGCACTCATTTTTGCCCGTGACAGGTTGGCCGCACCCATGGGTAACCCCTGCTGCAATGCCAGGGTCACCACAGGTGCGTAAAGGGGCCATTTCCATCCCTTGAAATTGAAGGCAGCCGCTTCAGCTATGATTCGTGACGCTGCATCGTCCGCAGGTGCCCGGGAAGTTTGCCATTGCAGGATGGCCCAATCCAGTGCCGGTTGTGATTCCAGATCGAACTGTTCAAAAACCAGGGCCACCCTGCGTTGCTTCACCAGTTGCTGCAGCCAGTGCAGGCGCAGGGCATGTCCTGCGCCATTGTCGTGCACTTCACCCAGCAACAGGTAATCGGCTTTCAGCCAGGCGGCGGGAAGGGCTGGAGGCTCTCCCTCATCCGGGGGTGCCCCCCAGAGTGCCACGGGAAAAGCCCCTAACATCGTCAAAAGACAGAGGACTCGAAAGATGTGCTTCATGATGTTCACCATCATACAAAACAAAACGCCAACTGCAAGCAGTTGGCGTTTTGAGATGAGGCGAGACCTTCTGATTAGAACTTGAAGTGCAGGCCCGTGCTGACACCGATCAGGTGGCAACCACCCCAGGTCGTGGGACCGTTACTCGTACCGTCGGTGACAAGGCTACCTGCGGTCGGGGAGTTGGTACCGTCATGGCAGTCCGTGGTCACGCCGCGGCCACCTGCACCCAGGTCATAGTGGGCGTTGCCATGGTTGACTGTGGTCGCTGCATTGAAATACCAGTACAACTGCTTGTCGAGCTTGCGCTTGTAAGCCACGGTGTACATATCCGCCGTATCTGCACCACGGGTCGGATCGTAGTTATGCTGGCCACCAGGATCTCCCGGCGTTGCTCCGGCATGGCCCCATCCAAAGCTGACCTCATCCTTGGGTGAAATCTTCTGGGTCAAAGCCAGCCAGGTGCCGTCACGGCTCCGTTCGTTCTGGAACTGGTAGTAAGACGGCAGGTCGCGACGCAGACGCTCCACGATGCCGCTGACCGTCAGGCCAAAGTCAAACATGTACTGTGCGCCAAACTTGGCCGCCCATTCGTTGGCGATGTCATTGAGGTAAGGCGGTGTTCCACCATTTTGCCCAAACACGGTATTCGCGCCATACAGGGGGTTGCCCGAATCAATCTGGCTGGCAATGGCGGGAGTCGGTGCGTTGTACCACTGGTTGTTGGCGCCGATACCATCGCTGTTACGGTTCACGCCCTGGTGCATTTCGTAGGCCGCAGTTGCGTAGAAGCGCTGGGTTTCGTATTTCAATGCGGTACTGAAGGAGTTGTTGAAGCCACCGTCATCGCAATTCATGGGCAGGTTGCCGCTGCCCGGAATGTTGCCGCCGTTACAATCCGGTGATCCTGCGGAGGTCACTACGTTGTCATAGGTACGGTTCTGGCCCGGCGAGTACAACACATCCATGCTGAACCCATTGTATTTGTTGGATTCCCACCAGATGGAATGGTCCTGACGGGTTCCGAACTCCACACGATTGTCACCGCCGCTGTTACCCATGATGACGGCATAATCACCCAGCATCCCCGAGAAGGGGTTCAGGCGATCGGTAGACTTCTTGTAAGGGGTGTAGGTGGTACCAAACTTCAGTGAGCCCCAATCCCCCTGCTTCAATCCGATGAAGGTGTCGCCAAAACCCACCAGGCCGCGAGCCGTATTGGATTGGTTGGTGTAAGACCCACTCAAGCCCGGCGTTGCGGTAATCGATACCGCCGTTTCAAACTGGTAAATGAACTTGACGTCGCTGTCGCCGATCAGGTGGTCGCCGCGATAGCCAAAACCCGACTTGTTGGTGGACAACTGCGGCATCCATCCCATGCGACCCACCGGTCCGCTCTTCAAGCCGCCCTGGGTGTAGCTGCCAGGGGTGGGACCCGGATTCCAGTGGGAAGCGGTCATGCCGCCCATCCCCTTGGTGGTGTCGTCAATGGACGCATCCATCACGCCATAAAAACCGCTCAGGATCTTGTCAAGACGGTCACCGCCACCGCCACCCGAACTGACGACCTTCTTTTCAATCTGCTCCTGCTTCTGTCCCTGGGAGTCCTGCTTCTTGGACAAATCTTCCAGCTTTTGCTGGAGGGCGCGCATCTGCTGCTTCAGCGCATCAACTTCGGACTGCTGGTCTGCTGCTTGGGCTGCTAGGGGAAAAACCGTCGTTGCTCCCAGTGCCATGGCCACTGCCATCGCGCCGGGACGGAGCTTGATGCGCTTCGTCATGCTGTGATCTCCTCAGGTTGGTGCAGCACTGACCGTTGCTTTGGCCGGACCGCTTAGTATTAGGAACTGCAAAACTACTGTCAGTCCCGGAAAAACGCAAGCACATTCAGATACAAAACCGAAACACGATTGACACAAGTCAACCAAAATGCAACAAAAAGGCCGGGCTTTGTTACGGCCCGGCCTTGCTTTCAAACCAATTACTTATGGTCTTTATAGCCCAAAGGATAACTCAGACTCTTTTTAAATTTGTATCACTTCCACCACACCTCGGTCTCAGATGCCCACCGACAGGCTCAATTCAAAATTCCGTTCGGGAATGTTGAAAAACATGGGGGTTCCGCTCGGATCCGTCATGTTGGCAAAGAATGGCTGGTTCTGATTGAACAGGTTATTGACCTGCAGGCCAATCCGGGCGTCTTTGCCCAGGAACGCGGATTTTTCCAGCTTGTAGTTCAGATTGAAGTTGGTGATGGTGTATGAACCAAACTGGATGGGGGCACCCGACGCATAGGTCACGTCTGCCGTGCGTGAACCCACTTCCTTCGCAATCAGGGAGCTGTACAGCCCCCCTTTCTGATAGATCACGCCGGCTGCCGCAGTGGTTTGGGGCACATCGGGCAGCACAGAGCCATCGCTCGTGGAATAGTTGTTGACGCCATAGTTGCCGTAGAGGCTCACTCCCCCGCCAATCGCCCAGGTCCCCTCCACCTCGCCCCCATCGTACTTCACCCCGCCCGTATTGTAGAAACACGTAAACGGACTTCCGACGCCGCATGAGGTATGGCTGATCTGGTTGGTGAAATCGATCTTGTAGAGATCAAAACCCAGGGTCAGTGTCGGCGTGGACCAGGTGGTCCCTACCTGGTAGTTGGTGGTTTGCTGTGGGCTGAGCCCTCCCAGCTGCGGGCCCTGTTTGTAGAACACGTTGAGGTTGGGCGCCATGAAACCTTCGGCATATTGGGCGTACACCGACCAGTGGGAAGACAGCATGTAGCGCGTCACCAGGGCAGGCAGCGCCTTGCTCCAGCTTTCCGAGCCGGTAAAGGGTTGTCCTGTTCCCTGGTTTACGGTGGAATCCACGGCACGCCGGAAGTAGTCGTACTTAAGTCCCGGGGTCATGCTCCAGACATCGCTGATGTTCCAGGTGTATTGCACATAGGGCTGGATCGTTGTCAATGTGTCGTTCATCAGCCGGTCGATGTACCCGCCGTTCGCGGCGCCATTACCGGTGTTGAATGCCTGATTCAGCGTCCAGTCGATCTCGTACTGGGAGCGCGAGTTGGTCTGGTAATCCACCCACATCCCGAAGTCGAGCACCCCGGACCCCATCGCTTCGGAAAGGCGCAACACATCGCCAAATGAACGGTAATTCATGGTCATGGACTGCCCGGGAACATCGTTGGGCTGGGCCACACCGCCCACTACCGTGCCAAGACCGGTATTGAGCGCGCCCGGTGCATTTGAATTGTAGCCGTTGTGATAATAGGCGTAGGTATAGAGCTTGTTGTCCACACTCCATGAACCCAACCTGGATTTCAGTCCGATGTACTCGAAATCCGAGGTGATGTCGTCATAGTTATATCCTGCATTGTTCTGGCTGCCCGGATTCGTATCCAATGCAAAGTTATTGCCATACAGCGCCATCTGCGTCGTCGTGGCACCATAAGGGACGTTCTGGCGCACCTTGTTGCCCATGGCCACGAATGACAGCGTTGTGTCCTGCCCCAGGGAATTCTCGAACTTCATGAAAATGTTTTGACGGCGCTGACCGCTGTTGGTCAGATAACCATCGGTCGTAAAGTTCTTGTAGTCGATGAACGCGCGACCGTCGTTGTAATTCTGCATGTTACCGGTATCGAACTGTGCGCCAAACAGGTGGGTATTCCAGCTTCCCGTCGAACCATACAGGGTTGTTCCCGCTGCGGCCAACGGCAATTTCGAAGTGACCGCCACCGTGCCGCCGAAGGTTGCGTTCCCGATGTTGCTGGCATCGCCCGGCCCCCTGTCTATGACGATGCCACCAATGTCCTGGGGCATGAAATAAGAGGTGGAGTGATGGGTGAAGTCATTGGAATCCCCCCAGGGAATGCCATCAAACGTCACGTTGTACTGTCCGTCGGAAAATCCGCGGATCGTCATGCTTTGGGTTTCCATCATTCCAGGACCGTTGGGGTTGATGCTGACAACGCTCGGTGCAATGGAAATGATGTCCGTGTAGTTGGATCCTGCCGAAGCATTTTCCTGGATGAAATGCTGTGTGATGATGGACTGCGGCTGAGTGGCCGTCAGTGAAGCTTGCGTAGGTGCCTGATAGATGGCTGATGCAGGGTCTTCAGTCGCCGTGGCAACCCCTGTCCCCGATGCCCCCACTGCCCCCAGATCCACAGTCTGGTCTGCAAAGACCGGCGCCACCACCCCCAACAAGGCCCAGGCCGAGATCACGGCATGGCTGGCACCACGCAACTTGAATTTCGTTTTGTTATGCATGAATGATCGCTCTTCTTGTCAATTAGAAAATCCGGCCTGAAGAAAAATGGCCGGTGCGCGCTGGTGTTTGCGCAGCGATTATTCAGTGTGAAGGTTGCAGGAAGATGAGCAACAGATTGCAGATTGATGAATTCAATTTGCCGGGTCTTGCAACGGCGATGCGCTGCATGCGTACTTGTAAGGCGCCTCCACCAGTTGCAGCAGGCAACGCATTCGGGTGCGGCCTTCGATGTCTTTCTCCAGCAAGGTCCAATGACCCTCCTGCTGTTCCAGCACCGTGTATCCGTACTGCTGCTCCGATCGGGTTTCGGCCAGGGTGACTGCTGGAGCCATCTGAAAATGGGGCGGCACGCCCCTGGGAAACTGCGGCTCCAGCAGCGAACCTCCAAAACCGGTAATCAGCGTCATGGGTTCGCGTCCTTCAAAACGGTTCAGTTCGAAGGTGTGAATATGGCCTTGCAAGGTCAACTGTATTCCCTCGGGAAAAAGCGTTGGGTAATGATTTTCCTGCAGCGCGGCAAGAAGGGTGGGATTCCCTTTCTGGTATCCCGCCAACGGCAGATAGCCGTAGCCCAGCACGGGGTGGTGCAATACCAGCCAGTTGTAGGGCCGGGTACTTGCCAGTGCAGCAACCTGCTCAAACTGGGCCGCATAAGCAGCCACTGCCGGAGCGCCCGGTCGCTGGGGTTTTTCTGAAGCTGCCGCCGAATCAAAGACGATCAACTGCTGTTGGGGCCCCAGAGGTACCGCGTAGGGTGCAGTCAGATCCCCCGCCTCCTGCGCGGGATCATCGCAGGAATGTCTGGCGTCAAAGGGCCGGGGATCGAGAAATCTGAACCAGCCCTGTCCGGCCCGCATGCAGGATTCATGATTGCCGCGCGCAAATACCCAAGGCGCGGCCTGCAATAATGGACGCAGCGGGACAAAAAAATCCGCTTCCCAGGTGTCGGATCCATAGCCTTGGGGGCTATGGGCACAGCCCTCTGACAAACAGGGGCTTTCACGATAGTGATAGTCCCCGACATGGATCACGAGGTCCGGCTTTTCTGCTGCTGCGCTCAGGGCAACCCGGGCCAGGGGCCAGGCTTCGGTGTCGTTGCAGGACTGGTAGGCTGCAGGCCACTTCATGCGGCAACCGGTATCTCCCAACAATACGATTTTCCGGATGACCGCTTTGACGAGGGGCAATTCCCTGCCATCCAGCCGCACGTTGGTGCTGGTCGAGGACAGATTGAGTTCACAGACGCGCGTCAAAAAGACGGCCGGCCTTTCTGACGAGAGAGGCGTTTGCCTGGGCGCGACGCGCGTGTCCATAACCTTGTGAAGGCCATCCACTTCCAGCACGGGACAGGTTGTTGCCTGCGTCACCACCCGGACAATGGCCCGTCCCTGCGGCCCCAGGGCTACATACGATGAAACCTCGGAACCCGCAATCACGAACTGGACCCACCCCGACAGACCCAACCCGATGATCACCTTGAAGATGTGTAGACGCACGGACCCCTAACGCCTGAATTCCACCCAGATCTGAAACAATCGTGCCTGCTCCCGGAGGGCTTCCGGGGGTTGCGGAAAGACCGCATCCTGCACGGCCTGCAGTGCAGCACGATCAAACATGTTGATGCCACTGGATGATATCACCCGGGCACCACTTTGCCGTCCCTGAAACAAGCGAAACTCCACGCGCGTCCGCCCGGTGTCGTGGCGCGCTTCCGCCGCCTTTGGAAAAATCAGGGCCGCTTGCACGGCATTCCGGATTTTGGCAGTGTAATCCGCCAGCACATCGGCTTCCGTTGGATGCGGGGCCGGGGCCGATGGGGTTGGAGCCGGCTTTTCGGCAAAGGGGGATGGCGCTGCATCCTGGGCCACGGGTGGCTCTGTCATGGGTACCGGAATGGGCTCGGGTATTTTCCTGGCCACGGGCGGCGATTTTTCGACCTTCCGGGGCGGCGGCGTGGGGGGTACGGGTTCTGGTGCGAGACTGTCCAGCTGAAGCGTCACCGTATCCTTCATCACAGGTGTGGGGCGGAGCATGCCGGAAATGTAGACGGCAGCGACCAGGCTCATCAACAGAAGCTCCAGCAGCAACGCCAGTGCCAAGGCCTTGAGCCCATCGTTTTGCGCATTTCCCAGGGCATGCGTGCCTGCAAGCACCCCGCTACTGGACACGACGGGCTGCAATGGAAATTTGGGAAACCCCGGATGCCTTGACTGCATCCAGCACCGCCATCACCTTCTGCAAGGCAACCTCCTGGCTTCCCGCAATGGTCACCGCAGTCTTGCTACCCAGGGCTTTCAGTCTTGCCGTTAATTCCTGCAGCCCGATAGGGGCATGGTCCACCCGAACCGACCCATCCTCGGACAGTTCCACCAATAACTTGGGGGCTGGCAACAATTCGGCGGTACTACTGGTGGGCAGCTTGGTCACCTGCCCGGAGGTCGGTATCATCTTCAACATCAACATTGCAAAAAACACCAACAAAAACAGCATGATGTCGATCATCGGGATAATCTCGATGCGGGCGCGCCGCTGCTGGAGATAACGCATATGAAATTATGCGGCCGATTGCAGGTTGCGTTGAATCGTCGTATCCGAGCGATTCAGGATCATGACCTTGAGGGTTTCCATCTGGTGTACCACCAGCCGGATTCTTGAATTGAGGCTGTTGAAAAATACCAGCCCAACCATGGCCACCACCAATCCTGAAGCTGTAGCCAGCAAGGCCTCTGCGATACCCGAGGTGATTTCGGTTGCAGCGTTCTGGCCTTCGCCCAATACGCTGAACGCATTGAACATGCCCACGATGGTTCCGAACAATCCCAGCAGCGGGGCCAGGGTGATGATGGTATCGAGCATCCAGAGCGAGCGGTCCAGTTTGGGGACTTCGTGCATCACCGCTTCTTCCAGCGTGCTGTCCATGGAGTCGCGATCTGATCGCAAGGCAGGCGACGCGCCTGCTGCCGCATCGATCAGGGTCAGGTGGGGCAGTTTTGGGTGCTGAAGCGTAAACTCCATCAGCCCCAAATGCCCCTCGCCCTGTCTGGACCGGAGCAAGCGGATCAGATGGTCCCCTGCTTCGAGCATATTGGACAGGTAACGACTGCGCTCGATGATCACGGTCAATGCCAGGGTCAGGAGCACCAGCATGAGGTACAGCGTCCCTCCGGAATCGTTGGCAAGGTCAATCAGATGGGTCAGGTTCATCATCTCGGAGCTCGGATTTGAATCCCGCCAGTATCCCCATTTCCGGTTTCATCATCATGACATTTTTTTGACTCGCAGATGACAGGGAAAAGTTGTCAAGAGCCCCGTCCCTGCGATAACCTTACGGGTTTTCCTGTAACATTCTCCACCCGGAGTCCGTCATGCCCTTCTTCAGCCAGAACCCCACCACCGAGGTCGTCAGCGCACAGTTTCCAAGTTCGGACAGGACCGCCCTGCTGGCTATCCTGGCCAGGACGCATGCAGCCCAACAGTCCTGGCGCCACACATCGTTTTCCGAGCGCGCGCAGGCGCTTCGCCGCCTGGGGCAAGGCCTGCTGGCGCGACGGGATGAATTTGCCCGGCTAATCACCGAAGAAATGGGCAAGGTCACGCGCGAAGCCCGTGCCGAAGTCGAGAAATGCGTCACCATCTGCGACTATTACGCCAATGAGGGAGAGGGGTTTCTGACGCCCGAGCCCATGACTGTTCCCGGAGCCCGCAGCTATGTGGCTTACACCCCCATCGGCGTGGTGCTGGGCGTCATGCCCTGGAATTTTCCCTTCTGGCAGGTGTTCCGTTTTGCCGTACCCGCCCTGATGGCAGGCAACGGCGTGGTCTTCAAGCATGCCCCCAATGTCCCGCGCTGTGCCCTGGCCATCGTTTCGCTGCTGCAAGACGCCGCCATGCCCGATCATCTGATGTCCCACCTGTTTATCGAAGATGCCCTGGTTGCCGATGCAATCGGAAGCCCGCATGTGCATGCCGTTACCGTGACGGGCTCGGAGCGCGCTGGCCGCGCCGTAGCTTCCATCGCCGGAGCACACCTCAAAAAGTGCATTCTGGAGCTGGGGGGGTCTGACCCCTTTGTGGTATTGGCCGATGCCGACCTGGAATGGGCTGCGCGTCAGGGACTGAGTTCGCGATACATGAACTGTGGGCAGGCCTGCATCGCAGCCAAGCGGTTCATTCTCGTGCCTGAAATTGCCGATGCCTTTCTGGAGATGTTTACCGAACGGGTGGCCACCCTCAAACCCGGCGACCCCTTCGACCCCGGCGTGACGCTGGGGCCCATGGCCCGTCGGGATTTGCGCGACCACCTCGACCTGCAAGTCAAGGCAGCGCTCTCGGGCGGCGCCGAAGCCCTGATGGGAGGTCATGCGCTGCCTGGCCCTGGATGGTTTTACGCCCCTACGATCCTCGACGGGATCACCCCGGAGTCACCCATCTGGCAGCAGGAGCTTTTTGGACCAGTGGCCATGATCGTTCGCGCCAGGGATGAGGAAGACGCGCTGGCATTGGCCAACAATACGCCCTATGGGTTAGGTTCCACCGTATGGAGCAGGGACATTCGGCGGGCCGAGCAGCTAGCCGGACAAATTGATGCCGGTTGCACCTTCATCAACGGATTGGTGAAGTCGGACCCGCGACTGCCCTTTGGCGGCACCAAGAACTCCGGTTTTGGTCGCGAACTTTCTTCTCAGGGCATTCGGGAATTCACCAACCTCAAAACGGTCTGGATCAGAAACCCGGCTTAACCCAGAAACAGGGCATAGGCCGGGTTGTTGCTTTCATCAACCCAAGGATACCCCAGGTTGGCCAGGAATTTCTGGAAGGCCCGCTTGTCCTCGGGAGGCACTTGCAGCCCGACCAGCACTCTGCCGTAGTCCGCCCCATGGTTGCGATAGTGAAACAGGCTGATGTTCCAGTCCTCACTCATGCTGTTGAGGAATTTGGGAAGCGCACCGGGGCGTTCGGGAAACTCGAAGCGGTAGAGCATTTCGTGCCGCGCCTGTGGCGCCCGCCCCCCCACCAAATGGCGCACATGCAGCTTGGCCATTTCGTTGTCGGTCAGGTCCAGAGTCTTGATGCCATGCGCATTGAAGGACTTCAGTAAAGCCCGCGTCTCTTTCGCGTGCGCCACTGAAATACCCACAAAAACATGGGCCTGGCGCTCATCGGCGTACCGATAGTTAAACTCCGTCACGGCGCGATCACCCAATAGCTCGCAAAACCTTCTGAAGCTTCCTGGCTGTTCCGGTATCGTGGCTGCGAAAACCGCCTCGCGTCTCTCTCCAAGTTCGGCACGCTCCGCAATGAACCTCAGCCGGTCAAAATTCATGTTGGCACCGCAGGCAATGGCTACCAGCGTTTTTTTGCTGAGCCGGTCACGCGCCACCACCTGCTTCATGCCGGCAATGGCCAGCGCCCCCGCCGGTTCCAGAATGACCCGTGTCTCGTCAAACACGTCCTTGACGGCAGCACAGATGGCATCCGTGTCCACGGTCACGATTTCGTCCACCAGCGTCCGGCACAGCCGAAAGGTTTCCACACCCACCTGGCGCACCGCGACGCCATCAGCAAACAGCCCCACCTGATCCAGGCGAACGCGTCGCCCGGCGGCCAGGGATTGCTTCATGGCATCCGAATCCTGCGGCTGAACACCGATGATGCGGACATCTGGCCTCACCCGTTTGACATAGGACGCCACCCCGGAAATCAGCCCGCCCCCCCCGATCGCCACGAAAATCGTTTCGATGGGGCGGGAGTATTGGCGCAGAATTTCCATGGCGATGGTGCCCTGCCCGGCAATCACCTCGGGGTCATCATAAGGATGAACGAAGGTGTATCCGTGCGTCCTGGCAAGTTTTTGGGCATGCTCCTGCGCTTCGGAATAAGACACGCCTTCCAGAATCACTTCGGCGCCACGAGCGCGCACAGCTTCAATCTTGATGGAGGGTGTCGTCGTTGGCATGACGATCAGGGCGCGCGCTGAAAGCCTCTGCGCCGCCAAAGCCACTCCCTGGGCGTGATTCCCTGCACTGGCGGCAATGACCCCAAGCGCCAGTTCACGGGGGCTGAGGGAGGCCATTTTGTTATACGCGCCGCGCAGCTTGAAGGAAAATACGGGCTGAAGGTCCTCCCGTTTCAGCAGCACCGTATTGCCCAGCCGCTTCGAGAGCAGCGGCGCAACCTGCAGCGGACTTTCGATGGCCACATCGTAAACGCGGGTCGCATTCAGGATGCGTTCCAGATAATCAATTTTCATAATTGTTTCACCCCAGAAGGCCTTGAGGGTAGCAAACTTTTCCACATTTCCCAAAACCGGTTGAGCGCGCCTCCGCTTGGGGTTATGCTGCAAGCTTAAAGCGAGAACCATGGATGACCCAGGACGACTTGAAATTTGCTGCAGCCCGCGCTGCGCTGGACTATGTTCCCGATGATGCCATCGTGGGTGTGGGTACCGGTTCTACGGTCAATTTTTTCATTCAGGAACTGGCCGGGATCAAAAACCGGATTGAAGGGGCCGTTTCCAGTTCCGAGGCTTCGACGCAGCGCCTGAAGGCTGCCGGCATCCGGGTTTTCGACCTCAACAGCGTCAACGATCTTCCCGTCTATGTGGATGGGGCTGACGAAATTACGACCCACTTTGCCATGATCAAGGGCGGGGGTGGCGCCTTGACGCGAGAAAAGATCGTGGCTGCCGTGGCCCGGCAATTTATCTGCATCGCCGACGAAAAGAAGCTGGTGCCGGTGCTGGGAAACTTTCCGCTGCCGCTGGAGGTCATTCCCATGGCGCGCAGTTACGTGGCCCGGGAAGTGGTCCGTCTGGGTGGGCAGCCTGCCCTGCGTGAAGGGTTTGTCACGGATAATGGCAACCTCATTCTGGATGTTCATCATCTTGAAATCCAGAACCCTGTTGAAATGGAAACGCGACTGTCCAGTATCACCGGCGTGGTCATGTGCGGTATTTTTGCGCGGCGGCCGGCCGATGTTTTGATTCTTGCCACAACTGAGAGAGGGGTTCGCATCACAACCCGTTAGCCAGGAAAACCCAACCATGCCTACAGAACATATCGCCAAACAATTTGATGTCGAACTGGAAACCGTTCGAGCAAAAGTCCTCAAAATGGGGGGGCTGGTCGAAGAACAGATCGAAAAGGCGGTGGAAGCGCTGCACGAAGGTGACATGGCGCTGGCCGACGAGGTCATTGCCCACGATCATCGCGTCAACGGCCTGGAAGTCAGCATCGACGAGGACTGCACGCACATCATCGCGCGCCGCCAACCTGCAGCTGGCGACCTGCGACTGGTATTGGCCATCATCAAAACCATCACGGATCTGGAACGCATCGGCGACGAAGCTGAAAAAATTGCCCGCATGGCCAAACTCATCCATGGTGCGGACCGCCTGCATGCCCCCCGCCCGGTGGATCTGCGCCACGCCGCACAGCTGGCCGTCCACATGCTGGGTCGTGCCCTGGACGCCTTTGCCCGCCTGGATGCCAACAGCGCCACCCAGGTACTACGTGACGATCAGGACGTGGACGAATCGTTCCGCGGCATCCTGCGACAGCTCATCACCTTCATGATGGAAGACCCGCGCACCATTTCCAACTCGATTGAGATCCTGTTTGCCGCCAAGGCCATCGAACGCATTGGCGACCACGCCAAGAACATGGCCGAATACGTGATTTTCCTGGTCAAGGGCAAGGACGTCCGTCACACTTCGGTAGAAGAGATCGAACGCACCGTCACTGCCTGAGGCTCAGGCGCTGGGGGGGACGTAGCCGGCGGCCTGCTCGGCTCCGGAACCGAAAAAGTGGGCTTCCATCTGCTGTGCAAGATATTGACGCGCCTTGGCATCCGCAAGGTTGAGGCGGTTTTCGTTGATCAGCATTTTCTGCATCTCAAGCCAACCCTTCCAGGCCTCTTCAGAAACCTCGTTGAAAATTCGCGCCCCAAGCGGTCCCGGATAGGGTGGAAAATCCAGTCCCTTGGCTTCTCGTTGCAGCTTGATGCAGTGAACAGTTCGACTCATGGCTAGACCTTTGCGACGGTATTGTCCGAAATTTGTTTGATGAACACTTTGGAGCGTCTTTGATAGTTGTAGAGATCCTGTTTGGCCTGCGGCAGTTGGTCGATGGAACTCTCGACAAAGCCGCGTTCGGCAAACCACTGTCCGGTGCGCGTACTCAGCAGAAACAGGCGGCGAATGCCCATCTTGCGCGCCTGTTGCTCCACATGGCGCAGCAGGGCGTCTCCCCGCCCCAGGTTCCTGAAATCGGGGTTGATGGCAAGGCAAGCCAGTTCTCCTGCCCCTTCACCGGCAAGGGGGTAGAGTGCCACACAGCCGATGATTCTGCCGTCGTGGGCCAGAACGGAGAAACGGTCGATCTCGGCTTCCAGAAGCACCCGATTTCGTTTGACCAGCACGCCGTCCGACTCCAGCGGCTCGATCAGGGACAATATTCCCGGGACATCCTCCAGTCTGGCAGAACGCAGCACATCGTGCGTGTCGCGCATCACCATGGTGCCAATGCCCTCGCGGGTAAACAGCTCCTGAATCAGCGCGCCATCCACATGGCGCGTGATCAGATGCACCCTGGGCACGGTGCTGCGGCAAGCCCGCACGGCACAGGGAAGATAAAACGCCACGTCTTCCGGTTGTGGCTTGCCGCTTTTCAGCAAGGCCTCGGCCTCCTGTGCGGTCAACTCTGAAATCGTTTCCCCCTGGCCGTTCAGAACCCCGGGGGTGTCCGTGAGGAAAATCAGTTTTTCTGCGCCCAGCGCGATTGCGGTGGCAGTGGCCACTTCTTCCACGGTCAGATTGAATATTTCGCCGGTGGGGGAATACCCCAAGGGCGGCAACAGCACGATTTCCTCATCATCCAGTCGCCTGCGAATGCCCACGGCATCAATTTTTCGAACCAGGCCCGTGTGCTGGAAGTCGACGCCATCCACCACGCCAATGGGGCGGGCCGTGACAAAGTTACCGCTGGCAACGCGGATGTCCGAACCCGCCATGGGCGAGTTGGCTACGCCCATGGACAGCAACGCCTCGATTTCAAAGCTCAGGGTGGCAGCCGCCTCGATGACGCAGCCCAGGGCGAGGGCGTCAGTCACCCGCGTGCCGTTGACATAACGGGGTTTGACACCCCGCGCGGACAACCGCGCCTCGGTTTGGGGTCGTGCCCCATGCACCAGGACCAGCCGAACTCCCAGACTTTCCAGCAGGTTGAGATCATGGGTCAGCGCAATGAATTTGCCGTCGGCAACCACCTCTCCGCCAAAGGCGATGACAAACGTGCGGTCCCGAAATGCATTGATGTACGGGGCGGCAGAACGAAACCAGTTGACGAAGGAATCGGATCGGGTCATGGGCCGATTATAACGGTTGCGGCGCCTGCGCTTCCACAAAATCACCCCACAGACCCTGGAGCGTTGCCACCAGGGCCAGTGCAGCCGTTTCCGTGCGCAAAATGCGCGGCCCGAGCCTGAGAGCCCTGAACCCCGCCGCACGCGCAAGGGTTTCTTCTTCTGCTGTCAGCCCCCCTTCCGGCCCCACCAGGATTGCCACTGTGCCGGAGGGGCGCGCGAGCTGCGACAGTACGGACCCGCCTTGAGGAGACAGCATCAGCCGCATGCCCTGGTCGGGCAGAAGGGAAAGCCACTGGTCCAAGGATTGGACGGAATCCACCAGAGGCACGCGATTGCGGCCTGATTGCTCACATGCGGCGCGGATGACACCCTGCCAGTGGGTCTGGCGGCGCAGCGCCCGTTCCGGTGACAGGCGGACCACGCTGCGCCCGGTCTGGAGCGGTGAACAGCGGGAAACCCCCAGTTCGACTGCTTTCTGGAATACCCAGTCCATTTTTTCATTGGCGCACAGCGCTTGCCCCAACCACAGGTCCAGCGGCGATTCTGCCTCGCGCGGGCTGAAAGCCTGCCGGAACACGGTGACGGCAGAACCCGCGATGTGATCGATACGCACCAGATGCTCGCCGCCCGCACCATCAAACAGGACAAGCTCGTCTCCCACCTTCAAACGCAACACGCGTACGGCATGATGGGCCACTGCCTCTGGCAGCCCGAATACGGCTGATTGCCCCAGCGGCATGTCGCAATGGAATCGCGGAATTGTCATGTGCATCTGCAGGTCGAAGGACGCCCTCATGCTATCATGAGCCCATGCTTGAACAGCTCATCAAGGTCGTCAAATCGGTTGCTCATGAGGAGGTCATGCCGCGATATCTCAAGGTGGCGCATGACCGCAAGAATGACGGCAGCCTGTTTACCCAGGCCGACCTTGCAACCCAGGAAGCCCTGGTAAGCGCCCTTTCAGCGCTCCAGCCCTGTCCCATCCTGGGGGAAGAAATGTCCGAAACCATACAGCGCAGGCTCTGGCAGGAAAGCCATGAGGGCATCTGGTGCGTGGATCCCATCGACGGCACCTCCAACTTTGTCCACGGCATCCCCTACTTTGCCATTTCCGTTGCCCTCATGCGGCAGGGTCGTCCTGTGCTGGGCGTTGTCTACGATCCGGTCGCCGATGAGGCTTTTTCTGCTGAAAAGGGCAACGGCGCCTGGCTCAACGGCGTTCGGTTGCCCATCAGGGTCTCCTCCCCTCTGTTTCGGGAAGCAATTGCCACGGTGGATTTGAAACGGTTGCCCGAAAAGCTTGCTCTGGCCTTGAGCAGTCACCCGCCCTATGCCTCACAGCGCAACTTTGGCGCAAGTACCCTGGAGTGGTGCTACGTGGCCGCCGGGCGCTTTGATCTTTCGCTTCACGGCGGGCAAAAGCTGTGGGATTACGCGGCAGGCTCGCTGATCCTGCAGGAGGCAGGAGGCAGGTACTGCACGCTGGATCATGATCAGTTCTGGGAGGTTTCGCCCTGGAACCGATCAGTGATTGCCGCCCTGCACCCGCCCCTGTTCAATGAATGGCGCGAGTGGTTGCGCGACCGCGCCTAGCATCTGCGGGGCCTGTTCCAGCAAAAACTGCTTGAAAGCCCGGGCCACCGGTGACAGCCGCTTTTCCCTGTGATGGACCAGATACCAATCCCGCACGATGGGCAGCCCCGGAACGGGAAGGATGATGAGGCGCCGCGTCTCGAGTTCGAGGGTCACCGTATGCTCTGACAGAAAGGCAATCCCCATGCCGGCGATGGTGGCCTGCTTGATGGTTTCGTTGCTGCTCATTTCCATGCGCGCGTTGACCGTCAGACCATGGGACGACAGAAACCGTTCCAGCAACTGGCGCGTCCCTGAGCCCTTTTCACGCAGCAGAAAGGGTTCCTCTGCCACACGCTCCAATGTCAGGGATTTCGCCGCAGCCAGGGGATGGTGAGGGGGGGCCACGATGATGTGCGCATTGCGCGCAAAGGGTTCGGTCACCACCCCCAGCGCCTCGGGAGGCTGCCCCATGATGACCAGGTCCACTTCGTTATGCATCAGCTGATGCACGATGCCTTCGCGATTGCTCACGGACAATTTAAGCTGAACCGCGGGGTGCATCTCGCAAAATCGGGTCAGCAGCGTCGGCGCAAAGTATTTGGCGGTACTGATGATGGCAATGTCCAGACGCCCGCTCACCCCTTCACGCAAGCTTTCAATGGCCTCCTGGGCATCCTTCATCTGACGGGAAATGATGCGGGAGTGCTGGTAGAGTTCTTCGCCCGCCTGGGTCAGAAAAATACGCTTGCCCATTTGCTCAAACAGCGCAATGCCTACCGCATCTTCCAGCTGTTTAATCTGCATGGACACGGCGGGCTGGGTGAGGTGAAGCTCTTCGCTGGCTCGGGAAAAGTTCAGCAAGCGTGCCACGGATTCGAATATTTGTAGTTGTCGAAACGTGAAATGCACCGCGCCCTCCCGCTTTTTATAAGGTCATTTTATAATGGCTTTATAATTTCATCATCATTTTTTATAATGAGAACCAGAACCCAAGCCCCCCCCAAAGACCGGGGGAGATGACCGCAGCCTCTGGCTAGTGGATAATTGAGCCTATTGCACCCCATACCAACCCAATTCATCTAAAAATCGCACTTACGAGGAGAAGTCCCATGGCAGTTCGTGTCGGAATCAACGGTTATGGCCGCATTGGTCGCAATGTCCTGCGTGCCCTCTACGAATCGGGAAACAAGCACGGCGTCCAGATCGTGGCCATCAACGATCTGGGAAACCCCGAAACCAACGCGCATTTGACCCGTTACGACACGACCCACGGCAAATTCCACGCCGATGTTGCGGTGCAGGGCGATTCCATGATCGTCAACGGCGACGTCATTCGGGTCTTTTCCCAGCGCAACCCTGCCGAGATCCCCTGGGGCAGCGTCGGCGTGGACGTCGTCATGGAATGCACCGGTCTGTTCACCAGCAAGGAAAAGGCCGCGGCACACCTCAAGGGCGGGGCACGCAAGGTGGTCATTTCTGCTCCCGGCGGCAAGGATGTGGACGCCACAGTGGTCTATGGCGTCAATCACCAGATCCTGCGCTCCGACATGACGGTCATCTCCAACGCCTCCTGCACCACCAACTGCCTGGCCCCGCTGGTCAAGCCCCTGCACGAGCATATCGGCGTCGTCAAAGGACTCATGACCACCATCCACGCCTATACCAACGACCAGGTACTGACCGATGTGTACCACTCGGACCTGCACCGCGCCCGTTCCGCCACCATGTCCATGATTCCCACCAAAACCGGCGCAGCTGCGGCCGTGGGTCTGGTGCTGCCGGAACTCAACGGCAAGCTGGACGGATTTTCGGTGCGCGTGCCGACCATCAACGTCTCGCTGGTGGATCTCACTTTCGAAGCAGCGCGCCCCACCTCCGTCGAAGAGGTCAACGCCGTCATGAAAGCGGCTTCCGAAGGAGCCCTGAAGGGAATCCTGAATTACAACACGGCCCCCCTGGTCTCCGTGGACTTCAACCACGACCCTGCTTCCAGCACCTTTGATGCCGGACTGACCAAGGTTTCGGGCGGCAATCTGGTCAAGGTGCTGGCCTGGTACGACAACGAGTGGGGTTTCAGCAACCGCATGCTGGACGTGACGGCGGCCTGGATGGCGGTCGAGTAACGCCATGAGCATCATTCGCATGCAGGATCTTGATCTTGCCAACAAGCGCGTGCTGGTTCGGGTGGACTTCAATGTACCGCTGAAAGACGGTGTCATCACCGACGACACCCGCATCCGCGCCAGCCTGCCCGGTATCCGTCAGGCCCTGTCCTCCGGTGCCCGGCTGATGTTGATGTCGCATTTGGGTCGCCCCACCGAGGGCACCTTTGAAGAGGCCTATTCCCTGGCACCGGTTGCGGCGCGACTTGGCGAATTACTGGGCGTTTCCGTGCCGTTGGTCCCACGCTGGCTGGACCATGAAGTCAACGTGGCCCCGGGCAGCGTGGTGATGTTTGAAAACGTGCGCTTCAACTCTGGCGAGAAGAAGGACGACGACGCCCTTTCCCGGCGCATGGCCGCGCTATGCGACATCTTTGTGATGGATGCCTTCGGCACCGCACACCGGGCCGAAGCCTCAACCCATGGCGTTGCCAAATACGCACCCATTGCCTGCGCGGGCCCGCTTCTGGCGGCAGAGCTCGATGCGCTGGGACGGGCACTCAAAGTGCCCGCCCGCCCCCTGGTGGCCATCGTTGCCGGTTCGAAGGTTTCAACCAAGTTGACCGTGCTGGCCACGCTCTCGCAGAAAGTGGACCAACTCATCGTCGGCGGCGGCATCGCCAACACCTTCCTGCTCGCCGCCGGTAAAAGGATCGGCAAATCCCTGGCAGAGCCGGACCTGGTCCCTGAGGCACGCAGGATCATCGAGGCCGCCAAAGCCCGTGGCGGAAATGTTCCCATCCCGGTGGACGTCGTGGTCGGCAAGGCGTTTTCAGAACATGCGGAAGCCACCCTCAAGTCCGTCGACGAGGTGGCTGATGACGACATGATCCTTGATATCGGGCCGAAGAGCGCTGCTCAGCTGACTGAAATTCTGAAAGGTGCCGGCACCATTGTCTGGAACGGTCCAGTGGGCGTCTTCGAATTCGACCAGTTTGGCGAAGGCACCAAGGCCCTGGCCCTGGCAATTGCGGAATCCCCTGCGTTTTCCATTGCCGGTGGCGGAGATACCCTCGCCGCCGTTTCCAAGTACCATATCGCCGACCGGATTTCCTATATTTCCACCGGGGGCGGCGCATTCCTCGAATTTCTGGAAGGGCGCGATCTCCCTGCCGTCCGTATCCTGGAATCCCGCACCCACTAAACCCAAATACACACCCAACAGGAGTTTCAAGCAGATGCCTCGTCGCACCAAAATTGTTGCCACCATCGGACCCGCTTCCAGCAGCCCCGAAGTTCTGGAACGCATGATCCTGGCCGGCATGGATGTTGCCCGCCTCAATTTTTCCCATGGAACCGAACAAGACCATCAGGATCGCATCGAGCTGATCCGTTCCATCGCAAAGAAGCTGGGGCGCACCGTAGGCATTCTGGGGGACTTGCAAGGACCCAAGATTCGCGTGGGCAAGTTCCGTGAGGGCCGCATCGCATTGAAGGCCGGAGACAAGTTCATTCTGGATGCAGACTGTGCCCTGGGCGACCAGGAGCGCGTGGGTCTGGACTACAAGGAATTACCCCGCGACGTCTCAAGCGGCGATGCCCTGCTGCTGGACGATGGCAAGATCGAACTCCGTGTCGATCATGTCAGCGGCAATCAGGTTCACACTACCGTCGTTCAGGGCGGCCCGCTGTCCAACAACAAGGGCATCAACCGGCGTGGCGGCGGCTTGACCGCACCCGCCCTGACCGAAAAGGACATGGAGGACATCAAGCTTGCGGCACGATTGCGTGTGGATTATCTGGCCGTGTCCTTTCCACGCTCCGGGGCGGATGTGCAATGGGCACGCGACCTGATGGTGAAGGCCGGTGGCCATGCCCAGATCCAGTCCAAGATCGAGCGCGCCGAAGCCATCGACGCCCTGGAAGACATCATCGCAGCGAGCGATTCCATCATGGTGGCACGCGGTGATCTGGCCGTCGAAGTGGGTGATGCGGCCGTACCGGCCATGCAGAAGCGCATGATTCGCCTGGCGCGCGAAATGAACAAAACCGTCATCACTGCCACCCAGATGATGGAATCCATGATTTCCAGTCCAGTCCCCACCCGTGCTGAAGTCTCTGACGTCGCCAACGCCGTTCTGGACGGCAGCGACGCCGTCATGCTTTCTGCTGAATCGGCGGCGGGCCAGTTTCCGGTGGAGGCGATTGCAGCCATGGCAAGGGTATGTACCGAAGCCGAGAAGCAGGACACACAGACCTTTGTGGAACGCCAGGAACTGGACCGCATCGAACGCGTGGAAAAGGCGGTGGCCCGCGCCGTGATCCACACGACACGCCACCTGGAAGTCAAGGCCATTGCCGCACTGACGCAAAGTGGCACCACGGCCCTGTTGATGTCCCGCGCTGACGTCAATGTGCCCATTTATGCCATGACGCCCGTGGAAGAAACGCAGCGCAAAGTGACCTTGTTCCGCGGCGTTTACCCGGTGGATTTCCAGCATGGAGAAGAGCCCGCGGAAATCATGGCCCAGGCCGAAGCCCAATTGCTGCAACTGGGCGCCGTCAAGAAGGGCGATTTGATCCTGCTGACCATTGGCGAGCCCATTGGCAAACCTGGTGGAACCAACACCATGAAAATCATCAGGATTGGTGAGGGCAACTGAAGGCCATGACCATGAAACCCGTCTATCGTACCGAACTCCATTCGCTGCCGCTGGTTGCCCGGGGCAAGGTGCGCGATATCTATGCGGTAGGCGAGGATCACCTGTTGCTGATCACCACCGACCGGCTATCCGCCTTTGACGTGGTGTTTCCAACACCCATCCCCAACAAGGGGATCATCCTCAACACGCTGACCAACTTCTGGTTTTCCTATTTCCAGGATCTGATCCCCAACCATCTCAGCGGCATCGACCCTGAAAGCGTGGTGGCTCCTGCCGAACGCAGTCAGGTTGTGGGGCGCTCGGTGGTGGCAAGACGCATGCAGGCATTGCCCCTGGAGGCCGTGGTTCGTGGCTACATCGAAGGCTCGGGCTGGAAGGAATACCAGGCCAGCGGCGCGGTTTGCGGCATATCCCTGCCCGCAGGGCTGGAGCGGGCTGCCAGGCTGCCAACCCCGCTGTTTACCCCGGCCACAAAAGCCGCTGTGGGGGACCATGATGAAAACATCGATTTTGCCAGGGCCTCCCAGCTCGTGGGGAGCGCCGTTGCAGCTCAAATTCGCGACAAGTCACTGCAACTCTATGGGGCTGCTGCGGATTACGCCCTGGCGCGCGGCATCATCATTGCAGATACGAAATTTGAATTTGGCCTGGACAAGAACGGCACGCTCACGCTCATCGACGAGGTAATCACCCCCGACTCTTCGCGTTTTTGGCCCAAAGACACCTACCGCGTCGGAACCAGCCCCGAAAGTTTTGACAAGCAGTTCGTCAGAAACTGGCTGGAATCCATTCACTGGAACAAGCAGCCTCCTGCACCGGAGATTCCCGCCGACATCGCAGCAGGAACCAGCGAGCGCTACCAGGAAGCGCTCAATCGTCTGACGAGCGCTTGAGCATCTGCTGAATCAGGCGCCATTCCTCCCGGGTGACCGGGGTGATGGACAGGCGGTTGCCGCGCGCCAACAAGCGCATGTGCTGCAGCCCGGGTGTGGCGCGCAATTCATTCAACGGCAGCAACCGGGTTTTACTGAGCAAGCGAACCTCGACACAAAACCAGCGCGGCTTATCGGGCGTGGCTTTCGGGTCATAGTAGGGGGAATCTGGATCAAACTGGCTTTTGTCGGGGAGCGCGCAGCGCGAGACTTCGGCCAGACCCACGATGCCAGGTTCAGCACAGCTGGAATGGTAAAACAGCACCCCATCTCCCAGTTGCATGTCGCGCATCATGAAGTTGCGGGCCTGGTAATTGCGGACCCCGAACCAGTCCACGCACTGTCCGGGCATCCCCATAACATCATCGACACTGACCTCGGAAGGTTCAGATTTCATCAACCAACAGGCCATGGCATGGGGGTCCCCCGCAGGTGCCGTCCGGTCTGCATCTTGAACCCAAGCCTCTAGAGAAGGTGGCTATCCACCGGGTGCATCAGGCGATTCCAGCAGGACGCGCGCAACAGCACCCATCGGGTCAATAGCCGGGTTAGATGATTATCGGTTCAAAGAATTAAAACCGTAACGAACACCCCAGGGGAATCTCAAAAAAGGGACTCCTGCTCAAAGAAGCATCGATCCAGCCGCTCCTCCAAGCCTTTTATTCTACGCTTTACATCGCCAACATCCCAGCTGCTGGCTGCTTTTTGTTCAAGCATTTCGTAAACGGCATTCAGCCCTGCCATGACTGCGGCTCGTTCCGGCCCCACGCCCTCCGCATGGCCACGCACTTCGCGCATGCGCCGGTCCAGTTCCTGAGCCGCCTCCTGAAGCAAAGTCCGATGTTCAGGGTTGCATGACACCTTGTAGGACCGGCCCAGAATGGAGATTTCGACCATGACGGATTCCATTTTGACCCCGCCTATTCCGGAACCTGCGCCACCAGTTGCTGCAGGCGATGCCTGGCCTCTTCCATCCTGTCCGTCAGCAGGCGCACCTCATCGACCTTGAGAATGAGCTCCTGTCGCAGCTTTTGGTTTTCCGCGCGCAACAGATCGCACTGACCGATGACGCGATCGATTTTTTGCTCCAGGCTGGCAAATAGTTTTTCCATGGTCCCAATATAAGGGGGCGAGCGTTCCGGCGTCAATTGTCCAATACTGCTTTGTCCCGCATCCATATTTGGTTACAATCGTCCTGGCAGATGTGAATGGTTCACATCGGGGTGCCTGGACGTCTTCTCTGAGTCCGGGTTAAACGGGAAACAGGTGAAATGCCTGTGCTGCCCCCGCAACGGTAAGTCCTGATCACTTCGTCATAACAGTCACTAGGTCGGAAGGTTCACGCCCACGGCCCGGGAAGACGACGAAGGTTTTCGGATGAGCCCGGATACCGGCCCCACGCTCCAAGACGCCAGATGGTCTGGCGCACTGGAAATACTGCGGGGTAGCAGTATTCAGGCTAGCATGTCATCGGTAAAACCCGGTTTGTAGTCCGCCTCGAATTATCCCTGGTGTTTCCCTGTCCTCTACAGGGAGATCATTTTGACAATTTGCACCCGTCGTCCGGCCTTCAGGCCCATTGCACTGTTTGTTTCAGCTGCCTGTGTATTGCACTCCAACCATGCCATAGGCGCCCCTGAGGACATTGCGGGTTTGTCACCCATCACGGTGACGTCCTCGCGCTTTGACGAATCCCTGGCCCAGTCGTTGCCTCAGACCACCATCATTACTTCCGGAGACATTGAACGCAGCGGATTGACCGATGTGTCGCAAATCCTGCAGAAGCTCGGTAATGTTCCCACCCGAATCAGTTTGAACGGCACTCAGGACCAATCCATCGACCTTCGCGGCTACGGCATCACCAGCGACAACAACGTGGTGGTGCTGCTCGATGGAGTTCGCCTGTCCGAAATCGAGCAGACTGCCGCCCGAACTTCCATGGTCCCGGTGGAGTCCATCGATCACATCGAGATCACCCGCGGAGGCTCCAGCGTGCTCTACGGCGAAGGCGCCACCAGCGGTGTCATCAACATCGTCAGCAAAAACCATCCTGGCGATAGCGCAGTCCTGTCGGGCGGTTTGGGTAGTTTTGCCACCAAGGAGAGCAATGCCTGGGTGTCGCGTCAAGTCGACGGCACCTCCATTGCCCTTTTCGGCAAAACCCTCAATACCGACAATTATCGTGCCAACAACCAGGCTCAGGTCAGGACGGGGGGCGCTTCCCTCCAGTGGCAGCCTGACGCCGACCGAACCCTGGGCGTCCGTCTGTATTCGGATTCAGAAGACACGCGATTTCCCGGCCCCCTGACGCTGCCGCAGTTCCAGCAAAACCCCAGACAAACCGTCACACCCAATGATTCCGGCAATGTCAGTGGCAATACCATCACCCTGTTCGGCAAAGCCATGGTGGGTAACACCGAGTGGGCTGTGGACGCCAATGTGCGCAACAAGCAGTCGGGCGCCAATCTGCCCAGCCTTGGTGGTACCACCGACATTTCGGCAAATTTTCAGGACCTATCCCCCCGGGCAAAAATTCACGATGCAGGAATCAAGGGTAATGACCTGACGCTGGGGCTTGATCTGTCACGCTGGGATCGCACCTACTCGTCGGTCTATCCTGCCTACCCCCAGTATTCCACTGTGGGGGAACATCTGATTCAGAACAGCGACGCCCTCTACCTGCAGGACAACTGGATCCTCACGCCTGCAGATCGGCTCGTGGCGGGCGGACGCGTGGAGCGCATCCAGAAAGAGATTGCGTCCACCGACTCGTCCAATCTGCACGCTTTTGAACTCCAGTACATTCGAACCCTGTTTGAAAAAGTGGAGTCCTACGTCAGAACGGGACAAAGCTACCGGGTCGCCAACATCGACGAATTGCGTGGCGCCGCAGGCAACTTGCTGCCACAGACATCCATGGACTACGAAACCGGCATCAGCTGGAACCGGCTGGAACCCAGTAATGCCGCGTTGCGCCTGTTCCGCAGCGACATCCACAACGAACTGGTATTTGACCCGGTACAATTCATCAACATCAATTTGCCCCCCACCCAACGGGAAGGGCTGGAGCTGGAAGGGCGCTACCAGGCCACGCCAAATCTGGCCTTACGCGGGTCGGGACAATGGATCAGGGCAGTGTTTTCGGAGGGTGCGTATCAGGGGCACCGGGTGCCGCTGGTTCCCCAGTTCAATATTCAGACAGGGGCCGAATGGAAACCTCAAGAACGTCAAACGCTGGATCTGTCGGCACGTCTGGTGGGCCAGCAATTTGTGGACTCCGACTTCATGGGAACGCTCCCGCCGATTCCATTCTACTGGACAGCCGACCTGCGCTATACCACCGCCCTCACGAGGCAATGGAATCTCGTCGCCTCTGCCAATAACCTGCTCAACCGGCAGTATTACGACTATGCCAACAGCTACGGGGCTTACTACCCCTCTCCGGGAAGGAATTTCGGGATGCTGTTGAAATACGTCTTTTAGACGGAACGGCGCAAAGCCGAAGCGCCGTACAGGAAGCGAACTGCTGCATGGATCGGGGCAGCGACCCCGATCCAGAAGACGAAAGATTCAAGGGTTTGCGGTACCCAGGTCAGAAGATACGTCGCCAATCCGCCCAGGCTGATCTGCTCCATGCGTCCTGACAACAGGTAAAAACTGCCGCTCGCCAGAATTTCGGCCGCCACGATACCGGACAGGCCCAGTGCCAACGCCACGAGGCCGCGCCGGTCCAAACCCACCCCATTCGCGGCGCAGGTCCGTCCCGCCAGCCAAAGCACGCCATAGGCTGGAACCATGAACACGTAGGCCGGGGACAGACAAAAGTCGCTGACCCCACCCCATGTCACGGCAGCAAAATCCAGGGCGCCCACAAGGCCCAGGCCCAGCATCCAAAGCCGCACATGGCGCAGGTAGAACCCACCCAGAAAAAAAGCTGCCCACGTGGCTTGGGGCAAATGCAGCGGCGTTGCGTCATGCTGGCCGTGCGTGACCAGGACCATCACGGCCAGCAACACGCCAATAGCCCATTGGGCACGATAATGAAGACTCATGTGGATCCTGGCTCAAGAATTGGGTAAATCACCTGCGGGAATGTTATCAGATTCCTGGCGGCACGGGGGTTGCGGTACGGTATACTGCCCCTCTCTCGTTTCAGGATCACGGCCAGTGCCCTCGTTCACGCTTCCGGTTCATAGCGCCGCACTGTATCGGCGCTTGTTGCGTTACGTCGTCCCCTACCGCTGGGAATTTGTTGCCGCGATCGTTGCCATGGTGATCACGGCGGCTACCGAGCCTCTGCTCCCTGCCCTGCTCAAACCCATGCTCGACATGAGCTTCGTGCATAAGGATCCCGCCTGGATCCGTTGGGTTCCGGTGATGTTGCTGGGGTTGTTCGTGGTGCGCGGGGTTGCCAACTTCGTGTCCAAGTTCGCCATGAACTGGGTGGGCAACAAGGTCGTCATGGACCTGCGCCGGCAGATGTTTGAACGCCTGCTACAACTGCCGGTACGCTACTTCGATGACCACCCCTCCGGGGTCCTGATTTCAAAGCTGGTGTTCGACGCCAGCCAGGTCATGACCGCTGCCACCACGGTGGTGACGAACCTCGTCACCGATTCCTTCGTGGTCATCGGGCTGCTGGGATGGCTGGTCTACCTCAACTGGAAGCTCACCAGCATCACTTTGCTGGCTGCTCCGCCCATTGCCTGGGTCGTCAAAAAATTCAACACCCGTCTGCGCAACGTCAATCGCGACAGCATGAAAGCCATGGGGGGCATCACCACCGTACTGGACGAGTCGATCGGCTGCCAGAAAGTCATCAAAATCTTTGGCGGCGTGCCCGTTGAAACCGAGCGCTTCCATGATGCCAGCAATCGGGTACGCCGCCTCAACATGAAGCAGGCTGCTGCCGGCGCAGCCAATGTTCCATTGGTCCAGTTCTTTGCGGCCCTGGCCGTGGCCGCCATCGTCTGGCTTGCAACCTTGCAGGCCAGTGCCGACGAAACTTCCGTGGGCGGCTTCGTCTCTTTCATTACAGCCATGATCATGCTGCTCGCCCCCCTCAAGCGCCTGTCCGACATCAGCGAGTCCCTCCAGCGAGGACTCGCAGCCTCGGAAAGCGTCTTTGAGCTCATAGACCAAACGCCTGAGGTGGACACGGGAACCTTTGTCCTGGAACGCGCAGAAGGCGCACTGCAATTTGATCAGCTGTGCTTTGCCTATCCGCGTGGAAACCGGCTGGCCCTCGATAACTTCACCCTAGGCATCCGGGCTGGAGAAACCGTTGCCCTGGTGGGCCAGTCAGGTAGCGGTAAAACCACCCTGGCAACGCTGATTCCCCGCTTTTATGCCCCCACCTCGGGGCATATCCTGCTGGACGGGCACCCGCTGGCGTCACTCACTTTGGCCAGCCTGCGTGCCAACATTTCCCTGGTCAGCCAGGACGTGGTGCTGTTCAACGATACCGTGGCTCATAACATCGGCTACGGCGCTTTGCGCGGTGCGTCGATGGACCACATTCGGGCCGCGGCCAAAGCAGCCCATGCCCTGGAATTCATAGAACAACTGCCGGACGGATTCGGCACGCTGCTGGGGGAAAACGGTGCGCGCCTTTCGGGAGGGCAACGCCAGCGCATCGCCATCGCGCGCGCGATCCTGAAGGATGCCCCCATACTGATCCTGGATGAAGCCACCTCGGCGCTGGACAGTGAATCAGAGCGCGCTGTACAGACCGCACTGGACGCCCTGATGCTGGGGCGCACCACCATCGTCATCGCCCACCGGCTCTCCACCATCGAAAATGCCGACCGTATCGTGGTGCTCCATGAGGGCAAGATGGTCGAACAAGGTACCCATCGCAGCCTGCTCGAGCTCAACGGGTACTACGCCAGACTGCACCAGATGCAACCGATCACCGGCGCTTGAGCCACAACTTGGCATAACGGTAGAACGTGGCGTGCGCATTGGATACCGCCAGCAACAGTCCCTGTCCTCCGTCCAGAAATCCGCGACGCAGCACATAGGTTCTGAAAAAGGCCCAGAGCCCGTGGCCCAGGGCCGTCATCAGGCTGGCCCGCTCCCCCCTCGCAAATGCTTGTTGTGCGCCCAGGGTAGAGTAGCGGTTGGCTTTGTCCAGCGCCTCTTCCAGGCTGGCGTAGGTGTCATGCAACAGCGGCTGCGTCAACGTGCCCACGTCCTGCGTACAAAGCAGGCGCTCATGGACCAGATCCTCTGAAAACCGCGCCTCTCCCCGACGGAACAAGCGGATCACGTAATCAGGCCACCAGCCGCCATGGCGCAGCGTGCGTCCGCAATAACTCGAGGCCCGCGGCATCCTGTAAACAGTTGTGCCGGACACCCTCATCGCAGCCTCGATTTCGTCCTTCAACGCAGGGCTCACCCGTTCATCGGCATCCAGGGACAACACCCAGTCGCCGGTGGCAAGCGCCAGGGCACGGTTTTTTTGGGGGCCAAACCCAGGCCAGTCCGTGGCCACTGCCACTCGTGCACCCAGTGCCTTGGCAATGGCCACGGTGGCATCGGTACTTCCGCCATCCAGTACGATGCATTCATCGGCCCAGGCCACCGATTTCAGGCAATCCCCAATCGACGCCTCTTCATTCCTGGCGATTACAATCACCGAAAGCGTCATGAATAGTAGCTCCGATACCAGGAAACAAATCGCTCGAGCCCGGATTCCAGTGGGGTCTGGGGCCGGTATCCCACCGCCTCGGCAAGGTCGGCAATCTCGGCAAAGGTTTCTTCCACATCACCGGATTGCATGGGTAAATACTCGCGGATGGCCTTTTTGTCGAGACAACGCTCCAATACATCGATAAACGTCTCGAGCGGCACGGGTTGGTGATGACCCACGTTGTAGATCCGCCACGGTACATCGCTGCTGGCCGGGTCGGGGCGCATGCGGTCAAAAGCGGGATCGGGAGCGGCCGGTTGCGCCAACACCCGCACCACGCCTTCCACGATATCGTCGACATAGGTGAAATCCCGGCGCATGTGTCCCTGGTTGAAGACCTGGATCGGACGGCCCTCCAGAATGGCCCGGGTGAACAGGGCATAGGCCATGTCAGGCCGACCCCAGGGGCCGTACACGGTAAAGAAGCGCAACCCCGTCGAGGGCAAACCAAACAGGTGACTGTAGGAATGCGCCATCAGCTCGTTAGCCCGCTTCGTAGCAGCGTAGAGGCTGGCTGGATGATCGGCCGGATCGTGCTCGCGAAAGGGCAGTCGTGCATTGGTGCCGTAGACGCTGGACGTGCTGGCGTAGACGAGATGTCGGATCTGGTGGTGGCGACACCCCTCCAGCACATGGGCAAATCCAGTCAGGTTGGAGTTGACGTAAGCCAGTGGATTTTTCAGTGAATAGCGCACCCCGGCTTGAGCCGCAAGATGCACCACATGGGAAAAGCCGCCTTCCGAAAAAATCGTTGCCATGGCGCGTGCATCGCTGATATCCAGGAGGTGAAAGCCGAATTCGGACTGGTCGGCCAGCCGGCTCAGGCGCGCCTCTTTCAGCGCCACTTCGTAGTAGTCATTGAGGTTGTCCAGTCCAATGACGGTATGTCCCTCCAGCAGCAGTCGCCTCGCCACGTGCATGCCGATGAATCCCGCAACTCCGGTAACCAGTATCCTCATGGGCAAATTTTAGCATGGGGTCTGCCATGGGTAGCCGCGGTTTGGCGCACAGCCTAGAATGTCGGGATGCGCAAAATCCTGATTATCAAAACATCCTCACTGGGTGATGTGGTCCATGCCTTGCCGGCCGTTTCCGACATTGCTCGTCATTGTCCCGACATTGCCGTGGACTGGATGGTGGAAGAATCTTTTTCCGCCATCCCGGCGCTCCACCCTTCGGTACGGCGCATCATCCCGGTTGCCACCCGCCGCTGGCGCAAGGCCCCCCTTTCGCGGGACACATGGCATGAACTGGCATCCCTGCGCCGCCTGCTGCGGGATGGCGCCTATGACCTCACCATTGACCTGCAGGGCCTCATCAAAAGCGCTTTGCTCGGATGGCTGGCTCCAGCGCACCACATGGGCTATGCCTGGTCCAGCGCACGCGAGCCCTGGGCCACCCTGGCCTACCAGGAAAGATTTGCGATCCCCTGGGACTTGCACGCAGTTGAACGCAACCGGCTGCTGACGGCCCAGGCGCTGGGCTACGCACCCGATCCCGAAGTGCGCTACGGTCTCAAATTCCCCAGCGCACCGCCGGATTGGACGCCAGCCGGACCTTACGTGGTTTTGCTGCACGCCACCAGCCGCCCCCACAAGGAGTGGCCCGAAAGTTACTGGATCGAGCTGGGTGTGCGCCTCCATCAGCAGGGGCTGCGTGCCATCATCCCCGGAGGCAGTGCCATCGAGCGTGATCGTGCCGCGCGGCTGGCCAGCCGCATTCCCGCTGCCGTGGCAGCCCCTGTCCTGAATCTGGCAGCACTCGCTGCCCTCCTCGCACACGCGCGCTGCGTGGTCGGAGTGGATACCGGCCTGTCGCATTTGGCGACCGCCCTCAATCGCCCGGTGGTGGCCATATTCACTGCAACCCGGCCCGAAGACACTGGCGTGTATGGCAGCCCTGTGGCGGTCAACTGCGGCGGTAAAAAACAGATCCCCTCAGTGGAAAAAGTCATGCGTGCCCTACCTACCCCATGGTGACCACGCGCCGCATCTACGGGTTCCTCGTCTGGGCAATGTTGCCACTGGCGTTGATCCGTCTGCTCTGGCGCAGCCGTCGTCAACCCGCATATCTGCACCATTGGGACGAACGCCTGGGTCGATATGCAATGCGTCCCACGCGTCCCATCCTCTGGTTACACGCAGTCTCGGTGGGCGAGACACGTGCTGCGGCCTCGCTCATCCAGCTGATTCGCAAGCAACATCCCGAATATCAGCTGCTCCTCACCCACATGACCCCCACGGGACGCGAAACGGCGCCCGAATTGATTGGCCCCGACATCCTGCGCTGTTACCTGCCCTATGACTTGCCATTTGCCATTCATCGGTTTTTGAATCACTTCAAACCCCGGATCGGGGTGCTGCTGGAGACCGAACTCTGGCCCAATCTGATCCACTGCTGTGCCGAGGCAGGGGTGCCCGTACTGCTGGTCAACGCACGCCTGTCCGAAAAGTCGGCGGCACGATACCGGCGTGCCCAGCCACTCACGGGAGAGATGCTCTCGCAACTTTCCCTGATTGCGGCACAAACTGAAAATGATGCGCAACGCTTTACCCGCCTCGGCGCGCAACGGATTTCCGTGGCCGGAAACCTTAAATTCGACACGCCGCAAGCCCCTGATTCAGAAGCCGCCCTGACCTCACTGCGTGCCCTGGTCGGCGGCGGACGCCCCATTTGGCTCGCGGCCAGCACCCGTCCCGGCGAGGAGCGCCTGCTGCTGGAGCTGCTTCCCAAGCTGGCTTGTCCTGGGGCCCTCCTGATCCTGGTACCGCGCCATCCACAACGCTTCGACGAAGTGGCAGCCCTGTTGGAAAGCCTCGCCATTCCCTTCGTGCGCCGCTCGGAAAATCGCCCCGTTCCGGAGGATGTACCGGTACTGCTGGGCGACAGCATGGGCGAACTGCAGGCTTGCTACCAAATTGCTGATGTCGCGCTGATCGGCGGCAGCCTGCTGCCCTTTGGCGGGCAAAACCTGATTGAGGCCACCGCCGTGGGTTGTCCCGTTCTGGTGGGGCCCAACACCTACAATTTTCTGGATGCCACCGAGTGGGCCATCGCCGCAGGTGCGGCAATCCGCGTGCAACATGTCTCGGCATTGCTCGAGGTGCTCCCCGCACTGTTGCGCGATGCCCCGCGTCGCCAGCAAATGGGGGCTGCCGGGCAACGCTTTACGTTGCAACATCAAGGTGCCGCCCATAAGATCCTGTCCTTGATCGAACCCTATCTGCCCCTCTCTCCATGAGCAAAGCATTTACACGAGAAAATGACGCCGATTCCGAAGAGGAGGATGCCGAGCCCGTATCCAGCTTGCCCAAGGGCACGCCCAACTACATCACGCCAACCGGTCACGCGCGTTTATGCGATGAAATGGAGCATCTGCTGCGTATCGAGCGCCCTTCGGTGGTGGAAACCGTCGCGTGGGCTGCATCCAATGGGGATCGTTCGGAGAACGGGGATTACATTTATGGTAAACGGCGCCTGCGCGAAATCGACCGGCGGCTGCGCTTTCTCACCAAACGCCTGGAAATTGCCCAGATCGTTGACCCGGGGCTACAGGCAGGCAACGACCAGATTTTCTTCGGAGCCACCGTCACCGTGAATGACGAAACCGGCATGCCGAAAACCTACCAAATCGTGGGGGTGGACGAAACGGACCCGGCGCATGGACACATCAGCTGGATCTCTCCCTTGGCACGCGCATTGCTCAAGCAGCGCGAGGGGGAAATCATCCGCTTTCAGAGTCCGGCGGGACCTCGGGAACTCGAGATTCTGGAGGTCCGCTATGTAACGGACACCCCCGTTCAGTCCTGAATCGGATCAGAACTGGAAGCGCGCAGGCTGGAGCGCGTGGTGAAGGGGCGGGATGACGGTTTCAAACAGGACCTCGGAGCGTAAGGCCCCCGCATTGTCCCGTTTCCAGCGAATCACCTCCATGGCAGGCGCGTCTCCCACCACTGCGAGCAGGCACCCGCCGGGAGCGATGGCATCCAGGAAACTCTGGGGCAACACGGGTACGGACCCGGTCAGCACGATTGCGTCCCATTGGGTTCCTGGACGCCAACCCTGGGCTGCATCGCCCACTTCGACCAGGACATTGTCATGGCCATGAGCCTTCAACGTTCTGGCCGCCTGTGCCGCAAGCTCAGGATGAATTTCCACGCTGGTGACCGAAGCGGCCAAACGACCCAGCAATGCTGCCATATAGCCACTGCCCGTGCCCACTTCGAGGACGCGGTCGGACTTTTTGAGACGCAACTCCTGCAGCAGGCGCGCCTCCAGTTTTGGAGACAGCATGGCCTCACCCAGGCCCAGTGGAATTTCCATGTCCACGAAAGCCAGGCCACGCCAGGCCTCGGGGACGAAATCCTCGCGTCGCACTTCGTAGAGCAGATCAAGCACCGTAATATCCAGTACTTCCCACGGTCTGATTTGCTGCTCGACCATATTGAAACGGGCTTGTTCTATATTCATGGGTGCAATTCCAGAGTCTTGAGACAAGGGGAGGATATTGTACCAAACTCGACTGCCTCGCGAGGCCTAACCGACGGCCGGGTGAGCTTGCCCCTGATCAAGGGTTCACCGCAGTTGGTGCAACTGACGGTCTGAATCAGGGTAAACTGGGCGCGGCATGGCAATATTGCCATGGTCGTGGTGATTTTATCGAGGAAGGCACGAATGAAGGGAATGACCAGCCGGCTCTATTTCTGGGTATTGCTCGCCATCTTGGCCGGTGCCATTTTTGGATTTGTGGCCCCCAGGAACGCTGTGGCATTGAAACCCCTGGGTGACGGCTTTATCGCCCTGGTCAAGATGATGATTGCCCCGATCATCTTCTGCACGGTCGTGCTGGGGATCGCGGGTGCTGGCGACATGAGAAAAGTCGGTCGTGTCGGCGGCAAGGCATTGATTTACTTTGAGGTAGTGTCCAGCCTTGCCCTCATTATCGGCCTCGTGGTCATGAATACGCTGCAACCTGGCAAGGGCTTCAACGTGGATCCGGCCACCCTCGACCCCAAGGCCGTTGCAAGCTATGCCAAGGCTGCTTCCGAGCAGTCCGTGGCCGACTTCATCCTGCATATCATTCCAAAAACACTGTTCGATGCCTTTTCGGGCAATGGGGACTTGCTGCAGGTCTTGCTGGTCGCCATCCTCTTTGGATGGTCCTTGAGCCACCTCGGTTCAGCCGGAGAATACGTGCATCGTCTGATCGTGGAAACGTCCCACGCCCTCTTCGGCATGATGAATACCATTATGAAACTGGCTCCCATCGGAGCTGGTGGTGCGATGGCCTTTACCATTGGCAAGTACGGGGTGGGTGCGCTGGCCCCGCTGATGTCCCTGATGGGTAGCTTCTACCTGACCTGCCTGATCTTCATCCTGTTGGTACTGGGGCTGATCAGCGCCCTGATCGGCTTTAACATCCTGAAGTTCCTTTCCTACATCAAGGACGAGCTCCTGACCGTGCTGGGGACCTCTTCGTCCGAATCTGCGCTGGTTCCGCTGATGCATAAGCTCGAAAAAGCCGGCTGTCCCAAATCCGTGGTGGGTCTGGTGGTTCCCTCGGGCTACTCGTTCAATCTGGACGGCACCAACATCTACCTCACCATGGCAGCGCTGTTCGTGGCCCAGGCACTCAACATCGACCTCTCCCTGGAACAACAGCTGAGCCTGCTCCTTGTGGCCATGCTCACCTCGAAGGGAGCATCAGGTGTAACGGGTGCCGGTTTCATCACGCTCGCTGCCACCCTGGCCGTCGTCCCCTCCATTCCCATCGCGGGTCTTGCCCTGATCCTGGGCATTGACCGATTCATGTCTGAGGCTCGCGCCATTACCAACTTCATCGGAAATGGCGTTGCCACCATTGTGGTTTCGCGGTGGGAAAATGAACTGGATTACGACAAGCTCAAACAAGCCCTGAACGGATAACCATTGGAAGTCATTGAATGAACGCCAACCCAAAATTTCTTGCTGAAACAGCCCAGGTCGACCAGGCTTCCATTGCGCCCCTGCCCCGTTCCAGCAAAATCTACATCACGGGCTCACGCCCCGACATTCGCGTGCCCATGCGCGAAATCAGCCAATCCGATACGCCTGCGGCCATGGGTGCCGAAACCAATCCGCCCATCACGGTTTACGATACGTCCGGGCCTTACACGGACCCTGCAGTGAAAATCGACATTCGCTCGGGCTTGTCGCCCCTGCGTGAAGGCTGGATCGCGGAGCGCGGCGACACCGAAGCCCTGAGCGGCCCCAGTTCGGCCTATGGCCTGGGGCGCCTGTCGGACCCCGATCTTGCTGCCATGCGCTTTCAGCTCCATCGCAAGCCTCGTCGCGCCTTGCCGGGCAAGAATGTCACCCAGATGCACTATGCGCGACAGGGCATCGTCACGCCCGAGATGGAGTTTATCGCCATCCGTGAAAATTGCCGACGCGCGGAAATGATGGAAGAACTGAAGCGTCGCGGGGGATCGCTGGAACGCCTCCTGGGCGCCCAGCACGCCGGAGAGGCGCTGGGTGCCTCGATCCCGGGGATGATCACGGCGGAATTCGTGCGCGACGAAGTGGCTCGCGGACGCGCCATCATCCCGGCCAACATCAATCACCCCGAATCCGAGCCCATGATCATTGGCCGTAACTTCCTGGTCAAGATCAATGCCAACATCGGTAATTCCGCCGTCAGTTCAGGTATCCAGGAAGAAGTCGAAAAGATGACCTGGTCCATTCGCTGGGGCGGCGACACGGTGATGGATCTTTCCACGGGCAAGAACATCCACGAAACCCGTGAATGGATCATCCGCAATTCGCCGGTGCCCATTGGCACCGTTCCAATCTACCAGGCCCTGGAAAAGGTGGACGGACGCGCCGAAGACCTGACCTGGGAGATTTTCAGGGATACCCTGATCGAACAGGCCGAGCAAGGGGTGGATTACTTCACCATCCACGCCGGCATCCGCCTGGCCCACATTCCGATGACGGCTTCGCGCATGACGGGGATCGTATCGCGGGGCGGCTCCATCATGGCCAAATGGTGCCTGTCCCATCATCGTGAAAGCTTCCTGTATACCCATTTTGAAGAGATCTGCGACATCATGAAGGCTTATGACGTCAGCTTTTCCCTGGGTGACGGCCTGCGCCCCGGCTCCATCTACGATGCCAATGACGAGGCTCAGTTTGCCGAGCTCAAGACGCTGGGCGAACTGACCGAAATTGCCTGGAAGCACGATGTCCAGACCATGATCGAAGGTCCGGGCCATGTGCCCATGCACAAGATTCGCGAAAACATGGACCTGCAACTCAAACTCTGTGGCGAGGCCCCGTTCTATACGCTAGGACCGCTCACCACCGACATTGCGCCGGGCTACGATCACATCACTTCCGCAATTGGCGCCGCAATGATCGGCTGGTATGGCACGGCCATGTTGTGCTACGTCACACCCAAGGAGCATTTGGGATTGCCGGACAAGAACGATGTCAAGGACGGCATCATGGCCTACAAGGTGGCAGCGCACGCGGCCGATCTTGCCAAGGGCCATCCCGGTGCCCAACTGCGCGACAATGCACTGTCCAAGGCGCGGTTTGAATTTCGCTGGGATGATCAGTTCAACCTGGGGCTCGACCCGGACAAGGCTCGCGAGTTTCACGACGAAACGCTGCCGCAGGAAGGGGCCAAACTGGCCCATTTCTGCTCCATGTGCGGCCCCCATTTTTGCTCCATGAAAATTACCCAGGACGTGCGGGATTATGCTGCACGCCAGGGCGTCTCCGAAAACGAGGCACTGGGTCGCGGGCTTGCCGATAAAGCCAACGAGTTTCTGGAGAAGGGTGCCGAAATCTATCGGAAGGTGTGATTCTGCATGGATCTGCTGCTACTGGCCAAGGCGGCCATCCTGGGCATTGTCGAAGGCTTGACCGAGTTCCTGCCCGTTTCGAGCACGGGCCACCTGATCGTGGCGGGTAGCCTGCTCAACTTCAATGACGAGAAGGGCAAGGTGTTCGAGATTGCCATCCAGTTTGCCGCCATCCTGGCAGTCTGCTGGGAATATCGCACCAAGGTGGTTTCGGTGATCCGGGGGCTGCCCCATGATCCCAAGGCCAGGCGGTTTACCGTCAATCTGATGGTGGCCTTCCTGCCCGCAGCATTTCTGGGGCTTCTGTTGGCGAGCCGCATCAAGGCCCATCTCTTCGCGCCTGTCCCCGTGGCCCTGGCGTTCATCCTGGGGGCATTTGTCATTCTCTGGGTGGAGCGCAGAAAGCAGCCCGTACTTCTGGATTGCGTGGATGACATGACCTGGCAAACCGCCCTGAAAATAGGGTTCTGTCAAGCGGTGGCGTTGATTCCGGGGACTTCCCGTTCGGGTGCCACCATCATGGGTGGACTCTACTTTGGCCTGTCGCGCAGGGCGGCGACGGAGTTTTCGTTTTTTCTAGCGATTCCCACCCTCTTTGCCGCCACGCTGCACGAATTGGTGAAATACCGTGCACTCCTGCATGGCACCGACATCGGCTTGTTTGCAGTAGGCTCGCTATTTTCATTCGTGGCAGCATTCATCACCATACGCGCCTTGCTGCGCTACGTCAGCCGCCACAACTTCACGCCTTTTGCCGGTTACAGAATTGTGTTTGGCGTGGTGGTGCTGTTCACGAGCGCCATGGGGTGGATCGAATGGTCAGAGGGTTAGCGCGTTCAGATCTCGATCAGTTCGAAGTCTTCCTTGCGTGCGCCGCACTCCGGGCAGACCCAATTGACCGGAACGTCTTCCCAGCGGGTATAAGGCGGAATGCCGTCATCGGGAGCGCCTAGCTCTTCGTCGTAAATATACCCGCAGATCAAGCAGAGATAGGTTTTGTAGCCTTTTGCAGCATCCATGGTGTTCCCGGAATTGAGTTAGAATGAAACATGTTGAAATCATCAAATTGCTGGCCAAAGTCTGAATTTGGCTTTGCAAGCCCTGCATCATAAAACCTGAACCCCAGAAGAGCAACCTTCGTTCATGACCTCTCCGCCCCCCGCCGTACTGATTTTTGCAGCCACTGATCCCAGTGGTGGCGCAGGACTGCAAGCCGATGTCCTGACCCTGGCCAGCATGGGTTGCCACCCGCTATCCGTGGTTACGGGCGTCACCATTCAGGACACCACGGGGGTTGAGGACGTCATGCCTCTGGATGCCGAATGGGTTGCGGACCAGGCGCGCTGCATTCTGGAAGACGTGCCGGTGAGCGTATTCAAGCTGGGCGTTCTGGGCAGCGTTGAAGCCATCGCCGCCATCGCTGAAATCGTCTCCGATTATCCCGAAATTCCGCTGGTGCTGGATCCCATTCTGGCAAGCGGGCGCGGCGATGAGCTGGCCTCAGAAGACATGCTCCTCGCCATGCGCGAACTGATCATCCCCCAGTCCACCATCGTGACCCCGAACACCCTGGAAATCCTGCGCCTTGCCTATGACGAACCTCCCGAAGAAGGCAACCCCGACTTCGCCGAAGCCGCGCGACTGATCCTCGAAACGGGCTGTGAGTACGTACTGATCACAGGCACCCATAGCAACTCCAGTCAGGTGATCAACACGCTCTATGGCCGCGAGGGCGTGGTTCGCTCTGACGGCTGGGAACGGCTGTTGGGCAGTTTTCACGGCTCGGGATGTACTCTGAGTTCAGCCATCGCGGCAGGCCTGGCGCAGGGGCTCGACATGGCGGAGGCCGTGGCCGAGGCACAGGAATATACCTGGCAAACGCTCAAGGATGCCTTCCGCCTGGGGATGGGCCAACCCATTCCCGACCGCCTGTTCTGGGCTCGCGACGAACCTCCGGCAGGCGATGTCCATTGACCCCACCCTCATTCGGGGCCTCTATGCCATTACCCCCGAAATTGCGGATACGACCCGTCTGCTCGGCCAGGTTCAGCAGGCCATCGACGGGGGGGTAACCGTACTGCAGTACCGCGCCAAAACCCTTGCACCCTCACTGCGCGAAGCGCAGGCACAGGCTCTGGCACTGCAATGCAAACGCCAGGGCGTGGCCCTCATCGTTAACGACGACATCGCCTTGGCACGCGCCTGTAACGCCGCTGGAGTCCATCTGGGTCGCGATGACAGCACCTCTTGGAATAAGGGGCATTCTGAAAGTGAGCGCCCGCTTTTAGTGGGGATTTCCTGCTACGATTCGCTCGAGCTGGCACTGGAAGCACAACGGGCCGGGGCCAGCTATGTTGCTTTTGGCAGTTTTTTCCCCTCCCGGACCAAGCCCGGCGCAGCGCGTGCCACCCTGCCCCTGCTGCGCGAAGCCCGCCGCCGGCTTGATATCCCGATCGTTGCCATCGGCGGCATAGATCTGGATCAGGTGGATACCCTGGTCGCGGCCGGCGCCGATGCGGTGGCCGTCATTTCAGCCCTGTTCGAGGCCCCCGATATTTCGGAAACGGCCCGCCAATTCAACCATCATTTTCAAGGACGCCATGACCCGTTTCAACGACCAGCTTTTTGATCGCGCCCAACTCCACATTCCCGGTGGCGTCAATTCGCCCGTTCGCGCATTTCGGGCGGTGGGCGGTGTGCCACGCTTCCTTGAACGTGGGGTGGGCCCCCGTGTTTGGGACGCGGATGGCCGTGAATATATCGATTATGTATGTTCCTGGGGCCCACTGCTGCACGGCCACGCCCACCCGGCAATCATTGAGGCCGTTCGCGAAATCGCCGGCAAGGGACTGAGTTTTGGCGCGCCCACCGAGCTTGAAATTGAACTGGCCGAGTTGGTCTGCCGCCTCGTCCCGTCCATCGAACAGGTCCGCCTGACCAGTTCGGGCACCGAAGCCACCATGAGCGCCATTCGTCTGGCGCGAGGGTTTACCGGACGCAGCAAGATCGTCAAATTCGACGGCTGCTACCATGGCCACGGCGATGCTTTGCTCGTCAAGGCAGGTTCGGGCGCATTGACCTTTGGCCAGCCCGACTCGGGTGGCGTTCCGGCGGAATTGGCGGCCCACACCATCGTGCTGAACTATAACGATATCCCCCAGCTGGAATCCCTCTTTGCGCAGGCGGGCGACACCATCGCGGCGGTCATCGTGGAACCGGTGGCCGGCAACATGAACATGGTCCTTCCCCGGCCCGAATTTCTGACACGCATGCGCCAACTGACCGAGGCCCATGGCGCCCTGCTGATTTTCGACGAAGTCATGTCCGGTTTCAGGGTGGCCCTGGGTGGGGCGCAGTCCATTTACGGCATTTGTCCTGACCTGACCACACTGGGCAAGGTCATCGGCGGCGGCATGCCACTGGCTGCCTTTGGAGGTCGCCGCGACATCATGCAATATCTGGCACCGCTGGGGCCCGTGTATCAAGCGGGCACGCTCTCGGGCAACCCCGTTGCAGTGACGGCGGGACTCGTCAATCTCAAACTGGCCATGGAGCCCGGGCTTTACGACCGTCTGGGCGAAATGACCCGTGCCCTCACGGAAGGGATTGTGCGCATTGGACAGCAACACGGATTCGCCCTCTCGAGCTGTTCCCTAGGCGGCATGTTTGGCCTCTACTTCAGGGAGGCGTTGCCCACCCATCTGGGTGAAGTCCTGACCTCGGACAAGGAACGCTTCAAGCACTTTTTTCACGGCATGCTGGATGCGGGCGTCTACCTTGCACCTTCCGCCTTTGAAGCGGGCTTTGTGTCTTCCGTGCACGGCACGGCCGAGCTGGAACAAACGCTGGATGCGGCAAAAACCGTGTTCACGCATCTCGATTAGCAGCCATGTCGCTCTTCCAGAAAGCCGAATTCTTCACCACGGCCAACGACTGGGCAGGACTGCCCCCGGATGATGGGGTGGAAGTGGCCTTTGCCGGCCGATCCAACGCCGGAAAATCCAGCGCCATCAATGTGTTGGCCAATCGCTCACGACTGGCGTACACCAGCAAGACGCCCGGGCGTACCCAGCACATCAATTTCTTCAGTCTGGGGGAGCAGCGGTATCTGGTGGACTTGCCCGGCTACGGCTACGCCAAGGTGCCCCTGGCCGTCAAGCATCACTGGCAAGTCCTGCTTTCCGACTATCTGGTGGCCCGAAAATCACTGCGTGGCCTGGTGGTTCTGATGGACATCCGGCACCCGCTGACAGATCTGGATCGTCAGCTCCTGGACTGGTTTTTACCCAGTGGCAAACCCGTGGTGGTGTTACTGACCAAGTCAGACAAGCTGGGGCGGGGTGCCAAGCTCCAGATCCTGCGCGAAGTCAGGGAAAACCTGGCAGATTTTGGACAACGTCTTGAAGTCATTGCATTTTCGAGCGTGTCCCGGGAAGGACTGGAAGCTGCTGATGCGGCAATCGCCCGCCTGTACCAGCCGCAGCAGGCTTGAACCCGAAAAAATGCCCCTGTGGCGGGGAACGCATCACAGGGGCGAATGCCATTCAAAGTGGCAACTGCCTGCCCTAGGGAGAAGACAGGCGTTGGATCTTGCACCAACCAGTTGTCAGAGTACCCAAGGTCGGTTAAGTTCCCTCATTTCACCCTGACCGAGAACTCATCATGGAAACTCTGGGCCGCTTTCCCGGACGCCGGCTTCGCCGCAATCGCCACGACGCCTTTTCGCGCCGACTGGTTCAAGAACATCGCCTGAGCGCTGACGATCTGATTTACCCTGCTTTCGTCATTGCAGGACAGAATCGCGAAGAACCGGTAAGTTCCATGCCGGGCATCCATCGCCAAACCCTGGACCGCCTGCTCGTCACGGCCGAACGCTGCCTGACCCTGGGCATCCCGGCCATGGCGCTATTTCCGGTGATCGACTCCAGCCTCAAGTCCCTGGATGCAAGCGAAGCCTGGAACCCCGAAGGTCTGTTGCCCCGTACCGTGAGCACCCTCAAACAGCGCTTCCCCGAACTGGGCATCATTACCGACGTGGCGCTGGACCCATACACCAGTCACGGCCAGGATGGCATCATCGATGCGCACGGCTATGTGCAAAACGATGTCACGCTGGAGGCCCTGGTGCGCCAGGCCGTCGTGGAAGCTGCCGCAGGCGCGGACATCGTGGCTCCCTCCGACATGATGGATGGACGCGTTGGACGGATTCGCCAGGCACTGGATGGAAACCAGTACATTCACACCCGCATTCTGGCCTACTCGGCCAAATATGCCTCCGCATTTTACGGGCCCTTCCGCGATGCCCTGGGCTCGGCCAAAAACCTGGGGAAAGGCAGCAAGGAAACCTACCAGATGGATCCGGCCAATTCCGACGAGGCGCTATGGGAAGTGGGGTTGGATCTGGAAGAAGGGGCCGACATGGTCATGGTCAAGCCGGGGCTGCCCTACCTCGACGTCATACGCCGCATCAAGGACCAGTTCGGGGTGCCCACCTTTGCCTATCAGGTCAGCGGCGAATACGCCATGCTGCGCGGGGCCATCGACGCAGGTTGGCTGGACGAGCGCTGCATCCTGGAAAGCCTGCTTTCATTCAAGAGGGCCGGGGCGGACGGCGTGCTGACTTATTTTGCCCTGCGTGCCGCCGAGATGCTCAAGCCAGCGTAGCCGCCTGCGCCAGCAGGGCTTCCACCTGGGCCATGCTGGCCCGCTCCACGGGGCGGCCGTCGCTGGTTTTTTGGGTAACCCGTTGCAGGTCCAGCGGCAGCAGCATGGCATTGACCGGCACGCCCTGCATGACAAAGCTGATCACGCTGGCTTCCACGACGCGGCTGCCGATGCGCATCCTGCGATCTCCCACCTGATATTCCCATCGGTGGTTCAATAAAAACAACTCGAGCACCTTGCCATCATCAGTGAACAGTTGGAGGTTAATGTCGGAGTGGGGTCCTGCCGTACCGGACAGCACAGAACCGGTCAACCAGGGATTGAAGGGTGCCAGCAGTTTCATGGCGGCAAGGGCTGCCTCCCGCAGTTCGCGCAACACGGGCTCGCGCGTGTCCCGCTGGTACAATGCCTGCCAGCTCCTCAACGCAGCATCGATCTCCCGATTGTCAGGCAGCTGCTGGGTGCTTGGCGCGCCGGCCTGACGGGCTGCCTTGCGCTTCGCCGCCGCATGGTCCTGGGTACCATCCTCGGCCATGATGCGCGCGGCGAGATAAGCCAGGTGCTCCCGATGATGACTGCGTTTGCCAGAGGCCATGACCGCTCCTGTAGGTTTAATTGACTTTGGCAGGCTCTGAGTAAAAATATTCGGTAATGCGGTCGGCGCCCGTCTCGTCAGGCTTCCCTGTGACAGGATCGATACTCATGGTGGTAATACCCGGTGGCACGACCTGAAGGCTTTCCGGAATGGTGCGCAAGGCGCGCTCCATGTACGAAATCCAGATGGGCAGTGCCGCCTGAGCCCCCGTTTCCCTGGCTCCCAAAGACGCCGGCTTGTCGAATCCCACCCAGGCCACGGCCACCAAACTGGGCTGGAAACCCGTAAACCACGCATCCACATGGTCGTTGGTGGTCCCCGTCTTGCCCGCAAGGTCCTGCCGCCCCAGACTCAGCGCCTTTGTGGCCGTCCCCATGCGGATGACGTCGCGCATCATGCTGGTCATGATGAATGCATTGCGAGGATCGATGACCTGTTCGGCACCTTCGCCGGCTGCCACCTGCCGATTTTGGCTGATCACGGTTCCACGCGCATCCAGGATCCTGTCGATGAAGAAAGGTTTAACCCTGAAGCCGCCGTTGGCAAAAATGGCATAAGCTCCTGCCATCTGAAGGGGGCTCGCCGAGCCAGACCCCAGCGCCATGCTGAGGTAGGGCTGATGCTTGTCGGGATCAAAACCAAAGCGCGTGATGTACTGGTGCGCATAAGCCGGCGTTATCGCTTGCAGCACGCGAATGGCCACCATGTTCTTGGATTTGGCCAGAGCCACACGCAATCGGATCGGCCCCAGATACTCGTCTTCGTAGTTATGGGGCTCCCAAGCTTCCCCGCCATTTTGCGCAGGATCCACGGAAAAGGGGGTGTCATTGACGAGTGTCGCTGGCGTAAACCCCTTTTCCAGTGCTGCCGAGTAGATGAAGGGCTTGAAGCTGGAACCTGGCTGACGGTAAGCCTGGGTGACGTGGTTGTACTTGTTCTGATTGAAGTCGAACCCGCCTACCAGCGCGCGAATGGCGCCGTTGTGGCTATCCAGCGAGACCAGTGCGGCTTCTACGTTGGGATACTGGGCAATCTGCCAGTCCCCCTTGTCGTCATGATTGACGCGAACGATGGCCCCTCTGCGAATTTGCTGATCAGAAGGCGCCTTGGGGCTCAAGCCCGGTCTGGCAAAGGAAAGCCCCTCGCCCTTGATGGAAATCATGCCGGTGGATTTGACGTAAACCCTGACTTCCCTGTCGGATGCCTCCATCACGACCCCGGGGTAGAGGTCATCGCTCGCTTCCACATCCGACAAGGCATCCTCCAGATCTTCTTCGGAGACCCCGGAAGCGGCAAGTTCCACGTAATCCTCCGGACCACGATAGCCATGGCGCCGATCATAGTCCATGACCCCCTGGCGTACGGCCCGATAGGCTGCATCCTGGTCCGCTTTCAGCAGGGTCGTCACCACTTTGTACCCCTTGTTGTACACCTCGTCACCGTAAGCCTGCACCATGTACTGACGCGCCATTTCGGCAACATAATCCGCCTTGAGCAGAAAGCCCGAATGGAATGGCGTGACATGGCCCGGGTGGTGGAGGGCTTCGTTGTACTCGGCATCGCTGATGAATTTGAGTTCATGCATGCGCCGTAATACATACTGTTGGCGCAACGCGGCGCGTTTGGGGTTGATGACGGGGTTGTAACGCGAGGGCGCCTTTGGCAACCCGGCCAGCATGGCCATTTCGGCAACGCCCAGCTGATCCAGGGGCCGGCCGTAATAGACATAGGCCGCTGCCCCGAATCCATAAGCCCGTTGCCCCAGGTAAATCTGGTTGATGTAGAGCTCGAGAATCTGGTCCTTGCTCAAATTGCTCTCGATCTTGTAGGCCAGGAGCACTTCAGACAATTTGCGCGCGTAAGTCTTCTCGTTGCTGAGGAAAAAGTTGCGCGCCACCTGCATGGTGATGGTACTGGCTCCCTCCTTGGCGCTGGCCGAGAACACATTGGCCAGAAAGGCACGCATCACGCCCTGGTAATCCACCGCACCATGCTGGTAAAAACGGTCATCTTCGGCAGCCAGGATGGCTTGGCGCATCCGCAATGGCACGGCTTGAAGCTTCAGCACGGCGCGGCGCTCCTCGCCAAACTCGCCAATCAACTGGTCGTCGGCGGTGAATATCCGCAATGGAACCTTGGGACGATAATCCGTCATGGTCTCCAGACTGGGAAGATTGGGGTACAACAGGGCCAGTGTCAGCACGATAATTCCCAGCCCCACCAGACCCAGGGTAGCCAGAACGGCCAAAGGATAAAGAAAGCTTCGTGGCGACATGGCGCACTCATCTATGGACTGAACCGCATTATAAGGGGTCGCTCGGATACAATGGTGGGATGAACGAAGATCGCAATTTTTTTTTGGTTGGCCTGATGGGTGCCGGCAAGACAACGGTCGGACGCGCACTGGCCCGCCGCATGCAGTTGGCTTTTGTGGATTCCGACCAGGAAATCGAGGCCAGGACCGGGGTTCGCATTGCCACAATTTTCGAACTGGAAGGCGAGGCAGGCTTCCGTCTGCGCGAAGAAGATGTCATCGCACAACTGGTCGAGCGCCAGGGGATTGTCCTGGCCACGGGCGGTGGCGCCGTCCTGAGCTCCACAACCCGCGAACGGCTACGCCAGCATGGCACCGTCATCTACCTGCGCGCCTCTGCCGAAGACCTCTGGCATCGCACGCGCCACGACCGCTCACGGCCCCTGCTGCAGACTGACGACCCCAGGGCCCGCCTGCAGCAACTCTACGAACAGCGAGATCCACTTTACCTGCAGACCGCTCATATCGTCATTGATACCGCGCACCAGAGCGTACAACGACTGGTGGCCCAACTGGAAACTGAAATTGCCCGACAGAATATCCATGAAAACCTTGACCGTTGACCTCGCCGGGGCACCCTATCCCATCCACATTGGGCCTGGCCTGCTCAGCCGCGCCGACCTGATCCTGCCCCACCTGACACGCCCTGACGTGGCCATTGTCACCAATACCACGGTGGCCCCGCTCTACCTCGAGACATTGCAGCGCACGCTCACCGACGCAGGCGTTCGTTGCATGTCCATCGTTCTGCCTGATGGCGAAGCCTACAAAACGCGCGAGTCACTTCACCAGATTCACGATGCGCTGCTTGCCCACCGCTGTGAGCGCAATACCACCATTATCGCTCTCGGCGGGGGCGTGATCGGCGACCTGGCCGGTTTTGCCGCGGCCACTTTCCTGCGCGGCGTTCCGCTCATCCAGGTGCCTACGACGTTGCTGGCCCAGGTGGATTCTTCGGTGGGTGGAAAGACCGGGATCAATCATCTGCTGGGCAAGAATCTGATTGGCTCCTTCCACCAACCCCGCCTGGTCCTGGCCGACACAGGGACGCTGGACACGCTGCCCGTGCGCGAATTCCGTTCCGGTGTTGCCGAAATCGTCAAATATGGGCTGATTCGGGATCTGCCGTTTCTGGACTGGCTGGACCAGCATCTGGAGGCCCTGATCCAGCGCGACCCGGACATCCTTGGCCAGGCCATTCTGGAAGCCTGTCGCAACAAGGCTGAAGTCGTGGCCATGGATGAGTTTGAAACCACGGGGGTACGCGCATTACTCAACCTGGGCCATACCTTTGGGCACGCCATCGAAGCCGGTACCGGCTACGGCACCTGGCTGCATGGCGAAGCGGTGGCGGCAGGAACCCTGCTGGCGGCCGATCTCTCGCAACGCATGGGCTGGATTGGTCCGGCAGATGTGGCGCGCATTGAATCGCTGATGCTCAGGGCGGGATTGCCCTGCCGCGCCCCAAACCTCGGGGTTGCGCGCTATCTTGATCTCATGGCTTCGGACAAGAAGGTCGAGGCTGGGAAACTTCGCTTCGTACTGCTCAAAGGCCTGGGTCGGGCCATACTCACCCAGGAGGCCCCGGCCGAATCCGTAGCTGCGGTACTCACGCCCAATCAGGGCCGTTTTATAGGTAGCGCCGCGGAATCTCCAGCCTGAATGTTGCCCCGCAAGGGGGATGGCTGTATCATCCTATGCCCGGTGCGTACACGTACAGCCCTGCCTTCGCCTGCGGTTTGACTCCGGCGCCCCCTTGCACTTGATCATTTGAAAACGCAGAGGTTACTCGATTGAACCACGTTTCGACGCCCCCCCGTCAGGGCTTGTATGACCCTGCCCACGAACACGATGCCTGTGGTGTGGGTTTTGTCGCCCA
>DAIBBI010000017.1:0-54096 GCA_027442615.1 Ferrovaceae bacterium | reverse complement strand
TGGTCGGGGTGAGAGGATTCGAACCTCCGACTCCTGCGTCCCGAACGCAGTACTCTACCAGGCTGAGCTACACCCCGAATTGCCGTCGATGCAACGGCGAAGCCACGCATTCTACTCCAGCCCGACATCCCATGCCACCATGGTCAACTTTTCAGTCCCTTGACCCAGACCGTATAAAGCATGTCGGCCACAGTGTGAAGTGAGGGCAATCGGGACGGCATCTGCTGCAGGATATCCGCCACCGACTGTACCGCGGGGCCCGGGCTCGATTCGATCTCGCGCTGTCCCGTCTTGCACCAGATCTGAATCGTGGGTTCGTCCATTTCCACGTGAAACTGCAGGCCAAGGTGTGGTCCCAGCGCAAAGGCCTGATGGACACAAGCGGAACTGCTGGAGATCAATGCCGCACCGACGGGCAGGCTCCAGGTCTCACCGTGCCAGTGAAACGCGTCAAATTCCCGAACCGGGCCGAACCAGTGGCGTCCGACGGCAGTATCCATCACCTTCACCCCACCCCAGCCGATTTCTTTCAGGGCATTGTGCGTCACCGCACCACCCAGGGCCCGACTCATCAACTGCGATCCCAGGCAGTGGCCCAGTACCGGAATGTCTTGACGCACCGCCTGTTCGATGAGGTGCAATACCGGGGGAATCCATGGCAACGGGTCATTGACGCTCATAGGGCCGCCCATGAAGACCAGGCCCGCATAGGATTCTGGATGCTGCGGGACTGCCGCCCCATCATCCAGTGCAATCAACTGCCAGGGTATATGCCGTTGCGTCAGAAAATCGCCCAGGTAAGCTGGTCCCTCCGTTGCGAAGTGCCTGAACAGGGCAACCGGACGGGTCATGGCACGACCTAGCTGGAACGGTGTGTGGCGAGATGCGCCAGTTGCTCGAGGGCCGTACGATAGTCAGACGCTGGCACAATGGCGTCAAGCGCGGCACAGGCTGCCGCGGATTCGCGCTCGGCACAACGGCGGGCATAATCAAGCGCGCCACTGTTCTGGATGATGCGCACCACGGTCGCCATTTCTTCCACGGCCCCTGCCTCGATGGCGTGGCGGATCACGGCTGCGTCCTCTGCCTTGCCCTCGCGCATGACGAAAATCAGAGGCAGGGTGGCTTTCCCTTCAGCAAGGTCATCCCCGAGGTTTTTTCCGGTTATGGACAGGTCACCGGAATAATCCAGCACGTCGTCGATAATCTGGAAGGCCGTACCCAGGCGCGCCCCAAAAGTGGCCATGGCCTCTTGCGTAGCCTCCGGCGCACCTGCCAGGATGCCCCCCAGCCGGGCCGCCGCCTCAAAGAGTTTGGCCGTCTTGAAGCGGATGACCTGCAGATACCGCGATTCGTCCACATTGGCATCGTGGCAATTGAGCAACTGCAACACTTCGCCTTCGGCAATCACGTTGGTGGCGTCGGCCAGCACTTGCATCACCCGCATGCTGTCCACCGACACCATCATCTGAAAGGCTCGGGAATAGACAAAATCGCCCACCAGGACACTGGCTGCGTTGCCAAAGAGCTCGTTGGCGGTTTTCTTGCCGCGCCGCATTTCTGATTTGTCCACCACATCGTCATGCAGCAATGTAGCGGTATGGATGAATTCCACCACGGCCGCCAGGGTATGGTGATGGTGCCCACCATAGCCCAGGGCCTTCGCAGCCAGGATCGTCAGCACCGGGCGCAGCCGTTTGCCGCCGCTATGAATGATGTACTCGGATACCTGCCGGACCAGCGCCACATCTGAATAAAGCTGTTGCCGGATGACACGGTCTACAGCCACCATGTCGTCTTCGATCAGTCGACGGATTGGGTCAAAACTCACGGGTCAATGCCTTGTGTCGTGGAACTGCGCTTTGCGCTAATGGTAGGGATTGCCACCTGCTTCTGTCAACGCAGCAACGCCTTTTGCCCTAATTTGCCCTAACTGGTTGATTGGTTTTGACAACGGCACCGGAAAAAAGGTATAGTCGCGGATTCATTGATCCGAACAAGTAGGGAGCGTCGTCATGTACGCTGTGATTAAAACCGGGGGGAAGCAATATCGCGTCCAATCCGGCGAAAAACTGAAAATCGAACTCATTCCCGCGGAAGTGGGTGCCCAGGTCAATCTGGACCAAGTGCTGATGGTCGCCGACGGCGATGCCATCACCTTTGGCCGTCCGCTGGTGGATGGCGCCAAGGTCGTTGCCACCGTTCTGGCCCATGGCCGGCACGACAAGGTAAAGATCTTCAAGATGCGCCGCCGCAAGCACTATCAAAAGCATCAGGGACACCGTCAGGGGTTCACTGAAGTTCAAATCGACACCATTACAGCAGGTTGAGGTTAAGCCATGGCACATAAAAAGGCGGGCGGTAGTTCCCGCAACGGACGCGATTCCGAATCGAAACGACTGGGCGTCAAGGCCTACGGTGGTCAGCTGGTCACGGCTGGCAGCATCATCGTGCGTCAGCGTGGCACCCGCATTCATCCCGGCACCAACGTCGGCATGGGCAAGGACCACACCTTGTTTGCCAAGGTTGAGGGCCGTGTTGCTTTCCGCACCAAAGGCGCGCTGCAGGACAAGATCGTCGTGATCGAACCTGTTACCCAGGCGGCTTAAGGGCTCACCCCTTTTTCCAGGAAAGCCCTATCGCACGATAGGGCTTTTTTTATTTTATGAAGTTCATAGACGAAGCCAACATTCAAGTCCACGCCGGCAAGGGAGGCGATGGTTCGGCTAGCTTTCGCCGTGAAAAATACATTCCCAAGGGCGGGCCTGATGGTGGCGATGGCGGCCGGGGCGGCAGCATCTGGGCGGTGGCCGACCGCAACATCAACACCCTGGTGGACTATCGCTATGCGCGCATTCATCGCGCCCGCAACGGCGAGCAGGGCCGCGGCTCGGACTGCAACGGCAAGGGTGCAGACGACATCTTCCTGCGCGTTCCGGTAGGTACGCTCATCAGCAATTCGGAAACGGGCGCGCGCGTGGCCGACCTCACGCACCATGAAGAAAAGGCGCTCCTGGCCCGCGGCGGCAATGGCGGACTGGGCAATCTTCACTTCAAATCCAGCACCAACCGCACGCCTCGCCAGTTTACCCGGGGCGAGCTGGGCGAATCGCTGGAGCTTCATCTGGAACTCAAGGTACTGGCCGACGTGGGCCTGTTGGGTTACCCCAATGCTGGAAAATCCACGTTCATCCGCGCGGTTTCCGCAGCACGTCCCAAAGTGGCCGACTATCCGTTCACCACTTTGCATCCCAACCTGGGTGTGGTGCGTGTGGACGATGCGCGCAGCTTTGTGATCGCCGACATTCCAGGATTGATCGAGGGCGCGGCCGAAGGGGCCGGCCTGGGCCATCAGTTTTTGCGCCATCTGGCACGCACGCGCCTGTTGCTGCACATCATCGACTGCGCTCCACTGGATGAATCGGTGAACATTCTGGGCCAGGCACACGCGCTCGTGGCCGAGCTGCGCAAATACGACGAGGCCCTGTACCAAAAGCCGCGCTGGATCATCCTCAACAAGGCCGACATGCTGGATGCCGAAGGGCTCAAAGCCGTACGCGCCCTGTTTGAAAACGATCTGGGTCCCGAGGCGCGAATTTTCGAGATTTCCGCCCTCACCGGCCAGGGCTGCCGCGAAGTCTGTTACGCCATCATGGAATCCATCGAAGCCGCACGCACACGGGAACCTGCCGCGACGGAGGACACCGCAGAAGCAGATGAAGGTGCGGAGGACGCCGCCCCGGGAGAGTCACGGTGACCTCCTTTGTTCGCGACGCCCGGCGCCTTGTCATCAAGATCGGCAGCAGTCTGCTCACCGACGACGGGCGCGGCCTGGATCGTACTGCCATCGCAGGCTGGGTGGCGCAGATCGCACAACTGCGGCAACAGCACAAGGAAATCGTGCTGGTTTCCTCGGGCGCCGTGGCCGAGGGCATGATGCGACTGGGATTGCAGGAGCGTCCCAAGGCCCTGCACATGCTGCAAGCCGCTGCCGCCGTGGGACAAATGGGGTTGGCCCAGGTCTGGGAATCCTGCTTTGCCGAACACCATATCCGTACCGCGCAGATTCTGCTGACCCACGAGGATCTGGCCGCCCGCACACGCTACCTCAATGCACGCTCCACGTTGCGCACCCTGATGCAACTGGGTGTGGTGCCCATCATCAATGAAAATGACACGGTGGCCACCGACGAAATTCGCGTGGGAGACAACGACACCCTGGGTGCGCTCGTCACCAACCTCATCGAAGCCGATGGCCTGATTATCCTGACCGACCAGGCCGGCCTCTTCACTGCCGACCCCCGTCGCGACCCTGCGGCACAACTGGTTGATCAAGCGCAGGCGGGCGACCCACGCCTGGAAGAAATGGCCGGTGGCGTAGGCAGTAGTGTGGGCCGCGGCGGTATGATCACCAAAATCACCGCAGCCAAGCGCGCCGCCCGCAGCGGTGCCCATACGGCCATCGTATCGGGTCACGAAACGCGCGTCCTGGAGCGCCTCGCCCACGGCGAGCGAATTGGAACCCAGCTCACAGCGGCCACCCAAACCCTCACTGCAAAAAAACAGTGGCTGGCCGATCATCTGCAGATCAAGGGGCAATTGACGCTGGATGAGGGTGCCGTACGGGCCTTGAGCCGCGAAGGTAAAAGCCTGCTGCCCATTGGTGTCGTTGCCGTTTCAGGACACTTTGAACGCGGCGAACTGGTGCGCTGCCTTGACGGAAACGGCCATGAAATTGCACGCGGCCTCATCAATTACGATGCTGAAGAAACGGCAAAAATCCTGAAGAAGTCCTCCGAGGCCATCGAAGCCGCCTTGGGCTACATCGATGAGGAAGAGCTGATCCACCGGGACAACCTCGTCATCCTGGCGTAACCCTGGCATCACTGTGGAACAGCCACCTCCATGTCGCGCCAACGATTGGTCATCTGCAGATGACTGGCCATGGGCAGATCGACCGGGCTGAAATGGGCCAACCCAGCCTGATGCTTGAGCGTGTCCCACCGTATTCCTGCCCGTTTAAACCACCCCGCCACCCGGGCTTCGGGCATCCAGCCAAAAGCCACCATCACCTCGCCCCCAGCGGGGGATGCCCCCATCACCAGTTCCTGGAATTCGGAGAGTTCGTCGTAGCTCACTCCCTCCACCTTGGGGTCATGCAGAATGATGGCCATTGCAGCACCATGGCGCTCGGCATTCTCGAATTTGGCGCGCCAATGCCCCAGGTTGGAAGCCACCGGGTGGCTCATCACGGATTGGGATGACACCTGAAGGCCGTCGGGGAGGGCAGGTGCGCCCGAGAGCATGACTACCGTCTTGCCGTGCATGTCCCTGTTTTGATAATTGTCCCAGCCCAGGGCGGGCACGGTCACCCCGTAGCCCACAAACACCCAGTCCGCATGAGGCAGGAGCAGGTTCTTCTCAAGGCGGCGCGATTGCAGGATGAAGTCTTCGGGCGAATGCAGTGCCAACTTCCTGCCTTTGGACAGCAATTGCAGAACCGGCTCGGAATGCATGACCACCAGGGGCACCTGGCGGACGGGAGCGGGGTCGGCCAGCGCCACCGCCGCTGGAGAAGCGGGAGCCTGTGCCGTAGCGCGCGGCTGGAGCCTGCCTTCAGCGCAGCCCCAGAGCAGCAGGAGCATTCCCATGATCGGCAATAATTTTGTTGCCATGGCAGCGCCCTCCTTACCGCAACACGCCAAACCGGATTATCCGGCTCCGATGGCAAGGCGAAGTGGGCTAGAATCACGGTTTCATTTTACTTTTCGAACAGACCTGACCATGCGCATCTCCCAATTTTTTCTCTCCACCCTCAAGGAAGCGCCTGCCGAGGCCGAACTGGTCAGTCATCGCCTGATGTTGCGTGCCGGTTTCATTCGCCGCCTGGGCAGCGGGTTGTACACCTGGATGCCCTTGGGTTTGCGTGTGCTGCGCAAGGTGGAGGCCGTGGTCAGGGAAGAAATGAACCGCAGCGGCGCCCTCGAGGTTCTGATGCCCGCCGTGATTCCTGCCGAGCTGTGGCAGGAAACCGGGCGCTGGGACAAGTTTGGCCCGCAAATGCTGAAGATCAAGGACCGCCATGAGCGCGATTTCTGCTTTGGCCCCACTCATGAAGAGGTGATCTCGGACGTGGCGCGCCGCGAAATTCGCAGCTATCGCCAACTGCCGCTCAATTTCTACCAGATCCAGACCAAGTTCCGTGATGAAATCCGCCCCCGTTTTGGCGTGATGCGCGCGCGCGAATTCGTGATGAAGGACGCCTATTCCTTTCACACGGACCTGGCAAGCCTGGAGCAGACCTACGCCCTCATGGTGGACACCTATTCCAGGATCTTTACCCGTCTGGGGCTCAGATTCAGTGCCGTGGCGGCGGATACCGGCGCCATCGGCGGCTCGGGTTCGCACGAGTTCCACGTACTGGCCGACTCGGGCGAGGATGCCATCGCCTACTGCCCGCAATCCAGCTATGCCGCCAACATCGAACTGGCAGAAGCCGTGGCCCCGGATGCACCCCGTGGCGCACCGACGGGCGCCCTCGAAAAAGTGGCCACGCCCCAATGCACCAGTTGTCCCGACGTGGCGCAGCTTCTGGGGGTTCCGCTGCAACAGGTGATGAAATCCCTGCTGGTGATGTCGGGCGAGAGCAAGCCCTACCTGCTGTTGTTGCGTGGTGACCATGAACTCAACGAGGTCAAGGCGGGCAAGCTCGTCGAAGGAATGCGACTTGCCAGCGATGCGGAAATCCAGTCCCTGCTGGGCCCCGTCAAAGGCTATCTGGGACCGGTCGGCCTCAAGGCCGGGGACGTCACCGTCATCGTGGATCGCGCTGCCGCAGTCCTGTCCGATTTTGTGTGCGGCGCCAATGAGGCAGGCCACCACCTGACCCATGTCAACTTCGGACGCGACCTGCCCGAGCCCTTGCAGGTGGCCGACTTGCGCAATGTTGTGGCAGGCGACCCCTCCCCAGACGGCCAGGGTACCCTCGATCTGTGTCGTGGCATTGAAGTGGGCCATGTCTTCCAGTTGCGCACCAAATATTCCGAAGCCATGTCCATTACCTACCTGGACGAAGCAGGACAGTCGCGCGTGGCCGAAATGGGATGCTATGGCATCGGCGTCAGCCGCATCGTGGCCGCCGCCATCGAGCAACATTACGACGAGCGCGGCATCATTTTCCCGCCCGCCATGGCACCGTTCCAGGTCTCCCTCATCGCCATCGGCCTCAACAAGAGCGCGCTGGTGCAGGAAGCCGCGTCATCCCTGTATGCCGCACTGACCGGAGCTGGCATCGAGGTGCTGTTCGACGATCGGGACGAGCGCATGGGAGTGATGCTGGCCGACCAGGAACTGATCGGCATTCCGCTGCGCATCGTGGTGGGCGAGCGCGGCTTGAAGGAAGGGGTGGTGGAAGTGCAGGGTCGGCGCGACGCCAGTGCCGAGAAGCTTCCCCTTGCAGAAGCGCTGTCCCGGGTACAGGAAAGGCTGGCTCAGAACTTCTCGGGCTGAGGCTCGCTCTCGGCCACGCGCCAAGCCTGGTGCCGCCACAGTGGAAGACTGGCCGTCAGCACGGCGCAAAACAGCACCACGGCCCAGGACAGGTGAATCCACAGCAGAAAAATCGGGAAAGCGGCAAAGGCGCCATACACCAGCGTGTAGGTGGGGAAGTGGGTGATGAACAGGGTGAACCCGTTTTTCATGATCTCAAACCCCAGTGCAGCCAACCCTCCGCCCAGCAGGGCATGCCGGCCCTTGACCGGACGCCCGGGCACCTTGTAATAGGCCAGTGACAGACCCGCCGCCAGGACCAGCACCGAGAGCAGCTTCAAGGCATTGCGGGTGGCGTGCGTCCCCTCCCCGGCCCACCCCATGGAAGTACTGACCACAAGACTGGTACCCCATAGGCCGAGCCCCAGCAGCAGCGGACCCAACAGGATCAGCATCGCGTAAATCAGCAGGCGCGAGGGCCATGGACGCTTGGGCGCCGTGCCCCAAATGGCGTTGAAGGTATGGTCCACGGTAATCACGAGCGAGAACACCGTAACCGTCAATACCGCCAGACCCGCATAGGTCAGTTGCGAGGCATGGCTGGAAAACTGGTTCATGTACACGCCTATGATGCGGCTGGCCGAATCAGGCAGCATATTGGCCAGCAGGAAATTCCGCACCGCCTGGCTGACCTTCACGAATTCCGGAAACAGCGAGAACAGGCTGATGCTGATCGTCACGAGCGGCACCAGGGCAAACAGCGTCGTGGTGGTCAGGCTGGAAGCCGATTGCATGCACCGATCCCGTTGAAACTTGTGGGCCACGTACCACAAAAACCCCAACAGGTTGTGCAGCGACGTCATGGCCACTTAAACCTGGGGGCTGACCCGTTCGATGCGTGCATCGAGCTTATTGAGCGCACTCAGGTATGCCTTCGCAGAAGCCACCACGATGTCGGTATCTGCACCCAAGCCGTTGACGATGCGCCCGGCACGCGACAGCCGCACCGTCACCTCTCCCTGCGATTCCGTCCCGCTGGTGATGTTGTTGACGGAGAACAGCTGGAGTTCCGCGCCGCTCTTGACCACCGATTCGATGGCCTTGAACGTGGCGTCCACCGGACCACTGCCGCTGGATTGGGTCTGCTGCTCCACACCACCCAGGGCCATCACAAGGCGTGCCTGGGGTGGCTCGCCGGTTTCGCTGTGCGCCATCAGGGATACCAGCACGTAATGCTCGTTTTGGGGCTCGGTCAATTCCTCACTGACGATGGCATGAATGTCCTCGTCGAAAATTTCATGCTTCTTGTCGGCCAGTTCCTTGAAGCGCTGGAAGGCGGCATTGATGGCCACCTCGGAATCCAGTTCAATGCCAAGCTCGGCCAGACGGGCCTTGAAAGCGGAACGCCCGGAATGCTTTCCCAATACCAGCTTGTTGGCATTCCAGCCCACGTCTTCGGCGCGCATGATCTCGTAGGTTTCACGGTGCTTGAGCACGCCATCCTGATGAATGCCTGATTCGTGGGCAAAGGCATTGGCGCCCACCACCGCCTTGTTGGGCTGCACGGGAAACCCGGTGATGGTGGAAACCAGGCGACTGGCCGGCACGATCTGGGTGGTGTCGATGCGCGTATCCGGATGGAACACGTCTCGCCGCGTCTTCAACGCCATCACGATTTCCTCCAGCGCTGCATTGCCCGCGCGCTCACCCAGGCCGTTGATGGTGCACTCCACCTGGCGCGCCCCGGCCAGCACCGCAGCCAGTGAATTGGACACAGCAAGGCCAAGGTCATTGTGGCAGTGCACCGAAAAAATGGCCTGGTCGGAATTGGGCACGCGGGTCATCAGGCTTTTGATGAGGGCACCGTACTGAAAAGGGATGGCATAACCCACCGTATCGGGGATGTTAATGGTGCGCGCCCCCGCCTTGATAACTGCTTCGATGACCCGGCACATGAAATCGGGATCCGACCTCACGGCGTCTTCGCAGGAAAATTCCACATCATCGGTGTAGGTGCGCGCCAGTGTCACGGCTTTGACCGCAGCATCCAGCACCTGCTCGGGCGTCATGCGCAGTTTCTTTTCCATGTGGATGGGCGAAGTGGCGATGAACGTATGAATTCGACCTGAGGCCGCCGGGGCAATGGCCTCCCCCGTGCGTCGAATGTCGCTTTCCTGGGCGCGCGCCAGCCCGCACACGGTACTGTCCTTGATGACGGAAGCCACGGCCTTGACCGACTCAAAGTCTCCGGGGCTAGCTGCGGGAAAGCCCGCCTCGATCACGTCCACACGCAGGCGCTCCAGTTGGCGGCCAATGCGCACTTTCTCTTCACGCGTCATGGATGCGCCAGGGCTCTGCTCGCCATCGCGCATGGTGGTATCAAAAATGATCAATGGCTGGTCGGTCATGCTCTACTCCGTAAAACTGATTCAACAACAGTAAGTTCCCAGAAGGCGCCTGGGAAACGGGTTATACGCAAAATGTGGGCGGATGAATTTAGCGCGCGAGGCGCAGCAGCAAAGCCGACAGGCTGTGCAGAGGAAATGATGCAATGCCGTAGGAAGCGCGAATCATGTGATCAACTATAATGGGTTTTTAGGCCACAGGCAAGGCTGCGCCATGGACCTTTCATTCCTGAATCCCGCGCTGCCCCTAAGCGCGCTCAAGGCTCCCCTATCCGCAGACAAGGCCTTACGCATCGTGCTGGGCCACTGCCTGGAACCCATCACCATCAACGTGGGAAAGATTGCATCAGGCGCTTATGGCGACGAACAGGTTCATCAACTGCGCGTGGGCCTGCGACGCCTGCGCTCGGCATTACATCTTTTTGATGGATGGGCGGCACTGCCCGAATCGGGCGCCATCGCCCCACTCAACCGCCTGTTTCGCGATCTCGGAATCGTGCGCGATCAGGCCGTGATGCGCGCCTCGCTGCGCCGCCTGCCGCGCGAAGCCGGCGCTCCCCGGCTAACCCTGCCCGCCGCCAAACCCCTTCCAGACCCCGTCCTGCGCGTGCGCACTCCGGCAGTCCAGCATGCCTTGCTGCAACTGGTGTCGTTTGTGTCGGAGGGGGCCCCGATGGCGCCAATAGCTCGAGGAAACTCATTGGATGCATGGATGGCCAAACGCCTGGCACGCTGGCACCGGCACATCCAGCGCGAGGGCAGCCGCTTTGAACATTTGCCCGAATCCCGGCGTCATGCGCTACGCAAGCGCGTCAAAACACTGCGCTATGGCATTGAATTCGTCGCTGCCCTGTTTCCCACCCGCGAGGTGGCCCGCTATCTCAAGCAGCTGCACAAACTCCAGGATGCCCTGGGCCAATACGTGGACCTCTCGCTCACCCTGAAATGGCTTCAGGATGCCTTGCCAGACGCCCCTGCCGCGACCTTTGCCATGTCCTGGCTCGGTGCCCGGCGTAAACGGCAAGGAGATGCCTGTGCAGAAATTCTGGCTAAATTCGAAAAAATTTCCCCCTTAAGATTGTCTTAAGATTCGTTTGGTTAAATGACACTCAGACGCTCGGCATCATCCCCCGATGCCAGTGATCTCCCCCTTTAAGGTGACCTCCCCTGGTCACCTTTTTTTTGACCTGGTTTCCTACACGAATATTAAAAGATAGGGGAGGCTACAACATGCAATCCGTTGCCTACAAAACGGGAATTCCGCGCTAACATGGCGGGCATGCGTATTTTACTGGTCGAAGATGATCCTCTCCTGGGCGATGGTATTCGTGCAGGCCTCAAACAGGCCGGTTACGCCGTGGACTGGGTGCAGGATGGCAGCACCGCAAAACTGTCTTTGGAATCAGGCGACTACTCCCTCATGGTGCTCGATTTGGGACTGCCCAAGCTCTCGGGCATGGCGGTGCTCAACTGGCTGCGCGGTAAAGGCATCACCTTGCCCGTTTTGATCCTGACCGCCCGGGATACCGTGGCGGACCGTGTTGCCGGGCTTGATGCCGGTGCAGATGATTACCTGATCAAACCCTTCGACCTGGACGAACTCATCGCCCGCTTAAGAGCCCTGTCCCGTCGTAGCGGTGGTCAGGCCTCTCCCCTGCTGCTGCACGGGGGCGTCGAACTGGATCCCGCCGCAAGGCAAGTGCGCAAAAATGGCCAGACGGTGGAACTCTCTGCACGGGAATTTACGCTCCTGCACGAACTCATGCTGCATGCCGGCCGTGTGCAGTCTCGTGAACAACTGGAAGAACGACTATATGGCTGGGGCGAGGAAGTGGAAAGCAATTCCGTAGAAGTCCATGTGCATCATTTGCGAAAAAAGCTGGGCAGCGACCTGATCCGCACGCTGCGCGGTGTAGGTTACGTCATCGACAAATGATCGACTCCCTGCGCCTGCGCCTCGTGCTGTTGCTGTTTCTGGCGGGAGGGATCACGCTGGGTGCTGCCGTCTATTTTACGCACAATGCGGCACGCCAGGAACTCGATGCCCTGTTCGACGCACAACTTGCCGAGTCGGCCCATGTGCTTCTGGGTACGGCGCGGCGCGAAATGGCGGAGCGCATCGAGCATGGCATCGACGAGATGCCCGTGGCGCACGAGTATGAACAGACCCTGGTGTATCAGATCTGGGACGACCATGGCCTGATCGTGCGTTCGGCGGCGGCGCCGGATACCACGCTGGGGGACGGGATCCCCGGCTACACCCAGGCCAAGATCGGCGGAAAACCCTGGCGCGTCCTGACCCGTTGGGATCCGCAGCACGAATTCATGATCGTGATCGCCGAACCGCTGGCCGGGCGGGAGCACTTGGCCCGCCTGATCGCCCTCAAAATGCTGTTTCCCACCCTCGCCATCATTCCGCTGCTGGCAATCCTGACCTGGCTTGCCGTCGGCACGGGCCTGCGTCCGTTACGGCAACTGCGCCGCGAAGTGGTGCAGCGCTCTGCCGAGCGACTGGAACCGCTAGCCATGAAAAAGGTGCCCAGTGAGGTCATGCCGCTCGTCGCCGCATTAAATGACCTGTTCGAGCGCCTCAAGCAATCCATCGAAGCCGAAAAACGCTTTACTGCCGATGCGGCCCATGAACTGCGCACCCCGCTGGCGGCGTTGAAAACGCAGGCCCAAGTGGCCCTGCGCGTGACCGAATCGGCAGATCGTGAGGCCGCCTTGCAGCATGTGCTCACGGGTGTGGATCGAGCCACGCACCTGATCGAACAGTTGCTCACCCTGGCCCGGGTCGACCCCGAAATGGCCAGCGCAAACTACCAGCCGGTGTCCCTGCGATACCTGACCGCCGAGGCGCTGGGTATGATCGAGCCCATGGCTCATCAAAAGCATATCGAACTGGCGCTGGAAGAAAGCGACGAAGCCATCATCAACGGCGACGCGGGGCCGCTGGCCATCCTGCTGCGCAACCTGCTGGACAACGCGGTACGGTACACCCCAGCCGGAGGCCAGGTCTCGGTGACCGTTTTGCGCCGGAAAAACGAGGGTGTGGTCCTGGAAGTGTGCGATACAGGTCCGGGCATTCCGGAGGAAGAGCGCGCCCGCACACTGGAGCGCTTCTACCGTATCCCCGGCACCAGGGTACAAGGCAGCGGGTTGGGGCTCTCCATCGTGCAACGCATCGCAGCGCGCCATAATGCCAGGTTGTTGCTGCACTCAGGTCACAATGGTGTGGGCCTGTGCGTCAAGGTGGTCTTTCCGGATCACCGCCCCGGCTAGCGCGCCAGGCCCGGATATAATTTCGCGGCCATCACGAGCATCAGCAAAAACACTGCGGCCATGATGCCAAAATCCAGCAAGATCCCATGGACGCTGTGCCCCCCCAGGATCATGGCGCCGCGCAAGGCATCCACCAGATAACTCAGCGGATTGAGGCGGGCCACCACCCTCAGCCAGTCCGGCATCATTTCCAGCGGATAAATTGCATTGCTCGCAAAGAACAACGGCATGGTCAGCACCTGGCCGATGCCCATGAACCGTTCGCGCGTTTTGACGATGCAGGCAATGATCAGGGAGAAGGTGGAGAAGATGCAGGAGCCCAGAATCACGGCCAGCAACACCTCCACGATGGCCCCGATCTCCCAGCGCAGGTGTATGTCCAGCAGCCAGGCAACGACATACACGATGACAGCCTGCACGAGGCCCCGCAGGCCCGCAGAAAGCGCCTTGCCCAGCACCAGGGCACTGCGGTGTGCCGGTGACACCAGGAGTTTCTGGACAATGCCAAGATCGCGTTCCCAAATGACGGCTATGCCATAAAAAATGGCGCTGAACAGGACGCTTTGCGCCAGGATGCCCGGCGTCATGAACGCCAGGTAAGTGATGTCCCCGGTGGGAATGGCCCGCATGCGACTGAATACCTGGCCAAAAATGACCAACCAGAGTACCGGCTGAATGGCGCGAGAGAACATCTCCGTGGGATCACGCGCAATTTTGTGAAGCTCTGCCACGCTCACGGCTGCGCTTTCCTTGAAAAAGTTCAGCATGGCCATCACCCCAGTCGCTGCATGGTTGTGCGTGCCTGTCGGACCTCGCGATAGCTTCCGCTTTCCTGGATGGTGCCCCCGCTGAAGGCCGCAAATACGTCGTCCAGCGTGGCCTCGGGCCCTACTCTTCCCTTGAGATCCAGCGGGCTGCCGGTAACGCCGATCACGCCCTGATGCAAAATTGCCAGCGTGTCGCACAGCATATCGGCCTCTTCCATGTCATGGGTCGTCAACAGGATGGTCATGCCGTAATCCCGCCGCAGGGCCTGCAAACGCTCCCAAACCGCCCTGCGTGCCACGGGGTCCAGCCCGATGCTGGGCTCGTCCAGAAACAGGACCTCAGGGTGATGCAGCATGGCCTGGGCCAGTTCCAGGCGCCGGATCATGCCCCCCGAGTAGGTTTTCACCAACTTGTGCGAGACCTCGGACAACCCTGAAAAATCCAGGGCCTCTGCGATTCGCGTCTTGCGCAGGGTGCCCGTCATGCCATACAACCGTGCCGAGAGGGTAAGATTTTCGAATGCGGTCAAAGCCCCATCGGCGGAGAGCATCTGCGGCACGTAGCCGATTCGCCTGCGCACTTCCACGGGAGCCCGGACGATATCAAAACCCGCAACCCGGGCCGTGCCGGAGCTGGGCTGGAGCAATGTGGTCAGCATCTTGATGGCCGTGCTTTTTCCTGCGCCATTGGGACCCAGCAACCCGAAAATGTTTTGTTGGGGAACCGTCAGATCGATCCGGTCCACTGCGGTGAAGCTGCCAAATCGCCGTGTCAGCGCGCTGGTTTCAATGGCTGAGGGCATTTGTTCCAGGGGCGCGCTTCACAAGGCTGAAGCATGAAAGTGACTGGGTTGAAAGCATCATTTCTCCCAATGGATCAAACCCAGTTCCAGGGGCAGGCGGGCCTGTGGATGAAAAGGCAGGATGCGCACGGTATAGTGCGTGACGGGGCGCCGCACCTCGACCCAGCCTTCATAGTGATAGGCGCCCAGAGCGCCCAGCAAGGGTTCTCCGCGTTTCATGGCAATCCGCTCCGCGCCTTCCTGATCAGACAGGGCCTCGGCATACAACTCTGGTCGCACATCGTCCACTCCCAGGCCGTCCAGATAGACTTCGGCAACAAAATGATACTGCGCGCCTTCGGTCTGTCGCGTAACGGCGCCAATGCGCACTTGAGACCAGTGATGCTGCACCCGTTCCAACCAATGCTGCAAGTCGTGGGCCAGTAGTGCATGCCCGGCAGCACGGGCCCGATGATCCGCAGCCGCCGGCAGGTAGTAGCGTTCGGCGTATTGGCGCAACATGCGGTTGGTGGAAAAACGCCCCGTCAGACCAGCCATGCTCTCCCTCATGCGGGAAAGCCAAGCCTGGGGAATGCCCTGTGGGTCGCGTTGGTAAAAGGCCGGCACCACTTCCTGCTCCAGCAGGCAAAACATGGTCTCGGCTTCGGCCCGATCCCACCCAGGATCGCTACCGTGCTCGGCGCCGTCACCCAAGGCCCAGCCCAGCGAGGGGTTCCACGCCTCGGCCCACCAACCATCAAGTTCGGACAGATTAAGCCCGCCATTTACCAGCACCTTCATGCCACTGGTACCTGAAGCCTCCCAGGGGCGGCGCGGCGTATTGAGCCACAAGTCCACGCCATGCACCAGTTCGGAAGCGACACTCATGTCATAGTCTTCCACAAACACCGCATGGGGGCGCACGTTGGGGCGGTTGAGGAACTCAGACCAGGCCAGAATCATGCGCTGGCCTTCGATATCCTGCGGGTGCGCCTTGCCAGCGATGACAAGCTGCACTGGCTGACGCGCGTCGGTCAGCAGTCGTTCCAGGCGCTCGGGCTGCTCCAGCAACAGGTTGGGCCGCTTGTAGGACGCAAAGCGACGCGCAAAGCCCAGGGTAAGCGCATCGGGATCGAGCATGTCACGCTGTTGAGGATAAGTGTTGGCGGGCATGCCGCGCGCAGCCGCCTGTCGACCATAGCGCTGACGCGTCCACGTCACCAGGCGATGCCTGGCATTGCACCTCAGGGACCATAGACTTTCGGCAGGGGCGCGCCGAAAATCCTCCTCAAGGTTGGCAAGATCGCCGCGCCAGCGCGATTCACCGCACACTTCGGCCCAAAAGCGGTCTGCGGCACGGGAGCTCCAGGTGGGCACATGCACTCCGTTGGTCACATGCCCCACCGGCACCTCGGCAATGGGCCATTGGGGAAAGAGGGGAGCAAAAATCCTGCGACTGACCTGTCCATGCAAACGGCTCACCCCATTGACTGCGGCGCTGCCTCGCAATGCCAGCCATGCCATGTTGAAGGGCTCTTCTGCATCCAGCGGATTGACGCGGCCCAATGCCATCAGCCGCTCCAGATCAATGCCAAGATCGCCAGCATAATGGCCCAGGTACTGCGCCACCAACTGCGGCGAAAAACAATCGAAACCATCTGCCACGGGCGTATGGGTCGTGAACAGATTGCCCACCCTCGTCGCCCATAATGCGGTGGCGAAGTCCACGCCAAAATCGGAAATGAAATGACGCGCCCGCTCCAGCACTGCAAATGCCGCGTGGCCTTCGTTGAGGTGACAAACCTCGAAACGGAAATCCAGTTCACGGAGCAATCGCGAGCCGCCGATGCCCAACACCATCTCCTGCTGGATTCTCAGCTCGGGGCCGCCGCCATAAAGTTCTGAGGTAATGCCCCGGTCACGCGGATCGTTGAGTGGATCGTTGCTGTCGAGCAAATAGAGCATGACGCGCCCCACCCGCACCTGCCACACGCGCAAGACCAGCAATCGGCCCGGCATGTCCAGAACGATGCGCAGCCATTCGTTGTCGGCATTGAGCGCCGGCATTACCGGCAGCCACAGGGGGTCGTTAAAGGGGAAAAACGCCAGCTGCTCGCCGTGGGCATCGAGGCTTTGGCGAAAATAGCCCTGTTGGTAGAGCAGCCCAATCCCGACCATGGGCAAACCCATGTCGCTTGCGGTCTTGATGTAGTCCCCGGCAAGAATGCCGAGCCCGCCGGAATAAATCGGCAAGGCCCGGGACAGGCCAAACTCCATGCTGAAGTAGGCAACCCCACCCAGCTTGTCATTCCCGTGGGTTCGTGCCAGCCAGGTGGGCGCTTCGAGATAGGCACGCCGCTCTTCCACGACGCGTTGCAGCTGTGCAATGAATTCCGGGTTGGCAGTGAGCGCCTCGAGGCGCGCGCGGGAAACCGTACCCAGAATCAGCAGGGGGTTACCGGTGGCCTCCCACAGCGGAAGATCTACCATGCGCCACAGTTCCTTGGCGGCAGTGCTCCAGTTGGCACGCAAATCCAGGGAGAGCTCCACGAGCGGTTGTAGCGCCGTGGGCAATTCCCTGGGTATGAAGTGCTGGAGCGCCATAAAAGTCCGGTAGGTCTTTACTCCAGATCATGCATGGGGATCAGGGATAATCCTGACGCGTTGGACGGACCATGATGTCGCTGATGTGTACATGGGGCGGTTGCGACACAATGACGTGAATCGCGTTGGCGATATCCTCTCCATGCAGCAACGGGCCGAATTTTTCGTTGAAGGACTGTACGGTGCTGTCGCTGTAGCCCGCGGCGTCCTGAAAGCCGCTGACCACGATCCCCGGTTCCACCAGCGAAACGCGCACGCCCCTGGAGCCTATTTCGCGACGCAACCCCTCCGCCAGCGAATGCACGGCAAACTTGGTGGCACCGTAGACCGCACTGTACGGCGAGATGTGCCGTCCCACCACCGACCCAATGATCACGATATCCGCGGCCCGATCGGGGTAGCCGGACCGCTGCGCTTCAACCATTCTAGCAGCTGCCTTCTGTAAAAGGGCAAGGGTCCCCGTGACGTTGAGCTTGAGGATTTCCTCGAACTTCGACAAGTCGGCATCCTTCACAGACCCGCCCAGGCCGCGTCCGGCATTGGCCACCACAATGTCAGCGGGCCCGCCAAATCGTTCGTGGGCCGCGGCAAAGAGGCGATCGAGCAATGCATCCTCAGAGGCGTCCCCGGCAACGCCACAAAATGCCGGTCCCAATTCCTTTTCCAGGGCTTGCAGTCTAGTAGCGCTTCGGGCATTGCCCACAACGGCAATACCGCTGGCCACAAATTTTCTGGCAGTGGCCTCGCCAATGCCAGAGCTTGCCCCGGTGACAATGGCAATCCGCGATTGATGGTCAGACATGGGCATCAACCTCTTCAGCGAAGGCCGGATAATCGGTATACCCAACGGCACGATCCTGCAGGCCGTAACCATAGAAAGTTTCAGGATGGAATGGGTTGAGCGGGGCATCAAGATGCAGACGACGCGGCAAATCCGGGTTGGAGATGAACTCCTTGCCAAAAGCCACGGCATCAGCCTCTCCGGCAACCAGCACCCGCTGTGCGGACTCCTGATTGAACCCTTCGTTGGCGATGAGCACGCCGCCGAAGCGCTGCTTCAATGCCGGGCTAATCCGGTTTTCCCCAAGGGATTCCCTGGTAAAGATGAACGCAATGCCACGCTGGCCCAGTTGTTCCGCCACATAGCCAAACGTACCCAGGGGATTTGAATCGCCCATGGTGTGCGCATCACCGCGCGGCGCAAGATGCACTCCAACCCGGCCCGCGCCCCAAACGGCGATGGCCGCATCTGTCACTTCCAGCAGCAATCTGGCGCGATTTTCCACGCTACCGCCGTAGGCATCGCTGCGCTTGTTGGTGCTGTCCTGCAGGAACTGATCGAGCAAATAGCCGTTGGCGCCATGGATTTCAACGCCGTCAAACCCTGCACGCATGGCATTTTCTGCGCCCTTGCGATAGGCCGCAACAATGCCGGGAATCTCGTCGGTATCCAGTGCGCGGGGCGTTACATAGTCCCGCTGGGGGCGCAACAGGCTGACATGGCCTTGGGGTGCGATGGCGCTGGGAGCCACCGGTAGCTCCCCATTGAGATAATCGGGATGCGAGATGCGACCTACGTGCCACAGCTGCATAAAAATCCGCCCACCGGAAGCATGTACGGCATTTGTGACGCGCTTCCAGCCTTCCACCTGCTCTTCCGACCAGATACCCGGCGTATCAGGATAGCCCACGCCCTGGGGCGAAACGGAGGTGGCCTCGCTCAGAATCAATCCGGCTCCGGCACGCTGGGCATAGTACCGCGCCATCAGGGCATTGGGCACGCGCCCCGCATCGGCGCGGCAGCGCGTCAGGGGGGCCATCACGATGCGGTTGGGCAAATTCAGATCGCCCACTTGAATGGGCTGAAACAAAGGGTTCATGGAGTCTCCTGATTTCAATGTTGAAAGTTTAAAGGTCGTTTTGAATGCGCTTGAGAAACTCTGCAATCAGGGTTTCGTTGCGGGAATAAAAAATCCACTGGCCCACCTTTCGGGTCGTGACGAGCCCGGTGCGCTGCAAGGTGGCAAGATGGGCCGAAATGGTGGACTGGGAAAGATCTGCCCGTTCAAAAATTTTTCCGGCGCAAACCCCCAGTTCAAACGAATGCTCCTGGGAGGCAAAGGATTTCTGCGGCGTTTTCAACCAGTGCAGAATTTCCCTGCGCACCGGGTGAGCCAACGCCTTGATGACGTCATCAAGGTCAGGAGTGGTTTGGTTCGCCATGGGGCGTTCAGCCGGAAAAGTGAATGCGACATGATAACCTATATTTCGATGAAATACGAAATATAAATCGATATAACAAGAAATACATTTTTACATCCAGGAAACCTGGAACGATTTCATGGGTAGAATAGATCCAAAGACAAGAAGAACAGAAGGTGTAGCATGACGCAAATGGAACCCAATACCCACCGCATCGGGGCTGACGCTACCCTCCTGCAAAGCGACTCGCTTTTCCGTCAGATGTTTGAACGCCATACGGCGGTGATGCTGCTGATTGACCCTGAAAACCGCACCATCCTTGATGCCAACATTGCAGCATCGCAATTTTACGGATACCCCCGGGAAGAGTTACGCGGCATGGAAGTAGGTTGCATCAATGCACAACCTGAGTCAGAAGTGCTGCCGCAACGCCTGCTGGCCATGAAGGGTGAAAAGAACAGTTTCATCTTCGATCATCGGCTTGCCAACCAGGAAATTCGATCCGTGGAAGTCCACATATCGACGATCCATTACGGGGGCAAGAACCTGTTCTTTTCGATCATTCATGACATCACAGAACGCAAACGCCTCGAGGAGCAGATTCGTGACCTGGCCTTCTACGACCCCTTGACCAAGCTGCCCAACAGGCGCCTGCTCAATGATCGCCTGGCACAAGCCATGCCTGCCACCAAGCGCAACGGACGTTATGCCGCATTGATGCTGCTTGACCTGGATAATTTCAAGGTGGCCAACGACACGTACGGGCACGCGGCAGGCGACATGCTGCTGGTGGAAGTGGCCCTGCGACTGAAAAGCTGCGTACGCGAAATCGATACCGTGGCACGCTTTGGCGGAGATGAATTCGTCGTCCTTTTGAGCCAGCTGGACCTGGATAAAGCCACCTCGATTTCGCAGGCCGCAACCATTGCGGAAAAAGTCAGGACACGACTGGCAGAACCCTATTTTTCCAACGTCCGGCAGGATGACCGCGGGGTACCGCTCATCGAATATTCCTGTACCCCAAGCATTGGTCTGGTTGTTTTCGCCAACCACGAAGCCACGGAAGAGCAGGTGCTGAAGTGGGCGGATGCGGCGATGTATCATGCAAAAGAATCCGGAGGAAACCGGACCCTGCTTCACGAAGTCAACCCTTAAACACGCAACACCCCATTTACCAAGAAGGACACGATCATGGCCAAAGGACAGCAGCGTAAGAACAAGGAAGCAAAAAAGCCGAAAAAGCAGAAACCCGCTTCAGGTGCGGCGTAATCCCCTCCTCCAGGATTTTACGCAGGCGATGTTTTCAGCTTCGGTGATGAGGTGGCGTGGCCCGGTACTATGCGGGCCATCACAACCTTCGACGCCAGCACGATTTTGAATGTGCTGGAGATTTTGCTACGATCGCTCGCGATAGCACTCTTTCACAACAGGTCATCGCCGTCGGAGCATTGCCATGGATACTGATCAACCCAACAGTGCCGCCGTCGACACTCCGGCCGAGAAGGAAAATCGCATTTCGTCGCGCCGGCGCTTCATTACCACCACACTGGTGGGTGCCACGGGAGGATTGATCGCAGCGGATGCCGTTGCCCTTCAGGATACCCGACCCGACAACCACCCCATTGTGGTGCCCAAGGAATTCGAGCTTTCAGCCGAGACACCCTTTCCAAGGATCGACTTCCCGATGACCGGCGCCGACGTCTTCGCTGCGGCATGCAAGACAGAGGGTATTGCCGCACTGTTGTGCTGTCCTGGCAACTACAAGGTCGTGCACGCCATGGTGGCGCAGGGCATCCCGGTCTATTCCGGCCGTAACGAATTGGCCATGTGTGCCGCGGCGGATGCGTTTATCCGCGTCACCGGCGAAATTGCCGCCACCTCAGGCACCGAAGGTCCTGGCTTCACCACCATGATTTGCTCCATTGCCACGGCCCACGCGGCCCGAACACCATTGCTGGTATTGGCCAGCAACACCAGCGTGAAGGATGATGACACCGAGGCCGGAATCCAGGTGGGTTACCAGCAACCCACCACGGTAGGGCTGCGCAAATATGGCAAACGATTGATCACGCCACAACGCGTGCATGAATATGCAGGCTATGCCTTTCGTGAACTGCGAACAGGGATTCCGCGACCGGTCCACCTCGACTTCACCAATGAAGTGGCCGACGCCCGCTTCAAGAGCATGGCAGACCTCACATTTTTCTACGACAAAAGCAAATACCGCACCGAGTCGAAGCCGCATCCCGATCCAGCAGACCTCAAGGCTGCTGTGGACCTGTTGCGCAAGGCCAAGCGCCCCATCATCGTCGCGAGCACGGGCGTGTTCTACAGCCGTGCCTGGGACCCCTTGCGCAGGCTCTCGGAAAAAGCCAACATTCCAGTGGTTGAATCGGGAGCCATGCGCGGACAATTCCCCGACGACCATCCCCTCTCGGCAAACCGCTCACCCGCAGCGTTGAGTAGTGCCGACGTGGTCATGCTGGTGGGGCAATATTGCATGCCCACCATCGGTGAATATGCGTTTGGGCCGGAAGCGCGCTATATCCGCATCGAACCGGTGGGAGAGGACATCGGGCGCAACCTCCCCATCGACATCGGTATTGTTGCCGACGAACGCGCCGCTCTGGCAGCCCTGGCCCACGAAATGCCGGCCATGACCCACCCGGAATGGCTAGCCGAAATCAGGGTGGCACGCGCCAAATTTGAAGCCGAAAACGAAGCCATTTATCAATTGGGCGCGGCGTATACCGACGCTGTCCACCCAGCCGTGATCAGCAAGCATCTCGCGCAGTTCCTGCAGAACGGCAAAATACCAAAAGAGCAGACCACCATCGTGCAAGGTGGTTTTGGCATCGCCCGCTATACCCGGCGTTGGCTGCAGTCCTTCCGCCCCGGCCAGATCATGTGCGGCAATTACCAATATGGCCCCGTGGGGCTTGACGTTGGCTTTACAGTGGGTGTTGCCGCAGCCGTACGGCAAGGTGCCGGGCTACAGGCGGCCTACAAGGGACACCCCGTGGTTTGCATCACGGGAGATGCCGGGTTTGGATATTCCGGCATGGAAGTGGAGACCATGGCCAAATACCGCATGCCGGCTGTCATCGTCCTTTACAACAACAACTCCTGGGGCACCTGGTACCCGCAGGCAGACCAGGTCCACAATGCCCCCATTCACCTGTTCCAGGAAAACCTGCGCTACGACAAGATGGCCGAAGCACTTGGCGGCCGTGGCGAATATGTCACCCGGCCGGAAGAGTTTTTGGGAGCGCTGGAGAGGGCGTGGAACGTCGCCACCACGGAAAGCCTGCCAGTGGTGATCAATTGCCAGGGCAAGAAGGAATTCTGGTTGCGTTCGAAGACTTCCCCCGGATTTCTGGGCAAGGTCGAACCGGGCTGCATGTCCTATTACCACTGAACGGACGCGCACCTTGACCCTGCCTGCTTTCACCGCAGTTCAAAACGCATTGACGGGCTACGCCCATCGCGGGGTTTTTCGCAGTATCGACGAGGGTCGTGCCATGGGGGACGCCACCCAGTTCACGATCACCTGGCAGAGCGAGCGGCCCATTCGCTGTGTGGTCGCGCCCCCCACCCTCACCCTGCGCGACTTCCTGCCCTCCGTCCCGGCGCGCTCAGAGATGTACAAGGATTTGCGCGCGCTGGTACAGCAGTTTGCGGATCCCCTGCTGCCCGAGCATCGCGGCATCGCTCCGCACCGGGCCTCGGCCCGCGTCACCAACAACAGGCAGCGCCTGTCGCTGGTCATTGAAAGCCTGGATGGTGACTATGCCTATGCCACCCGCAAGCTGATGTTCATTGCCCACGAGGTCTGGCTAAGACTGCAGTCCGACTGGGTTCACTATCTTTGGGAAGAATTTGGAGCACCAATGGAATGATGAATCTGTTCACAGGCGTCATGGGCGCCACTGCACTGGCAATGCTCTCCCTTGGAGCCGCTGCTGACGAAGCCTCGCCCTTTCCCCCCGGCGAGAACGCGGTCCTGGTAAAGAAAACCTGCACGGAATGCCATGCGGCCAATGTGGTTCTCTCAACCCAGTTCGATGAAGCGCTGGCGCGTCGGCAATACAAGCTTTTCGTGGGCGACCCCGACTCCGAAGAGGGTCAGAAGGTCATCAGGTATTTGATCACCGTGCTGGGGGTCAAATAGGCGCCTTGAGGCTGCCAATGCATCACTTTGGCCTCTGAATGGCGCTACCAGGGTAGGGGATGACGTGTAATGGCCACGAGCACAATGTAGAAAAACATGGCCTGTGCTGCCAGCCCTGCAAAAACCCGAACGGTTTTACTGACGCCATTGCGCAACGCGACAACACCCAGCCCAACGTACAAGGACAGCCCAGCCACTTTGGCCGTAAGCCAGCTATCCACGAAAGGGTATTGGCGAATCGTCAAGGCAAGTGCGACTGCGCTGGCCAGCAACAGCGTATCGACGGCATGGGGCACGATCCTGACCCATCTTTGCAGCATGATTTTTGAATCATTCATGCTCCAGAAGTAGCGCAGGACGAACAGGAGGTAACTGCAAACAACAAAAGAGATGTGCAGGGTCTTGAGTGCCCAATAAGCCATTTTCAATTATGGCTTTGACGAGGGCGTGCGTTAGCCACGAACACGGCCTCAACCCGGTCTGCCATCGAGCCTGGGACGCGTCAGTATGGGCCAGTACCGGAATGCATACAGGCCGAATGCCAAAGCCCAAAGCAGTCCGGAGACCTCAATGCTGACCATGTAGCGTACGGGAAAAAGGATACCGCCAAAGACGCGGACAACAGCCGCTACTTGTATCAGCATGAACATCGTCAGCTCAAAATGATCGGCCACCAGCAGCCGACCCGTATGGCCTCGGGCGGTACGGGTCATCATGCCCAGCGTCAACCCGCCCATCGCGCCCACAGTCAGCGCATGCGTGGCATAGGAACTGGACGACAACGCCAGTTCGGAACAGCCACGCAACACGAGGTGGATGACAATCCACGCATAAGCTGCATGGAGTATCCATACCAGCGCCGTAGACAGGGTACGCCAGGGTTTCCATAAGGCCAACCGCGCCCCCTGTGCCAGCGCACCCATCAGCGCGATCACGCCGATTACGGTGTGGGGAAGCTGCAGCATGTCTGCCATGAACAACAGAATGATCGAGCCGAGCGCCAGTTTTTCCAGCAGCGGATGGCGCGCCGCACCGGCACCTGGCACGCCATTGTTGGTAAACATGGGGATCACCCTCCCCCCCATGACGACCATGATGAACAACACCAGATCCAGGGCAAGTTGCAGGCTTGAATGGGGAGTGAACCCGATCAATCCCTGCGATGCCAAGTGCATTCCCAGGACGAGTACGCTCATCAGCAGCAGCAACCCCACAAAGAAATAATTGCGCACATTGCGCGATCGCCGCAAGGGAATACCAATGGCCACAGCCACGGCGGCAGGAAAAGCGGCATTGACCAGGGTTGCCGTCATGGTGAATGACGTCAGTATCAATATCCTGCCGGCAACCCAGAGGGCTGCCAGCGCTACCAATGGCAAGCCAGTTGGCGTAGGCTGGTTCGTCCAGGCGCGTACGGCCGTCAGGAGAAAGCCTGCAATGACCGCGGTAACAAACCCAAACAGCATTTCATGGGCATGCCATGTTGAATTCTGCAGGTACCCGGAAGGCAGATTTCCAGAGAACTGCGCCATCCACAGCAGGACGCTGAGGGCGCTGAAAATGGCGGCCAACAGGTAAAATGGGCGAAACCCCAGATTCCACAGCGCAAAACCGGAAGCGGGCGCCGGAAGCTTTTCGGAGGGGCTCATGATTGCGTCTTCATGTTTTCATGATATTGCGTTTTACTCCAGGCTTGTATACCCCATTGGGCGTAGCGCCACCTGCAGCCATGAATGCTGAAATCTGGCATCAAAAAATGAGGTGCTGAACCAAAAGTGCAATTTGCGTTAGCCTATAACAACCAAACGAGTCTCACGGTCACCTTTCAAAAACTGCGAAACAGGAGAAAGAGCCATGTACACCTCCAAGGTTTCACCTTTCCATAATACAGGCGTGTCCCACGTGTCACAGGATGCAGCCAACGCCCAGGCGCTTGAGATGGACAGAAATGGGTGCGTTGAATGTACCGACTGCGAAGACTGCCATCACTGCGTCAAATGTGTTTCATGCAAACACTGCACAGAGTGCATTAATTCAACGAACCTGGTCTCCTGCGAGAAATGCGTCGATTGCTCGGACCTGTCATCATTGAGCTTGCAGCAGGGTCTCTTTGGCTGTCCTTCGGGCGGCTGATTCATATTCAAGTCCACGGTGTTTTCCCATGAAAGTCAGACTCAATGAAAAACTCCTGTCTCCTCTTGCCGGGGTGATGATCTTGGCCCTTGTGGCCATTACCGGGTTCGCCTACGTCAAATGGGTTCCCTATTATGCAAAGGCGTTCCTCGCTCAAAGCCAACACAACATTGGAGTCTCGATTCTTTCAGGCAAGTCTGCCTCCATGCCCCCTGCTTCATGGAGCGCTGCGGTGGATTACGCATTGGTCTACACCAAGTCAATCTGGCCGGCGCTCGTTCTGGGGCTCGTCCTGGGTTCTGGCATCAAAGTGCTTCTGCCAAACCATTGGGGAAGCACCATTCTGGGCCGGCTCGGCTTCAAAAGCGTCGCCTGGGGCAGCCTTTTTGCAATTCCCTGCATGATGTGTACCTGTTGTGCAGCGCCCGTGGCCATTGGCATGCGCCAAAGTCGCGCATCCATCGGCAGCGTGGTGTCCTGGTGGCTGTCGAATCCCTTGCTGAATCCGGCGACCTTGGCGTTCATGGGGTTTGTACTGGGATGGGGTTGGGCACTCTTCAGGATCGTGTTTGGCATGGCCATGGTACTTGGAATTGCCTATTTGGCAGAACGCTATGCCGCACCACACGAGGCAGTGACACTCGACCAGCATACAATCCCCGATTTTGAGCCTGCAAGAACCCATTTTCTGGCCCGTTGGGTGAAAGAGTTCACGACCTTCGCAATCAGACTCGTGCCCGAGTATCTCGCTCTTGTTCTGTTGCTTGGTGCGGCCAGAGCATGGCTGTTTCCAGTCCTGGATGCGCATGACAGCATCGGTTGGATCGTTGCGATGGCGCTTGCCGGTACGATGTTTGTCATTCCTACAGCAGGTGAAGTGCCCATTGTGCAGGCAATGTTTGCATTGGGCATGGGTGCGGGCCCTGCAGGAGCGCTCATCATGACGCTGCCTGCGGTTAGCCTGCCTTCACTTGCCATGCTCGGTCGCGTTTTCAGCCTGCGAACCCGTTTTCTGATCGCCACTGGTGTGGCACTTTCAGGTATTGTTGCAGGTCTTGCCGCAATGACGATTTTCTAATCAGGGTATCGTATATCCATTTGTCAGGAGGTGCCTCTTGCTCGTGGGCAGTTACAACAGCCTGCTTGTCTTTTTCTCGCTGACAGTAGCCATACTTGCGTCGTACACCGCATTGGACATGGCCGGTCGGGTTGCGACGGCACAGGGTAGCTCTTCACGCTGGTGGCTGGCGGGTGGCGCATGTGCCATGGGAACCGGCATATGGTCAATGCACTTTGTGGGCATGTTGGCCTTCAGTTTACCCATTCCTTTGGGTTTTGATCCTGCAATCACCCTGCTTTCCTTCGTGATTGCCATTTTGTCATCTGCCTTTGCGTTGTGGGTTGTTTGCCAAAAGACGCTGCCATGGCCCCGGCTGGGCCTGGCGTCACTGGTCATGGGTCTGGGCATAGCCGGAATGCATTACACCGGAATGGCAGCCATGCAAATGGCACCTGCAATCCAGTACGATCCACCGCTCTTTGTTCTGTCCATTGTCATAGCATTCATTGCCTCTGGTGCGGCGCTGTGGATTGCCTTCAACCTGCGCCTTAACCTGCCCCAGGTTCGCTTGCGGCGAGCAGTGGCAGCCGTGATCATGGGCATCGCCATCGCCGGAATGCATTACACCGGAATGATTGCCGCACAATTTCCGCAGGGGAGTATTTGCGGGGCAGCGAATGGCGCCTTGCACACAGGATTGATTGCGCTTGCGATCATCATCATGACGCTGACGGTGATGACCCTCGCCCTGCTCGTTTCGGTGCTGGACTTCCGCCTGGAGATGCGCACAAAAGAGTTCGATGTCAACTTGCGCATTGCCGCAACGGCCTTTGATTCACAAGAAAGTTTAATGATTACAGATGCAAACGGCGTGATTTTGCGGGTCAATCAGGCATTTATGGAATCCACCGGCTACACGACCGATGAGGTGGTGGGTCAAACCCCACGGCTGTTCAAGTCCGGACTTCATGAAGATGACTTCTACCGCGCGATGTGGGAGAGCGTTTATCACAAGGGAACCTGGCAGGGCGAGGTCTGGGATAAACGCAAGAATGGCGAGATCTATCCAAAATTACTGACGATCTCCGCGGTCAAGGGGGGCGACGGCGCCATCACTCACTTCGTCAGCTCGCACATCGACATTACCGAGCGAAAGAAAATCGAGAAGGCGCTGGAAAGACACACGCAACTCTATGCCACCCTGAGCCAATGTAACAAGGCCATCGTACATTGTGCCAGCGAGGAAGCGTTATTTCAGCAGATCTGCCTTGCCGCCATACATTCCGGGGGCATGAAAATGGCATGGATCGGAATCATCGATCCGACAAGCAACAAAATCATGCCGGTGGCCCAGGCTGGGTCGGGCACGGAGTTCCTGAATGACATCGAAATTTCCACTGATGCTGAAGCGCCTACAGGACGCGGGCCGGTGGGCATTTCGCTACGTGAAAAACAACCGTTTTGGTGCCAGGACTATCAAAATGACCCCGTCACCCAGCCATGGCACGAACGTGGCTTGCAGTACGGTTGGGGCGGTTGCGCATCACTGCCCTTGTATCGCAGCAATCAAACCATCGGCGCCCTCGTGGTTTATACCAGCGAGGCCAACGCCTTTGACGAATTGGCACGCAATCTGCTGGTCGAAATGGCTTCAGAAATTGGATTCGCACTCGATGTATTCGAGCGCGAAACCCGCCGTAAACAAACCGAGACTGCACTGATCGATAACGAGATGCGGCTTCGCCTCGCTACCGAAATGTCGAATATCGCCATCTGGGAGTATGACGTTGCAACCGACCAGATGACGCGTTCCGCCAACCATGACCAGCTTTATGGCATGGCCTGGCAGAATGTCTGGCACAGCGCAACCTTCCTGAATGCAACCCACCCGGATGACCAGGAACGCGCCAGGGACACCATCCACTCGGCATTGGCCCCGGGAGGGGCTGACTCATACGCCTTTGATTTCAGGGTGATACGGCCCGATCATAGCGTGCGCTGGCTTTGGGTCAACGGGGTCATTGCCAAGCGCGACCCCGCAGGCAGTGGACTTTTAATTCGAGGCATTCTGTTCGACGTCACCGAGCGAGTGCATGCCAGGGAAGCGTTGAGAGAAAGCCAGAAACATCTCGATCTCGCCCTTCAGTCCGCCGGCATGGGAGTATGGAGTCTTGATCTGGGGGAAAATACACGGCATTACGAAGACCAGACCTGCCACCTTCTTGGCATTGATCCCAACACCTTCTCCGGCACATCAGAAGAATTTTTCCGGGTCGTGCACCCCGACGATATGGAGATGCTGAAAAACACGTTGGCCCGTTCCATTGCAAAGAACCTTCCTTACGATGTGGAATACCGCGTGGTCTGGCCGGACGGCAGCATCCACCATATTTCAAGCCGCGCCAGAATCGACCACGGAGACGACGACCAACCACGGAGAATCATTGGTGTCTTGTGGGACATCACCGAGCGCAAGCATGCCGAAGAGGCTTTCAGGGAAAGCCAGGTGCGCCTCGATCTTGCCATACGATCAGCCAGCATGAGCGTATGGAGTCTGGACATTGTAACGAACATGCGCTATTTCGATGATCAGTATTGCCAGCTTCTGGGTATTGACCCGGAAACCTTTACCGGAACAGAAGGTGAGTTTTTTCGGGCCGTACATGCCGATGACCGGGAAATGGTCAAAACAAATCTGTTCCAAACCATCCTGCAAAGTGCGCCTTACGAATCGGAGTACCGCGTGGTCTGGCCGGATGGCAGCATCCATTACATTGCATCCCGTGGCAGACTGGTGTGCAATGACCAGGGACAGCCACTGCGGATCAATGGCATCGCCTTTGATGTTTCAGAGTGGAGGGAAGCCCAGAACCAGATCCATAACCTGGCTTTCTATGACCCCTTGACGGGGCTTCCCAACAGACGACTTCTCATCGATCGGCTCCAGCACGCGGTGGCATCCAGCGAGCGAAAGGTTCGCGCAGGAGCAGTTCTGTTCATTGACCTCGATAATTTCAAAACCATTAACGACACGCTCGGCCATGCTTTGGGAGACCAACTCTTGAAGCAGGCCGCAGAGCGGTTGACCTCATGCGTACGGGGTGAGGATACGGTAGCGCGCATCGGCGGTGACGAGTTTGTGGTGATGCTCGAAGACTTGAGCGAAAACGAATCGGAAGCAGCCACCCAGACGGAATCCATAGCCGTTAAAATTCTTGCAAAGCTCAGCCAACCCTATCAGATTGCCTCGCATGAATACCGCAGTACCTGCAGCATCGGAATCACTCTTTTCAATGACCGCCTGCAAGGCACGGATGAATTGCTGAAGCAGTCCGATATCGCCATGTACCAAGCCAAGAAAGCGGGTCGTAACACCCTGCGTTTTTTTGACACCCAGATGCAGAATATTGTCTCCGCCCGAGCCATTCTTGAAAACGAGTTAAGGAAAGCGCTTGAAAGGAATCAATTTCAGTTGTATTACCAAATCCAGGTGGACAGCTTCATGCAGCCCATTGGGGCCGAGGCGTTGATCCGCTGGGTGCATCCCGAACGGGGATTGGTGTCTCCCCTGGAATTCATTCCCCTTGCGGAAGAAACGGGACTGATACTGCCCATCGGACAATGGGTGCTGGAAACAGCCTGTGCCCAGCTCAAAGCCTGGCAGCAGGATGGTCAGGCCAGCACCTTCGTTCTGGCAGTGAATGTCAGCGCCAGGGAATTCCGCCAGGCTGATTTCGTGGCGCGGGTACAAGCCGCCATTCAGAACAACGGCGTCAACCCCAGGCTGCTCAAGCTGGAGCTTACAGAAAGCCTGTTGCTGGAAGATATTGAGGACACCGTAGCCATCATGAACGCACTCAACGACATCGGCGTCCAGTTTTCGCTGGACGACTTTGGTACCGGCTATTCCTCCCTGCAATACCTCAAGCGTTTGCCGCTTGACCAGATCAAGATTGACCAATCGTTTGTGCGCGATCTACCCATCGACAGCGGAGACAGGGCCATCGTGCGCACCATCATTGCCATGGCGACAAGTCTGAACCTGAATGTGATTGCCGAGGGCGTGGAAACAGAGGAACAGCTACAATTCCTCCTGAACAAGGGATGCACCCATTACCAGGGCTACTTGTTTGGAAAACCCGTACCCATCGAGCAGTTTGGCGACTTTTCGAGTCCAGGCTAGTCCTCCCCCAGCACCTTGGGAAGCAGCAGCCATTTACGAGGAATTGTGCTGAACCTCACTGTCATGTCGATCTGCGGCAACTTGCACCATTGCCACGGAGCCCCGGATAACTCCCGCCGCGTCCTTCACGATTCCAAAGCTTAAATCCACGTAAAGTTTGTCGCCGTTCTTGTGAACTGATCGCGTTCGCAGCACCCTACCCGCATGGCGGGGCTGGCCTGTTGCCATGGCGTCGTAAAAGCCTTTCCAATGCGCATTTCGAAAACGATCCGGAATGAGGATGTCCAGGCTTTTTCCCAGAACTTCGGTGGCGGCATAACCGAAAATGGCCTGAGCGCCCTGGTTCCAGAGTCGAATCAAGCCCTTGTGGTCGGCAAAAATGACGCCACCCGGAGCCTGGTCGAGGATATCTGCACAGGAAAACGCAGCTTCATTATCAAGCAAAGTAAGCCATCCTTGTCATTCGTGGAAATTTTATATCATGTTGTGATATATTACCCAATAAGGCCAATGGCCGGAGGAAGTCTTGAACATACCGGACGACATCAAACAGTTCAGAAAATTACAGCGCGCATCGCTTCTGGCACAGCGCCTGTCGGTAACGACCGATCAGCGTCGTCAATGGAATCATGCCATCAATCAATTACTGGTCGACGGATTTCCTTGCCTGCAACGGATGACCATCGGAATTTATTTGACCGTTTGATCAAGGGGTTTGATACCCTTGCAGTCTGAGCCGAGATACTTCATCTGTGACTCGGTATGCACCGTGTGACTTCCCCGTGCATCGGTCATGGTCATATCTACATTGGTGGATACGGCATCGCCACTGACAACCCTTTCACCCTTGCCAACCGTGGTGCGTCCATCGGTGGTGCAATTGAACTCAAAACTGCTTTTGTTGCCATTACGGGTGACTTTGGCTGGCGCACAACGGCCTGTGTGATCAATCATCGGCTGATCCCTGGCTGCCATTCCAGGGCTGACGCAGATCCGCAAACTGCCATCGGCACTCTGGGCAGGCATCTGACTCATCATGGATTGTCGCTGTTCAGGCGGCATATTGGCTATGGCCTGCTGCATTCTGGCCCGGTTCTCGGCCATCTGGGCAGTCATGTCACGGCCGTCGACCACCTGGCTGATGGGCTTTACTTCCCATAGACCCGGCTTCAAGCCAGAATTTTCCGCAAAAGCGATACTGCTCAGGGTGATGAGAACTGCCAAGGTTGCTTTCTTCATGCCTGCCTCCCAGGATCAGCGGGTGAATGTGGATAGTGTATCTGCTTGAAGGCAGCCTGGCACCAGACTGTGAAATTGGAGTACAATCTTTTACGTGCAGGAGAGCGAGGATGAAAATCCTCCACCGAAGGCGCAACCTCCCATAAACGCTCAGGTATCCGCAAGGAAAGTACTGCACTTCAATATGCCGTCTGGAGAGCCATCGCTGTAGCGATGCACCGAAGGAGCAAGCGAATAGCGGTCGCTGTTCGTGAATCTCTCAGGTATCAAGGACAGGGGGAGCGGCAACCGTAGTTGTATGGTTGCTTTCTTGCCCTCCATTCCAGCTGCGGATCATGCTTTGGGAGAATCCAACATGAATCTTGAGGACATTTATCCGGTCCGTGTTCTAATTTTTGGCGCTTCGTACGGTTCCCTTTTCGCTACCAAACTGGCCATGGCTGGCCTTGATGCACAACTCGTTTGCCTGCCGGGTGAAGCTGATCTGATCAACCGTGCCGGCACGCTGGTTCGCATGCCCGTAAAAGGACAAACGGGACTCGTGGAAATACGGTCTCAGCAACTGTCGGGCAGGATCACGGCGGAAGTCCCCTCGAAGGTCGATCTGGAGGACGTCGATCTGGTGGTACTGGCGATGCAAGAACCGCAATATCAGGCAGTCGACGTGCGCAACCTGCTCAAGCAAGTTGCGTTGAAACGATTGCCCACGGTTTCCATTATGAATATGCCGCCATTACCCTATCTGTCCCGCATCCCAGGTTTAAAAACCGCTGGCCTGGAAGCCTGCTACACCGATGCCACCGTGTGGGATGGGTTTGACCCCAACTTGATGACTCTCTGCAGCCCGGATCCGCAGGCGTTCCGGCCCGCTGATGAAGGGTTGAACGTTCTGCAGGTGCGACTTCCCACGAATTTCAAGGTGGCAACATTCGCAGCCGATGCCCAAAACCGGTTGTTGCAGCGTATCGCTGCTTACATCAATGCTGCCCGGTGGCCCCTGAACGGACAATGGGCCGAATTACCCGTAAAACTGAAAGTCCATGATTCATTGTTCGTGCCGCTGGCGAAATGGAGCATGCTGATTGCCGGAAATTATCGCTGTATCGTACCCTCCGGCATTCGCCCGATTAAAGAAGCGGTACATTCTGACCTCGCTCAGACTCGCCGCATCTATCAGTGGGTATGCGATTTGTGCCAATCGTTGGGAGCCCATCCTGATGACCTTGTCCCATTCGATAAGTACGCCAATGCCGCTTGCAACCTGACAAGCCCATCCTCCGTTGCACGGGCCTTGTTTGGAGGCTCAACCCAGATTGAGCGGGTTGACCGACTGGTACAGATGATTGCCAGGAACGAGGGCAAGCAACTCCGGGAACTCGACGAAATCGTGAGTCTCGTCGATGAGCGGCTGGAGGCAAACCGGATGACGCATCCGCACTCCAAGGCGGCTTGACCGCTTTTTCATTGCGTTGGCGCAACGGCGCAGGTTTTCTGTCATCGTCTCGCATGCAGGAAACCTGCCGTCCGGGGCCGGCTGCCATTTCGTACCCATATCGAGCAGGATGACGAAAAAATCATTGGCAAGGGTTCCCGGTCGCTCCGTGACCATCATCGGTGACGTCATCGGCAAGAATTTGCTTTAAAAAAATAAGAAAATCCCAACTGATGGCGACTGCGGTATCCTCACACTCATGCAAGACATCCTCTTAATATCGGATCTCTCCAAAACCTACGCTTCCGGCTTTAGCGCTCTCAAGAATGTCAACCTGGCCATCCGCCAAGGTGAAATTTTCGCACTGCTCGGACCTAATGGTGCCGGAAAGACTACCCTGATCAGCATCATCTGTGGCATCGTTAATCCAACCACAGGAACCGTACTCGTCAGTGGCCATGACAACATCCGCGACTACCACGCTGCCCGATCCATGATCGGGCTCGTGCCGCAGGAGCTGTGCACTGACGCGTTCGAATCGGTATGGGCAACCGTCTCCTTCAGCCGTGGACTGTTCGGAAAGCCAGCCAACCCCGGACACATCGAAAAGGTGCTCAAAGCGCTGTCGCTGTGGGATAAGAAGGACGAAAAGATCATTACGCTATCAGGTGGCATGAAGCGTCGCCTGATGATCGCCAAGGCGCTGTCGCATGAGCCGCAAATCCTGTTTTTGGACGAGCCGACTGCTGGCGTCGACGTCGTCCTCAGACGCGACATGTGGGAACTTGTTCGCGCGCTTCGCGATACAGGCGTGACCATAATCCTGACGACTCACTACATTGACGAAGCAGAAGAGATGGCAGATCGCATTGGAGTCATCCACAAGGGCGAGATCATCCTTGTGGATGACAAGTCTGACCTGATTCGCAAGCTCGGCAGGAAGCAGCTCGTGCTGCAGCTTCAGCATACGCTGACTCACGTACCCTCCAACCTGTCTGCATATGATTTGGAAATATCGAACGATGGCTCTGAATTAAAGTACACCTACGACACGCAGAGCGAACGAATCGGCATCGTTGCGTTGCTCAAGGACCTGAGCGATGCAGGCATTCTGTTCAAGGATCTGCGTACGACGGAAAGTTCGCTCGAAGACATCTTTGTAAGCCTCGTGGGGGACGATCGATGAATATCCATGGCATCCGCGCGATCTACAAGTTCGAGATGGCCCGTACCTGGCGTACGCTGATGCAAAGCATCATCTCCCCGGTGATCTCAACGTCCCTCTATTTCGTCGTTTTTGGTGCCGCAATTGGATCGCGCATATCCGAGGTCGGCGGCGTCAGTTACGGCACCTTCATCGTCCCAGGCCTGGTCATGCTGTCGCTGCTGACGCAAAGCATCTCGAATGCGTCGTTCGGCATCTACTTTCCCAAGTTCACTGGCACGATATACGAACTCCTGTCGGCGCCGATCTCTTACGTTGAAATAGTGCTGAGTTACGTTGGCGCTGCAGCTACAAAATCGATCATTCTTGGCCTCATCATCCTCACGACAGCATACTTGTTTGTGCCGCTACATATCGACCATCCATTCTGGATGGTCCTGTTTCTAGTACTCACAGCGGTTACCTTCAGCCTGATTGGCTTCATTATCGGGATATGGGCCGATGGTTTCGAGAAACTGCAAGTCGTGCCGCTGTTGATCATCACCCCGCTCACATTTCTGGGCGGCAGCTTTTACTCCATAGACATGTTGCCGCCATTCTGGCAGACAGTCGCGTTGTTCAATCCTGTGGTCTATCTGATCAGTGGTTTTCGCTGGAGCTTTTATGGCATGTCCGACGTGAGCATTGCCTTAAGCCTGGGTATGACTGTGTTTTTTCTGGCCATTTCGCTGGCCATTGTGGCTTGGATATTCAAGACGGGATACCGGCTGAAGACATAGTGACTTCAACCCTCCTTTTAATGACATCATTCAGTCATTAAGCGCTGTAGCGCAGCTTTGTTCGGTATATATTTGAAGGATCAGTCCGCAGACTGATTTGCTGCAAATAAGACACTTTGGCCAACTGCTGATAGCGTCAAAAGGAATACCCATGATTTTATTAAGAAATATTTCCAGAATTTTATTAATGCTTGTCCTGATTGGACTCATCGCAGCTTGCGCAACAGCGCCACCTAGAAGCGCCTCCGAGAGCGCGGCAGACGATAAAATCGAGCTTGCTGTAATACAAGCACTGGCCGATGACCCACATGTTTATGCCAGGCATATCGAGGTCAGTGTTCGACGCGGCGTTGTGACGCTATCTGGATTTGTTTTGGGAATCGATGATTTATATGAAGCAAAGCAGATCGCTGCAAGCGTTCCCGGAGTGATCTCCGTCAATAATCAGATGGAACTGATGATATTCAGGCGCGGTTGAGCACTGGTTCCCCAAACTGGCACCACCTGCCACTCGCTTTGACTCGACGAGGCCTGTCGTACCATCATTGCCCAGTAACCGGCCCCGTCCAAACGTCCTGAAGCTGCCCCTTGATCAGATTTCTGTATGTCCATGCATGATGCTGCAGAAACGGGTCGGTCCCATCACCCTGCTCCCCAAAAACCAGGATGACATGGCCTGCTGCCATGAAATCCCATGAGGACGCCGTTTGGTCTTGCCCAATGGAACCCAGTTGGCTGTAGTTGAAGTAGTAGCCGTAACCGGTGTCGTCCTTTTTGACAAGGGGTTCTGCAATTCTTCCGATGGCGCCCCGGAAGCCACTGCCAACCCCTGACAAGAAGTGCAATACCTTCCCTCCCAATGAAGATCCCGGAATGTCCCCATCGATATCGCTCAGATCCTGCAATGTGAGCGGGACTTGTGGGACTGGATCGATGTCGTTATTGACCACGATTGCATTGTCTGTTTCCTGGGTGATGCTGGCAAAATCGGCGGCAAACGCAAAATTCCCCGGTTTTGGCTGGGCGAAAGCATAAGACTTCAGTTTCAAATTCTTGCCATACAGGTCGAACGGATTGTTCGCCTCAGTGGCATTGAGCATGGCGTAATGGAAGAAAGCATGCGTCAAGGAGGCCATTGCCGCCCCCTGACTGTGCCCCACAATATACAAATGCGCGTCGGCCGGAATTGCCCGGTCGTGCAGTACGCGCAGGATTCCGTAACGGTCATCGAGCAGCAAGGAAAATGTGGCGTGGGCGAATCCGCTGTGAAGCGATGCATTGTCGAAGCTGGCAAAGGAAACAGCCGGATTCAGAAAATGTTTCGCAACCACCGGATGAAACAGTGCGTCTTCCACGGCGCTGGGCAAGGCCGAGACCACGGTACCGCGGATGGCGATTGCATAGGAGCCGGCATTCTCATTCCGGCCCTCGTACAAAACCCAGGCGGACTGGTAAGGACCAAACCCGTTGTATCGCGGGTCGTTGGACAGCGCTTGGGCCGTCCACCCGGAAGGCGGGTGCTGGCCGGCGCGGCCGATGATTTCACGGTATAGCTTCGCCCAGTGTCTGTTCTGGGGGGCTTCGCCGAGGGCTTTAAAATCCACCACATCCTGGGCAACAGCCTTGCGGCTGTCGTAGACAGGGACCGGGTTCCAAAGCAGCGGGTTGATCCGTGCAACAAACTGAAGGTTACCCGGTACCACCATGCGGTCATCCTGGTTATCCAGTTCGACGCAAAACTCTATGAATTGGCTGGCTTCCTGGAATTTGTAGCCCCGATCCGCAGGGTCTCCACTGACATATTGGCGGGCGGGCTGATGGTTACGCGACATATTTCCCCCTGTTGTCGCGCAACCCGAGAGACTGCAGGCACAAACCATCAACAGGGATGAGACGGCAGCGTGCCTTACAGAAACCATGGTTTTCCCCGCGCGCTTTTTGGAAATCATACCGCTGGCACCGCCCACTTGACAGCGAACCCACCGCTCATATATAAACCTAATAGTTAATTAACCTTTAGGTTTTTTATGAGCCCGTCACCTGCCACAATCGCTCAGCCTTCCCAAGACCACCTCAACGCCGTGTTCATGGCACTGGCCGACCCCACCCGCCGGGCCATGCTCCAGGCCTTGTCCCACGGGGACCGCACCTTGACAGAACTCGCCTCCCCTTTTTCCATCAGCGTTCCTGCAGTCACCAAGCACCTGCGTATTCTTGAACGAGCCGGCCTCATTTCCCGCAGCCGCCAGGCCCAGCGAAAACCCTGTTCGCTACAGGCCCAGCCCCTGAAGGAGGCAGCCGCCTGGATCGACCAATATCGTGCCGAGTGGGAAGCCAGGCTGGATCGGCTGGATGCCTTTGTAACCAGCCTCCAGCAGCAACCAGACGAATCGTCTCCTGCCAGTTCCGCCACAGACGCCCCCCAACTACCTTCCCCTTATCCCCTATCCGGAGAATCCTCATGACCACCCAAATGCCCCCGCTCGCCCTCCCCCTGGATGCCCAAGCCACGGAAACCCTGGCTGAACCCGGCGGATCACAAGTCATTCAGACCCGCCTGATCAAGGCATCGCGGGAACGCGTGTGGGATGCCTGGACGGACCCAGCCCAACTGGGCCAATGGTGGGGGCCCAAAGGGTTTTCCGTGACTAAGGCGCTGTTCGAATTTCGGGTGAACGGGCACTGGGTGTTCACCATGCGCGGACCCGATCCCGACCCCCAATCCAAAAACCCGGGCGGACCTCGGGATTTTCCCAGCCACATCGTCTGGACGCGGATTGCGCGCACTTCCGATGCAGCCCCCTGGCATCTGGAGTACCACCATCTTCAAGCCGACAGCATCGACACTACCCTCTTCAAATCAGTTGTAGCCTTTGAAGACCACAATGGCCATACGCTACTGACATGGAAAGCCGACTTCGCCAGCAATGCCTTGCGGGACCAGCTCATTCGAGACTATGGCGCCGCACGGGGGGGCAGAGAAACAGCCGCACGTCTGGCTCATCACACCGAGGGCAGCGGATATGACCAAACAAACAAAGCCCAGGGCTATCGCCTGGTGCTTTCGCGTGTGCTGCCCGTCAAGAGGGATCTGGTCTGGCGCGCATGGACTGAGCCAGAGTTGCTGAAGCAATGGTTCTGCCCCAAACCCTATGCTGTGGACCGCTGCGTGCTGGACCTGCGTGCTGGCGGGCGCTTCTATACCCACATGACGGGCCCCAACAACTGGGAAGCTGACAACGAAGGAAGCTACCTGGAAGTAGTACCCAATGAACGACTCACTTTCACGGACCTGCTGCACGCCGACTGGACTCCTGCGCCAAGCCCCGCCCCGGGATTTACAGCCATCGTCCGGTTTGAAGATGCTGGAGAAGGCCAAACCAAATACACTGCCATCGCTCGCCATGGAAGCGCTCAAGGGCGCGAACAACACATGAAGATGGGGTTTCATGAAGGGTGGGGAACGGCAACAGACCAGTTAGTACAATTGCTTCGTTCACAGACCTAGCTGCCCAAAATCTTACTTGACCAGTTTCTGTATTTGCGCCGAAAAACCAGCCACGGAACTGGCCTTAAAAATCCAAGCGGATCGCTTTCATCTTGCCGCTATCTGTACCCCCATTTTTATCAAAATTTTGACACTGTCCCGCCTAACATAACGGTTATAGGAACCCGCTATGGAGGCAAACAATGGATCTCGTCTATCTCGCAGGCATACTTCTTCTCCATGCTTTGACAGCAGGACTTGCTTTGGGCTGTGCAAACCTCGGTGGTTCAAAATGAGCTGGCTACACATTGTAAGTGCCATTGTCGCGGCTGGTCTGTTGATTTACCTGATTGCGGCTCTGCTCAATCCGGAGGATTTTTCATGACAACCCATGCCTGGCTTCTTCTCGGACTTTTTTTGCTCGTGTTGCTGTTGGCGGTAAAGCCACTGGGCAGCCATATCGCCAATGTGATGGAAGGACGCCCTTCTCTGGCGTTGCGCCCCGGGAACGGCATCGAATCGGCGTTGTATCGCCTCTGTGGCATCCGCGAGGGTGCGGAAATGAGTTGGCAGCAATACGCGTTGGCCATTTTGCTGTTCAATCTACTCGGTGCGCTCGCAGTCTATGCCCTGCAACGGTTGCAACTTTGGTTGCCGCTGAATCCCCAAAATTTCTCCAACGTCAGCCCGGATTCGTCCTTCAATACCGCAATCAGTTTTGCCACCAATACCAACTGGCAAGGCTATTCTGGTGAATCAACCATGAGCTACCTCACCCAGATGCTCGGTTTGACGGTGCAGAACTTTTTCTCGGCCGCCACTGGAATCGTTGTCGTCATTGCAATGATCCGGGGTTTTGCCCGGCACACGGCGAAGACCCTCGGCAACGCTTGGGTCGATCTGACCCGCATCACACTCTATGTGCTGGTACCGATATCACTGATCTATGCCGTATTTCTGGTCGGCCAGGGCGCGATCCAGAATTTCGATGCCTACAAAGAGGTCACGACTCTGGAGGTCACGAAATACGTAAATCCCAAGTTCGATGCCGCCGGACATCCCCTCAAGGACGAGAAAGGCATCCCGCTCACGGAGTCGGTCACAATGCCAACCCAGACCTTGCCAATGGGTCCGGCTGCATCGCAGGAAGCGATCAAGATGATCGGTACCAACGGCGGCGGCTTCTTCAATGCCAATTCGGCGCATCCGTACGAAAATCCGACGCCGCTATCAAATTTCGTTCAGATGCTATCAATCTTCCTGATCCCGGCAGCGCTCTGCTTCACCTTCGGCCGCATGGTCGGCGATACCCGCCAGGGCTGGGCCGTACTGGCCGCCATGACGTTGATCTTTGTGGTCATGGCGGCCGCCGCAGTGAGCTTCGAACAGCAGGGCAACCCCTTGCTGGCCAGGCTTGGGGTCGATCAATCTGCCACAGCTTTTCAGCCGGGTGGAAACATGGAAGGTAAGGAAGCACGGTTCGGAATTGCAGATTCGGGCTTGTTCGCCACCATAACCACACTCGCTTCTTGCGGCGCGGTCAACGCCATGCATGACTCGTTCACACCCCTGGGTGGTTTCGTTCCGCTGTGGAACATGATGCTGGGTGAGGTGGTGTTCGGCGGTGTCGGCTCAGGACTTTATGGAATGCTGGTATTTGCCGTGATGGCGGTGTTCATTGCAGGGCTGATGATCGGCCGCACGCCGGAATACCTCGGCAAGAAGATCGAAACCTTTGAAATGAAGATGGTTTCCATTGCCATCCTGGTAACGCCGTTATTGGCGCTTTCTGGAACGGCTATCGCCGTGCTGGCAGCCGATGGTATTGCAGGTATTGCGAACCCGGGCGCCCACGGCTTCTCGGAAATTCTCTATGCCTTCACTTCTGCTGCCAACAACAACGGTAGCGCCTTCGCAGGACTATCCGCCAATACCCCCTTCTATAACGCGCTGCTTGGCGTTGCCATGTGGTTTGGTCGCTTCGGCGTTATCGTGCCTGTGCTGGCCCTGGCTGGTTCCCTCGCTGCCAAGAAGCGCATTGCTGCCAGCGTTGGGACCATGCCCACCCATGGCCCCCTGTTCGTGGTGTTGCTGATCTGTACTGTCGTGCTGGTCGGGGCCCTGAATTATGTCCCCGCGCTCGCCCTTGGTCCGGTAGCCGAGCATTTGATGCTCCGGCCCGGCAACTGAGCCAAAGGAGAAACTCATGACACACAAGAAACTTGCCATGTTCGACCGGGTATTGGTAAAGCCAGCCCTCGTGGACTCATTCCGGAAGCTAAATCCCGTCTTGCAGTGGCGCAATCCCGTGATGTTCGTGGTTTACATCGGCAGCATCCTGACTACGATGCTCTGGATGCAGGCCCTGGTCGGGCAGGGCGAAGCCTCGGCTGGCTTCATCTTCGCCGTCGCTTTGTGGCTGTGGTTCACTGTACTGTTTGCCAATTTTGCCGAAGCGCTCGCCGAAGGCCGGAGCAAGGCCCAGGCAGCATCATTGCGTGGGCTAAAAAGGGAAACCTGGGCCAAGAAGCTCAAGGAACCGAAGGCCAGTGCCGAGTGGATGACGGTGCCAGCCACTGACCTGCGCAAGGATGATTGCTATCTGGTGCATGCCAGTGAAACCATCCCGGCTGATGGCGAAGTCATCGAAGGGGTAGCTTCGGTGGACGAGTCTGCCATCACCGGCGAATCCGCCCCCGTCATTCGCGAGGCGGGAGGTGATTTTTCGGCCGTGACAGGCGGCACCCGCGTGCTTTCTGACTGGCTGGTTGTTCGCGTGACGGTCAATCCTGGCGAGACCTTTGTTGACCGTATGATCGCCATGGTTGAAAGCGCGAAACGCCAGAAAACACCCAACGAGATTGCATTGACCCTATTGTTGGTGGCGCTAACCATCATCTTCCTCGGCGTAATCGTCACCCTGCTGCCCTACTCGATGTTCAGTGTCGATGTGGCGAAGGCTGGCACGCCCGTAACCATCACAGTGCTTATCGCCCTGCTGATCTGTCTGATCCCAACGACGATTGCTGGTCTGCTATCGGCCATCGGCGTCGCTGGCATGAGCCGCATGATGCAGGCCAATGTCATTGCCACTTCCGGCCGCGCTGTTGAGGCTGCTGGTGACGTCGATGTGCTGTTGCTGGACAAGACCGGCACCATCACCCTTGGCAATCGCCATGCCTCGGCCTTTCTGCCTGCAGATGGCACAAAGGAAGAAGACCTTGCCAATGCCGCCCAACTTGCGTCACTAGCCGACGAAACCCCTGAAGGCCGCAGCATCATGGTGTTGGCCAAACAGAAGTTTGGACTGCGCGAGCGCGATATTCAATCTCTTGGCGCGCAATTCGTCCACTTTTCTGCCCATACTCGCATGAGTGGGGTCGATATTCTGGGCAACCAAATCCGCAAAGGCGCCGCAGATGCCATCCGCAAGCATGTGGAGGATCTCGGTGGCAGCTTTCCGCCGTCAGTTCTCGTCGCCGTCGAGGATATCTCCCGCCGTGGCAGCACCCCCCTGGTGGTGGCGGAGGACGCTCGTGTGCTTGGCGTCATAGAGCTGAAAGACATCGTCAAGGGTGGCATCAAGGAGCGCTTTGCCGAATTACGCAGGATGGGTATTCGCACCATCATGATCACTGGCGATAATCGACTTACCGCTGCAGCCATTGCCGCAGAAGCCGGCGTCGATGATTTCCTTGCCGAGGCGACACCCGAAGCCAAATTGGCATTGATTCGCAAGCACCAGGCTGAAGGCCGTCTCGTCGCCATGACAGGCGACGGCACCAATGATGCCCCGGCACTGGCCCAAGCGGACGTGGCGGTGGCCATGAACACTGGCACTCAGGCAGCCAAGGAGGCTGGCAACATGGTTGATCTGGACTCCAATCCGACCAAGCTAATCGAAGTGGTGGAAACGGGCAAACAGATGCTGATGACACGCGGCGCATTGACCACCTTCAGCATCGCCAATGATGTAGCGAAATACTTCGCCATCATTCCAGCAGCTTTTGTCACCACCTATCCGCAGCTTGCATCACTCAATATCATGAAGCTAGCGAGCTCCTCATCTGCAATTCTGGCTGCATTGATTTTCAATGCGCTTATCATCGTATTCCTGATCCCTTTGGCACTGAAAGGTGTGAGGTATCAACCCTTGGGCGCTTCAGTGCTGCTGCGCCGCAACCTTGCGGTCTATGGGCTTGGCGGCATCATCGCCCCGTTCATCGGCATCAAGCTGATCGACATGCTGATTGCCTTCAGCGGCCTCGCCTGAAAATGGAAACCATCATGAAAACACTGCTACGTCCCGCAATCACCTTGTTCATGGTACTTTCTGCAATAACCGGAATCATCTACCCGATAGTAGTCACCGGAATCGCCCAGGCGGTTTTTCCAGAGTCATCCAACGGCAACCTGATCTTCAATGACGGAAAACTGGTCGGTTCAAAGCTGATTGGTCAGAATTTCGTTGACCCGGGTCATTTCTGGGGCCGGCCGTCAGCCACATCGCCGCAGCCCTACAATGGCACAGCCTCGGGCGGGTCGAACCAGGGGCCACTTAACCCAGCACTGGTCGATGCCGTCAAAACCCGGATCGAGGCCCTACATGCCGCCGACCCTCACAACCTGTTGCCAATTCCGGTCGACCTCGTTACAGCCTCTGCCAGCGGTCTCGACCCGGACATCAGTCCTGCTGCGGCTCACTATCAGGCGGAGCGAGTCGCCAACGCCCGCAAGTTGCCGTCAAAAACGGTGGCAGCATTGATCGACGCGCATACACAAGGGCGCCAATGGGGAATCTTCGGCGAAGCTCGTGTTAATGTACTGCAACTCAACATGGCGCTTGAGGACCAGTCAGGAAAATGACCAACTCCCGCCCCGATCCCGACCAGCTTCTCGACAGGATCAATGAGGATGAGATTCGTGCCGCCCGCGGCAAGCTGAAAATATTCTTTGGCGCTTCGGCCGGGGTCGGCAAGACCTATGCCATGCTGTCCTCCGCACGACAGCAGGTCCAGCAAGGCGCCGACATCGTCATCGGGGTGGTGGAAACCCATGGCAGGAAGGAAACAGAAGCGTTACTGGGTGGATTGGAGCGCCTGCCGCTCAAGGAAGTTTCTTACCGCGACAAGGTGTTGAAAGAGTTCGACATCGATGGCGCCCTGGCCCGAAAGCCAGAACTGATACTCATTGACGAACTCGCACATTCCAATGTACCTGGATCGCGTCATCCCAAGCGCTGGCAGGACGTCCATGAATTGCTGTCATCCGGCATCGACGTCTATTCGACGGTCAATGTCCAGCATCTGGAAACGCTCAACAATGTGGTCGGCGGGATCACCGGCATCCGCGTTTGGGAGACTGTTCCAGACCATGTTTTTGATGCTGCCGACGAAGTAGTACTCGTCGACCTGCCACCCGACGAGCTGCTACAACGTCTGAAGGAAGGAAAGGTCTATCTTCCGCATCAAGCTGAACGCGCGATCCGGAATTTCTTTCGCAAGGGTAACCTGATCGCACTGCGCGAGCTTGCGTTGCGGCGTACCGCTGATCGCGTGGACAACCAGATGATCCAGTACCGGCGCGACAAGTCCGTGGAGGCAGTCTGGCAGACGCGCGAATCACTATTGGCCTGCATTGGCCCGGGAGATGGCGGCGACCGCATCATCAGAAGCGCGGCCAGAATCGCAGCCAGATTTGATGTACTTTGGCATGTGATCTACATTGAAACACCGGAATTGCGACGCCTTTCAGAAAAGCGGCGCCTGCACATTCTTAAGAACCTGAAACTGGCTCAGGAAACAGGGGCGGAGACCGCAAGCCTTTCCGGAAGCGATGCAGTAGAAACTGCCATTGAGTATGCCCGCGATCATAATCTTTCCAGGATTATCGTCGGTCGTGATCACGGCCCTTCATGGCAGCCATGGAAGCGCTCCTTTGCTGACCGCATCGGCATGCGGGCGCCTGAAGTTGACGTCATCCAGGTGGCTCGCGAGGACACCAAAGTCGACAGCCGCCGAGACGAAATCACCGACGAACCTCTTCTGGGCCGGCTGAAAGCACCTTGGCGGTCGTTTGCAATGAGCGCGCTTTTCTGTGCACTAGCAACCCTCATCGCCATGCCCCTGCTATCGGTGTTCGACCTTGCCAACATCGCCATGCTATTTTTGCTGGCTGTAGTTCTGGCAGCAGTTCGCTACGGCCTAGGTCCGGCAGTTGCGGCGGCCTTCCTCAATGTCGCGGCATTTGATTATTTTTTCGTACCGCCGCGATTTTCATTCGCTGTCAGTGACGTGCAATATCTACTGACTTTTGCGGTCATGCTTGCCGTCGGCCTTGTCACCGCCAGGTTGACTTCGGATCTCAAGTTTCAAGCTCGCATCGCCAGCCGTCGCGAACATCGGGTAAGAGCGCTTTACGAAATGTCACGTGACTTATCGGGCGCACTGATAACGCAGCAGATTGCCGAAATCAGCCAGCGTTTCGCTGAAAACGGATTCGATGCACGCGCTGCAATTGTGCTGGCTGATGAAAAGGGCAGGCTGCTAGAGCCCATCCAGGTTGCCGGCGGTCTGCCGACGGTAGACGCTGGCATCAGCCAGTGGGCATTCGATCATGAAGCCGAGGCTGGCTGCGGTACTGACACCCTTCCCGGAACCCCATTTCTCTACATTCCCCTAAAAGCGCCGATGCGTACGCGGGGGGTTCTGGCGCTGGAACCGCGCCACCCCCGGCGGCTGATGGCGCCAGAACAACGTCGACTTCTTGACACCTTCGCGCGGTTGATTGCCATTTCTCTCGAACGCATCCATTACGTTGAGGTTGCGCAGACCACTACCTTGCAGATGGAGTCGGAAAGGCTGCGAAACTCGCTGCTATCGGCCATATCACACGACCTGCGTACACCACTTGCTGCTTTGGTAGGCCTGGCGGACTCGATGAACATGACGCGGCCACCCCTGACTGATCAGCAAACTGAAATTGCAGCGTCAATGCGCGAAGAGGCTTTACACATGAACTCCCTCGTGAACAACCTGCTTGACATGGCTCGTCTACAGGCTGGCGCCGTCAAGCTCAACAGACAATGGCAACCGATTGAGGAAGTCGTAGGCAGCGCCATCAAGGCAATGGGGCCAATTATCGCAAACCATCATGTCAAGGTGCATTTGCCGGAGAATTTGCCGCTGTTGGAATTCGACGCTGTGCTGATTGAACGGGTTTTTTCGAATCTTTTGGAGAATGCCGCCAAGTACACACCTCCCGGAAGCACTATTGAGATCGGTGCAATATCCGATACTGACGATCATGTCGATATTTGGGTTGAGGACAACGGTCCCGGCTTGCCAGCCGGAAGAGAAGAGGAAATTTTCAAGAAATTCGAGCGCGGCATGAAGGAAAACGCAACACCTGGAGTGGGCTTGGGGCTTACGATTTGCCGTGCCATCGTCGAGGCTCATGGCGGCACCATTCTGGCAGAAAATCGTCGCGGTGGCGGTGCACGCTTTATATTCTCGCTACCCTGTGGCAATCCCCCGGTGGTTGACACAGCACAGGCGTCACTCCTGAAGGATGAGGGTGAGGCATGAGCCAACCGCTGCCCGTTGTCATCGTCATTGAGGATGAACCCAAGATCAGGCGCTTCGTCAAAATGTCGCTGGAAGCAGAAGGCTGTCAAGTTTATGAGGCCGATTCCGTCAAGCGGGGACTGATCGAAGCGGGTATGCGCCAGCCTGATATGGTGGTACTCGACCTCGGTTTGCCAGATTGCGATGGCGTGAATTTCATACGCAATCTGCGCACCTGGTCAGATATTCCTGTCTTGGTGTTGTCGGCAAGGTCAAACGAAGCTGACAAGGTTGAAGCCCTGGATGCAGGAGCGGACGATTACCTGACCAAACCATTCGGAGCTGCAGAACTGCTGGCGCGCGTTCGTGCCCAGTTGCGACGACGATTCCTGATTGGTGGCAGCGGCTCAACAGTCATTGAGTTTGGCAAAATAAATGTCGATCTCGGTAAGCGGATTGTCAAACGTGCTGGAGAGCCACTACACCTAACCCCAATAGAATATAGATTACTGGCTTACCTGATCGCTCATCCGGACAGAGTTTTGACCCATCGCCAACTGCTACAGAATGTGTGGGGCCCCTCCCATGTTGACGATAGCCACTATGTTCGGGTGTTTATGGGGCTGCTGCGGAAGAAGATCGAAGATGATCCGTCCCAGCCCAAACACATTGTTACAGAAGCAGGCGTGGGTTATCGGTTTATTGCTTGATGCAACTGCAAGGCGCTTAATGCCTTGCTTACTCTCGGCTGCTGACGGACACAACAGCTGTTCAAGAATCCAGTCTGTGGAGTCCCCAGGGTTTCCTGGACACTGTATTAATGCCGCTTGATAGCCGCTTCGTATTCTGTCGGACTCATGCCGTGTAGACATCGGCCAAGAACAGACATCAGGATTCAGATCTAGAACGGACAATTGACATGCCTAAACTTCGTGTTCAAAACTTTTCAATTTCGATCGACGGTTACAGTGCTGGGCTGAGACAGGACCTACAGAATCCGCTCGGTTTGCGAGGGACGGAATTGATGGAATGGTTTTTCCCTACGCAAGCATTTAAGAGAATGCATGGCCAAGACGGAGGAGAAACTGGAGTTGACAATGACATGGCTGAGAAAGGGGTTTCAGGAATCGGGGCGTGGATTCTCGGGCGCAACATGTTCGGCCCGGTCCGTGGCCCATGGCCCGACGAAGCGTGGCGTGGTTGGTGGGGAGAGGAACCTCCCTACCATGTGCCAGTATTTGTACTGACCCATCACCCGCGTGCGTCGCTCAAAATGGAGGGAGGAACCGAATTTCACTTTGTGACTCAAGGCATACAGACTGCGCTGGAATTAGCAATGCGCTCAGCAGGCGGTCTCGATGTACGCTTGGGTGGCGGAGTTTCCACGGTTCGCCAGTATCTGCGCGCCGGACTAGTTGACGAACTTCATCTCGCCGTCCGTCCTGTTCTGCTCGGTACGGGTGAGAATCTCTGGCACGACATGAATATGCGCTCGCTAGGATATGAATGCACGAACTTCATAGCCGGCGAAAGGGCAGCTCATGTCATCTTGAGCAAGCGCTCCCAATCTTATTGACCAGGTTGCTTCGATTCTAACTTAGGGCAGCTTTGGGCACGAGGCAGACGTATAAACCATCAAGCTTGACCGGCCGCTCAGGCCGACTTTCTGCAGTTCGGCCCAAGCTGCCACTGGCATTACTCAGACCTAACGGCGTGTATGGATTCTTAACCTGAAGAAAGGCAGGAAGTTAGTACAACAACCGGCTATCACCGGTAAACTACGAAAAGCTGTATTTCAAACGACTCGAAAGTGTCTAGTAAACTGGGGGCGATTCACTCTGGCAGAGTTTCGCCGAAAACTAACATTCAGTGTGGCTACATTTTCGGGGGGCCGATCAGCTTGAGCCTACATCTGACGCCTTCTAAAAAGAGTGGATTACCCAGTAATATTCATTTCGAAATCGGTCTTTTTCATTATGACGGCATGCAGCCCCAGGCTGCGATCTTCTTTTGCCTTTTTTGTTAGCGTTTTTCGCGATGCCTGAATCTTCGACAGTCGTTCCAGGGCAAGCCTCACAAGGACCACTGAAAGTTGCATTGAGCAAGACGTATAAGCAATTCTGTTTGCAATCCTGACTTGCTATTACTCGATGTTTGACAACATAATTAAACCTGAGACTTGAACAACATTTTGGCATTATGGACGTTCATTTTGTCTTAAAGATCTGCTCTTTTCTGATGCGGCTTTCTGGCGTGCTTCCATCGGGCTTAAACCCGCCAATTCCACAGTAAATGACTAATGGCTAGCATTAAGCGCAGAAACGACATCGAAAGCCATAACAACATGCGCACCTTCGTCGAGCATGCGCCTGTAGCCATAGCCATGTTTGACAGAACAATGCGCTATATGGCTGCGAGTAATCGCTGGATAGATGAATACCATTTGGGGCAGCGGGATATCATTGGAAAATCCCACTATGAAATCTTTCCAGAGATTACCCAATATTGGAGAGAGGCTCACCTTAGAGGCCTTCGCGGTGAAGTTCTCACGGCACAAGAGGACTGCTTCGAGCGCCTTGATGGGACAGTTCAGTGGCTCAACTGGGAGATAAGACCCTGGTACACAACCACGAAAGAAGTCGGTGGAATTGTAATCCTGGCTGAAGATATCACGGCACGGAAGAGTGCAGAGGCAGAGCTCGATCGCGAGAGGGAAATTTTCAGAGCGCTGGCCAACATCTCCTCCGATTACTTCTGGGAACTGGATGATCAGTATCGCTATCGCTCTATCTCTACAAGTATTAGGGAGCGATCAGGACTGGATTATCAAAACTATATTGGCAAGACCCGTTGGGAGATCCCTTTTATTGGCATTTCCGATGAACAGTGGGAAGTGCACAAGGCAACGCTCAAAGAACACCTCCCTTTCAGGGATCTGGAGGCGGGCATAGCTAATACACAAGGAGAAATTCGTTGGTTCACGATCAGCGGAGACCCGATATTCTCTCCATCAGGGGTATTTGTAGGCTATCGGGGTGTCACTCAGGACATAACTGAACGCAAATTGACACAGGTTCGACTCCAGAAGTCCGAAGAACGGTATCGTTCGCTTTTTGAAAACCTGAATGCAGGTTTTGTGTTGTTCGAAGCCATACTGGATGCTCAGGGTGTACCAGTCGATCTGACCATGCTTGCGGCCAACAAGAATTTTGAATCGACCACTGGGCTTAAGCCCATAAATGTCATTGGCAAGCGCCTTACAGAAGTATTGCCAGGCATTGAAAGCGACACGGCAGACTGGATCGGGACCTATGGAAAAGTAGCGTTGACCGGAGAGCCTATACAGTTTGAACAAGGCTCTGAGCTGCTCGGAGTTTATTATTCTGTTTCAGCCTATCAAGCAGCACCGAATCAATGTGCTGTGACATTTCAGGATATTACTGAACAAAGAAACGCGTCGGCCAAGCTTAGACTGTGGGCTGAATCATTTGAAAAATTGCATTTTTCCCTTTCCATAGCAGATGCATCGACCAACAAATTCATTTCTGTCAATCCAGCCTTCGCAAGTGAACGGGGCTATGCGCCACAGGAGCTGATAGGTAAGTCGATCCTGTCTGTGTTCCCGGATGATCGAATCGAGGAAGTCAAAAGCAAGATTGCGCAACTGGATACCCAGACTCATCTTGTGTATGAATCCGAGCATATAACCAAGGATGGGCGTCGTTTCCCTGTGTTGTTGGACATCACGACCATCTTGTCCGAGGACGGCAAGCCATTGAACCGTATCGCCTATGCACTGAACATGACCGACATGTTCGCCGCGCAGCAACAAATTCAGCTCTGGGGCGAGCTGTTCGAGAAAGCAGATTTCGGTTTGGCCATCACGGATGCGACAACGAATCGCTTTATCAGTGTCAATCCAGCTTATGCGAGGGAACATGGCTATGAGCGGAGCGAACTGGAAGGGCAGGACATAGGTAAGATTTATCCAGATGGACGTATTCCAGAAGATATGTTGTTTGAACTCGGACAAAAGTCTCATTTTGTTGCTGAATGCGAACACATTACCAAGGATGGCCGTCGTTTTCCGGCCCAGCTGGATGTTACAGCGATTCACAATCATGACGGCAGCCCAGACAAACGCATTATTCACTCAGTGGACATTACCCATCGTAAATTATCTGAGCGCACTTTATTACAGCATATTGAGTTTACTGAAGGCGTGATTGGCGCCATCCCTGATTTGATGTTCGAGCTCGACCTGAATGGCAAATACATCAACCTTTGGGCGCCAGATCCGAACTTATTGGCAAATCAGAAGGAAATATTACTAGGCAGAACAGTTAATGAGATTTTGCCTGAGGAAGCTTCAGGAATAATCTTGTCTGCATTGAAAGAAGCGAGTATCCATGGAAAATCCAGAGGGCAGATTATCTGCCTGGACCTACCTCATGGTCGATGCTGGTTTGAGCTTTCTACCTCCGTGATGTCCAACACCCAGATTCAGGAACAGCATTTCATCATGTTGTCGCATGAAATAACTGACCGAAAACTGGCAGAAGAAAGGATTCAGAAGCTTGCTTATTACGATCAATTGACAGCGCTTCCAAACAGAAGGTTATTCCGTGATCGTCTTGAGCAGGACATGAAGAGAGTGGAGAGAAATAAGTCTTCTCTAGCCCTGTTGTTTATTGACCTCGATAAATTCAAGGAAGTGAATGATACGTTGGGGCACGATAAGGGAGATATTCTGCTTATCGAAGCGGCTAAGCGTATTCGAAAACATGTTAGGGCACCGGATACCCTCGCTCGACTTGGAGGAGATGAGTTCGCCATCATTCTGCCCGAGTATGGCGAGGTAGGAAACATTGATCGAGTGGTCCAGGACGTGCTGCACGCCCTCGTAATTCCGTTCGACTTAGGGGGAGGAAGCGTCGGAAGAATTTCCGGAAGCATCGGTATTGCTCTTTATCCTCAAGAAGCCAGCGGCATTGATGAATTGTTGAAGCATTCTGATCAAGCCATGTACGCGGCGAAACAGTCTAAGACTAGCCGCTTCAGGTATTTCACGCGGAGCATGCAAGAAGAAACACTCAATAAAATTGAGATGATAAACGATCTGCATTTTGCAATTGAAAGGAATCAGCTTGAGGTTTATTTCCAGCCGATTGTGGATGCGCGAAGCGGAGAGATCGTTAAGGCTGAGGCATTGTTGCGCTGGGAGCATCCTGTTCAAGGCATGATCAGTCCAACTGTATTCATTCCGCTGGCAGAAGAGTCTGGGTTGATCCTGAGTATTGGCGAATGGGTATTTGAGGAAACCTTGAGAAACATTGCCAGATGGAAAGAGAACACCAGAAAGTTAATTCAGGTCAGCGTGAATAAGTCTGCTGTGCAATTCACGCATGGAGAAGTACATCACTGGCATGAAAGTTACCTCAACTCAGGGCTTCCTGAACACATCATCACGGTTGAGATCACGGAAAGCTTATTATTGTCTGATTCTGAAAAAATCAGAAGTAAATTCAACTTCTTCAAGGAGCATGGTATTGAGCTCTCTATCGATGATTTTGGTACGGGGTTTTCGGCGCTTTCATACCTGAACCAGTTTGATGTGGATTATCTCAAGATAGATAAATCGTTTGTCCAGAAAATGGTGTTTGATTCCGCCAGCAGGGCATTGACTGAGGCAATCGTTATTATGGCGCATAAACTTGGCATCAGGACTATCGCTGAAGGAGTAGAGACGGAAGAGCAGCGAGATCTACTGAGATCATTCGAATGCGACTACCTGCAGGGATATCTCTACTCTAAGCCCATCACTTCGGACAATTTTGAAAAACTACTTGCAGGACAAAATTAATTTATGCGGCAACTAGCAGAATCGAACTGATGTTATAAAAGCCGTTAAACGGCAGCAATAAAAGGCTGAATAATAGGCATCAAGCAGATGATTTTTTCACCGGCCTGACAGGAAGATGTCCGCGCCCAACAGGCCGCATCGTGTCAGATTTAATAGGGGCAACTCCAATCTGCCCCGGAAAAACGGTGACGTGACATTCCTACCATAGATATCTGTGTTGAATTGCGTTTAAATCTGACCCGGCGGGTCAGTTTTAGGTGCAATTCAACAGCCGGTGGTCAAAACGAGGAAATGTCATTCACCGAGAAAGCCGGGGTCGCGCAGCACCCAGGCGCGGGTCGCATCAAGACTTGTGCCCTTTCTGGCAGCGCTTTTTTGTCATTCTTCGCTCCGCCGCCCGTTCGGCGGTCGGCCGCGATGCGCCAGCCGACGGCGCGGTGCCCCGCGCCGGAACCGCCGCCACCACCCCGTATCCTGACTTTTCCGGTCAGGTTCACTTATGAGATGAGCCGCTATACCCAGGCACCGGTCTGCCGCCGAGATGCCTCAGGTCAGCACAGCCATTGAACTCTAGCCAAAGGCAGCGTAGCCGCGATCATCGCCACCATTAGTTGGCCGGAAAAGTGGAATGAAGGATTGAAGGCATGCAACACCAGACTCACCGTCTTGCGGGTACTGGGTAGTTCAACGGGCAGCGCGCGAACGTATGCGCCATCAGGAACAGCAAGTGCAGATTCGGATCATCCCTTCCCCGTTCCCAATAATGCCGGCTCTCCCCTGAACCACATATGGACCGACGATCGTTGCTTCATGGGCAACGATCGTTTTCATTGAGGCAACGGTTGGATTTTGAAGGCCGCCAAACACAAGCTTCACCTGTTTGGCTGATGACACGATGAACTTCATCGATGACGTAAGCGGACAGGCCAGCGCGAACTCACTCACCACTGCAAAAATGAGAAGTAGAAAAATCATCCGCGAAAAGGTGCGGAATATTTTGGGGACATATTGGGGACACGGGGCAAAAAAATGGCTTGCCGGTTTGCAAGCCATTGATTTCATTGGCGTCCCCACGGGGATTCGAACCCCGGTTACCGCTGTGAAAGAGCCTCAGGTAGTACTTTCATGGACTGCCATGGACATGCTTAACTAATTGATTAGTTTGGAATATAATGATTTACGTCCGTCGCCATCCACCCGCGTCCAGGACGGAAATCTAGTCACCATCTAGTCACGGCGCATGGAGATTTTATGGCACGCATGGCACGGGAATCCCGTTTGGAAAGTCGCCATGGTCGACTCAAACTCAGTAAAGGAAAGCGCTTCTGGAAAAGCATCGACATTGGGTTGGCCATCGGTTACCGTCGTACCGGCGAGGGTTATGGCACCTGGCTGCTGAGGTCCATGAACCAGGATCGCAAGGATTATTTCTATCGCACGATTGGGCGCGCCGACGACAACCAGGACGCTGACGGCATCGAAGTCCTGA
>DAIBBI010000014.1:0-13401 GCA_027442615.1 Ferrovaceae bacterium | reverse complement strand
TTCATGTGATGGGTGGCGGCAAGCCCCGTTCCATGACATCGTTACTCAACAAGGAATAACGCCGGGGGCGTTTCGGGAGGTCATTACTATGGGTGATTTATTTACCATTCAGCACTTGTTGCTGATATTGCTGATTGTGGTACTGGTGTTTGGTACCAAAAAATTGCGCAACATCGGGGCCGACCTGGGAGGCGCTGTGAAGAGCTTCAAGGAAGGCATGGCCGGTAACGCGGCAGCGGAGGACAAGGGTGAAGAGAAAAAACCGCTGGAAGAAAAATCCATCGCTTCCAATGTCGAGGTAAAGACGCAGGAAAAGACCCACTCCTGACCCGGAGCGGCAGACCTTGCGTTGACCCATGCTGGATTTTAGTGTTTCCGAAATCGGCCTGATCGGGGTCGTGGCCCTGATAGCCATTGGTCCCGAACGGCTTCCCAAAGTAGCCCGGACCGCCGGGATCCTGCTGGGCCGGTTTCGGCGTTATGCACTGACCGTGAAGGCGGAGATCGATCGCGAAATCCAGCAGTCGGAGTTGACCGAACTCCACAAAAAAATGAATGAAGCGGCACGCGAAGCGGAACGGCAGGTAACGACGTCGTCCCAGGAGGCCGAGAAAATGCTCAACAGCCCGGCAGCATTGTCAGACCTGGACCGGGCGCTGGAAACCCCGTCCCCTGCCTCGGCAACAGTACCGGACCCCAACGCGGCACAGATGCCGCTTCCCCTGGAACCCTTGCAGATGCCGATGGGCGGTGATCCCTTCAGCGCGCGCCCAAACGCACCTTTGCGCAGCAGGCCCATGGCGCCCCCTCTGAAGCCCCAGGCCCCTGAGAGCGCCGCCGGGCCGGAGGCGTCGTGACCGAAGAGACAGGAGCAGTCCAGGAATTCATTTCCCATCTGGTGGAATTGCGCAGTCGTCTGGTTCGTGCCGTGGTGGCCGTGTTTGGCGTGTTTCTATGTCTGTTGCCGTTTGCCAATACGCTCTATACCTGGCTTGCCTTGCCCCTCTTGAGCAAGATGCCGGCGGGTGGGCACATGATCGCCACGGAAGTCACGACGCCTTTTTTCGTACCGATGAAGGTGGCGGGCCTGATTGCGTTCCTGCTCGCGCTGCCCTACGTGCTCTATCAGGTGTGGGGATTCGTTGCGCCCGGGTTGTACTCCCATGAAAAGCGCATGGCCCTGCCCTTGATCGTCACCAGCACCGTGCTGTTTTATTGCGGGATGACTTTTGCCTACTTTGCAGTGTTCCCCTTCGTGTTCGGATTCATCACGAGCACGGCACCCCAGGGCGTGGAAATCATGACGGACATCGAGAAGTATCTGGGGTTTGTCATCAACATGTTTCTGGCGTTCGGTCTGGCATTCGAAACCCCCGTGGCGGTGGTGCTGCTGGTCAAGCTGGGGGTGCTCACGGTCAGGCAACTGCGCGATGCACGGCGTTACGTCATCGTGGGCGCATTCATACTCGGTGCGATTTTCACCCCGCCCGATGCGGTTTCACAGACCTTGCTGGCCGTTCCGCTCTGGCTTCTGTACGAGCTTGGCATACTGGTGGCAAGCCGTATGGCTTCGACGACTACTGATCCTCTTCCTCATCCAGATTCTTGATCGTGCCCTTGGGGCGCTTGCCGACGGTGACCGTGAACACCATCGCCTGGTGATTGCGAATCACCTTGAACCGGGCGTTTTGCGCCGGCTTCAGAGCCGCAACGTGATTGAGCATTTCCTGTGAATCCTGGATGGGCTCACCGTTGACCTCCACCAGCACGTCGCCTGGCTTGACCCCTGATTTTTCTGCTGGTCCGCCCTTCAGTACGGACGAGATCAAGGCGCCGGTGGGCTTGTCCAGTCGGAAGGATTCTGCGAGCTCCGGCGTGATGTCCTGAACCTCAACGCCGATCCAGCCGCGTGTGACGCTGCCGGTTTTGATGATTTCTTCCATGACGTTTTTGGCGATGCTGACCGGAATGCTGAATCCGATGCCTTGCGAGCCCCCGGTTTTGGAGTAGATGGCGCTGTTGATGCCGATCAGGTTGCCGGAAACGTCCACCAGCGCACCACCAGAGTTGCCCGGGTTGATGGCGGCATCCGTCTGTATGAAATTCTCAAAGGTGTTGATGCCCAATCGGCTACGGCCCAAGGCGCTGATGATGCCCATGGTGACTGTTTCGCCAACTCCGAAAGGATTGCCGATGGCCAGCGCAATGTCGCCGACCTTGACCTGATCGGATGAGCCAAAAGTGATGGCCGGAAGCCCCTTGAGGTTGACCCGAAGCACTGCAATGTCGGTTTCAGGATCGGCGCCCACCAGTTCGGCCTTGACGGTTCTGCCGTCAGACAGCGCCACCTGGATTTCCTGGGCGCCGTCTATGACGTGATCGTTGGTCAGAATGTAGCCGTCGGCAAGGACGATGACTCCAGATCCCAGGCTCAGTTGCTGATGGGTTTCGGGGGGGAGATTATCACCAAAAAAGCGCCGGAGTTCGGGATTGTCGGGAACGATGGCGGGATGGCGGGAGCGAACTTCCTTGCTTGTGAAAATATTGACGACGGAGGGCATGGCCTTGCGCGCCGCATCCCGGAAGGAGTCGGCGGGGGCGGCACCGTTTTCGCGCACAACTTCGTGCAGGGTGCCCAAATCTGTTCTACCCGGAAGCAGGTCATGTTTGAACAGGGTCGCGACGAACAGAACCCCCAGACAGATGGTGACGGATTGAGCAAAGACGAGCCAAAGCTTTTGCATTAGATCAATAATCCTGGGAAGGCTGAACGGTATGATAGCCGCCGCAATGCAACATGAATACCCCGCGGCAGGGGGCATCCACTGCCGAACTTAAGCTTTAGGGGGCATTCTGTTAGAATACCCCCATTTGAAATCAGCAATATAGCCCAAAACAGGTAAATCATCATGAGTGAAGCGCAATCAGACGCTGGCCGCCGGAGGTTTCTTGTCGGCGCCACTGTCGCAATGGCAGCCGCTGGTGTTGCGGCTGTGGGCACTCCTTTCGTGCTCAGTATGATGCCCAGCGCCCGGGCCAGAGCCGCAGGCGGTCCAGTGGAAGTAGACTTTTCCAAAGTGGAACCGGGCATGATGATTACCCAGGAATGGCGCGGCCAGCCCATATGGGTGGTGAACCGAACCCCCGAAATGATGGCGCAATTGGCTAAAAATGCTGACTTGCTCAGTGACCCCGAATCCGCTGATTCCACGCAGCCCGATTATTGCAAAAACGTCAATCGTGCCACTAACGAACATCCCAACCTGCTCGTGGCTGTTGGAATCTGTACTCACCTGGGCTGCTCACCCGTGGAAAAAATGAAAATGGGCGAAGGTAGTGGCATGGGAAGCGACTGGCCAGGTGGCTTTTTCTGCCCCTGCCATGGCTCCAAATATGACATGTCCGGGCGGGTGTTCAAGGGGATGCCGGCACCGCTCAATCTTCGGATTCCTCCATATACCTTCCTCACCAATGCCCGTTTGTTGGTAGGCGATGACAAGAAAGGGGCTTGAGCATGAATGCAATGTCTCGTTTGCTGGGATGGGTCGATGCAAGATTTCCATTGACGACCGTCTGGAAGGAACACCTGGCTGAGTATTACGCGCCAAAAAATTTCAACTTCTGGTACTACTTCGGCTCACTGGCCATGTTGGTGCTGGTGATTCAGATCGTGACCGGCATTTTTCTCACCATGAACTACAAACCGGATGCGCGGTTTGCGTTTGCTTCCGTTGAGTACATCATGAGAGACGTGGATTACGGCTGGTTGATCCGTTACATGCACTCCACGGGAGCCTCCATGTTTTTTGTGGTGGTCTACCTGCACATGATGCGGGGGTTGATGTACGGATCCTATCGAAAACCGCGTGAACTCATCTGGATTCTGGGGATGGCCATTTACCTGTGTTTGATGGCCGAGGCCTTCTTTGGCTATCTGCTGCCCTGGGGGCAGATGTCCTACTGGGGGGCGCAGGTCATCGTCTCGCTGGTGGACGCGATTAGCCCGCCTGTGGCCTTGTGGATTCGCGGAGATTACGTCATCGCCGATGCCACGCTCAATCGCTTCTTTGCCTTTCATGTCATTGCATTGCCCCTGGTGCTGGTGATTCTGGTTTTCCTGCACATCGTGGCACTTCATGAAGTGGGTTCAAACAACCCGGATGGCATCGAAATCAAGGAGAAAAAGGACCCGGCAACCGGTATCCCGTTGGACGGCATCCCGTTCCACCCGTATTACACGGTGAAGGACATCATGGGGGTGGTGGGTTTTCTGGCCGTGTATTTCGGGATAATTTTCTTTTCCCCGGAGATGGGCGGCTACTTCCTTGAAGACAACAATTTCATTCCTGCTGATCCGCTCAAGACGCCGCCGCATATTTCGCCCGTATGGTATTTCACGCCGTTTTATGCAATTTTGCGCGCCATACCGCAAAAGCAGCTGGGCGTCATCGCCATGGGCGTGGCGGTCGCCATTTTCTTCCTTCTGCCCTGGCTGGATCGCGGACTCGTCAAATCCATCCGATACCGTGGAACCTTGTACAAAGTTGCGCTGGGTCTGTTTGTACTGGCATTTTTGATTCTGGGCTACATGGGTACCCAGGACCCCAATCTGTGGTACGTCAACCCGGTTTCACGCATCTGCGCCCTGGTGTATTTCGGGTTTTTTGTCCTGATGCCAATCTATACCCGGCTGGATAAGACCAAGCCCGTACCTGAACGAGTGACCGGATGATGAAAATCGATTCCTGGAAAAAACGCGCGGCCCAGTGGGGGGTTGCCCTGGTGCTGGCAATGGCGGGGTCCGGTGCATTCGCCAACCCGGCAAGCGTCAAGCTCGATCATGCCCCGATCGATCCATCGGACATGGCCTCGTTGCAGCGTGGCGCACAGCATTTCATGAATTACTGCCTGACCTGTCACAGCGCACAGTTTGCGCGTTATGATCTGCTCACTCGACTGGGCCTCACAGAAGAACAGGTCAAAAAGAACTTGATTTTGACGGATGCCAAGATTGCGGATTACATGACCGTGGTTTTGAATCCCAAGGATGCCAAGGCCTGGTTTGGTGTGCCGCCACCTGACCTATCAGTGGAAGCGCGCGTGCGCGGGGCCGATTGGCTATACACTTATCTGCGTTCTTTCTACCGTGATGACCAAAGAGACTCGGGATGGAATAATCTCGTGTTTCGCCAGGTCGCCATGCCGCACGTGCTGTACGAGTTGCAAGGCGAACAGGTGCTGAAGGCTGAAGAAGGAAAGCCGGGCGAGGGCGAGCACCATGCGGCATCGCTGGTATTGGCCAAGCCAGGCAAGTTGTCACCCAAGGAGTACGACCAGTTCACGGCTGACTTGGTGAATTATCTGGTCTTTATGGCAGAGCCCATGCAGCAAACGCGCATTCGCATCGGTTACGGGGTCATGATTTTTCTTGCCCTGGCTTTTGTGATTACCCGAGCGCTCAAACACGAGTACTGGAAAGATGTTCACTGATTTTTTGGCCACCCACCGAGCGAGTACCGTAGCATGATGACCTTATACTCAGGAACCACCTGCCCATTCAGCCAGCGCTGCCGCATCGTGCTGTTCGAAAAAGGGATGGATTTCCAGATCATTGATATCGACTTGTATAACATGCCGGAAGATATCGGGGTGATGAACCCTTATAATCGCGTCCCCATTTTGGTGGAGCGCGATCTGATCCTGTACGAATCCAATATCATCAACGAATACATCGACGAGCGCTTCCCGCATCCGCAGCTGATGCCAGCTGACCCGGTGATGCGTGCCAGAGCACGACTGTTTTTGTTCCGTTTTGAAGCCGAACTCTTTTCACAGGTTTCGGTGCTGGAAGCGGGCAATGCCAAGCTGGCGGACAAGGCGCGCGCGATGATTCGCGAAAACCTGGTGCAGATTGCGCCGGTTTTTGTAAAGCAAAAGTTCATGCTGGGTGAAGAGTTCTCCATGCTGGACGTGGCGATTGCACCGTTGCTGTGGCGTCTGGATCACTACCAGATCAGCATGCCCAAGCAGGCGGCACCGCTGCTGAAGTATTCAGAGCGCCTTTTTTCGCGCCAGGCCTTCATCGACTCGATGACGCCTTCTGAAAAAGCCATGCGAAAGTAAGTGGCCACTTCATCGACAAAGCCTTACCTGACCCGCGCGTTGTGGGAATGGTGCAACGATAACGGACTGACCCCCCTGATTCAGGTCCAGGTAGAAGGTGGTCAGGCGCGGGTTCCCATGGAGTTTGTGAAGGACGGGCAGATCGTCTTGAACGTCGGGCCGGCAGCGACCCGAAACCTCACCATGAATAACGTGGAGATTCAGTTCAGCGCGCGTTTTGGCGGTGTATCGAGAGAAATATCAGTGCCCTGGAATGCGGTCAAAGGGTTGTACGCGCGCGAGACGGGGGAAGGGATGCTGTTTCCTCCGGAAGAGATTGAAACCGAAGATGTCGAAGGCTTCAAGGATTCCCAGGAGGCCGTAGAATCGGGATCAGACGCGGAAGCTGATCCACAGCAAAAGCAGAAGAAGCCGACTTTGACAGTCGTCAAATAGTCGCTCAAGCAGGTTCACTTCAAAATGCCGGCATAGCTCAGATGGTAGAGCAGCTGATTTGTAATCAGAAGGTCGTGGGTTCGATTCCTACTGTCGGCACCAATAAAATCTACGGCGGGGAACTGGATGAATGATTATTTGAAGAATAATCCATTTGATGGAACTCGCTATACGGGTGTTCGCGAAAACATCGCCCGCTTTTTTTCAGGAAGGCAGGATTGGGAGGGGAAACAGGTTGTTGACCTGTCTTGCGGAGAGGGTGTCACGACCTACATTCTTCGCAGGCTTGGCGCTACCGTGACGCCGTACGAACTGATTCCCGATTGGAGCAAACTGGAGGACAAGCCCCTTTATGCGGATGTGCAAAAAGTGCTGCCCATCGAAGACTCGTCCGTTGACATGGTGGTGCTTCAGGAAGTCATAGAGCATCTCCCGAATCAGCTGTTTACCCTGCAAGAGGCGTACCGAATTTTAAAACCGGGAGGCGAGCTGTTCATCACGACGCCAAGCCGGAGTTCGCTCCAATCAAGATTGAGCTATCTTGTGTTTGAGAGCGAGCACTTGAGATCCACACCATGGAGCTTTATTGATGGCGTGTGGGGAAAAAATGATCAGGGCGAGAAGTACTTTGGCCACCTGTGGCTCATCGGCATTCAGCAACTCAATGCACTGGGCAAGGTTGCGGGATTCGGGCGAACGGAAGCGCACATGACGGAGTGGGGGAAAACCTCCGTTACCTTCATGGTGCTGTTTTACCCATTCATTTTTATGTTGAGTCTGCGCGCGCTCTACAGGGATGTTAGAAAGTCGCCCAAGAATAGTGATTATTACAGGGAAAAAATAGCGCAGTTCAAGTTGAATATCTCACCCAAAGTTCTCCTCAGTAAATATGCCTTTGTAAGTCTCTTCAAATAACGGAAGCCCCCTGCGGCACCGCTTTCCATGGCGCGCAGGTTTTCCTGCGTGCCATGCCACTGCATTACTTGCTTAAAATCTGAAATCTGTTGAGATGAAATATCCCGGAAAAATTCGGACAATCCGGGTGTTCCAACAATTTGAGGATTTGTCGTGAAACGGACTTCCATGGTCATCATGATGTGTGCTGCTACGGCCCTCCCCGCCATTGCAAGCGACAGCGGCTTCTATATTGGTGCCGACGTGGGCAGAGCCGGTACGGATGTTGGCGGGCCGGGGCTCACCAAAAGCGTTGACGCCAGTACGGGGTTGATTGGGGGTTATCAAATTTCCAAGGCGCTGGCCATCGAGGGGCAGTACGACAGGTTGGGAAAGATCGGTGTGGGCAATGATTACCGGCTCAATGCCACCTCGCTGGCGGCGATCGGGATCATTCCGGTAGGGAATACGGATTTCACGCTGCGGGGCAAGTTTGGATTCGCCAGAACAACCATGGACGCCCCAGATACTTCGGGAGAGAACGGGATTGTCGTAGGGATCGGCGGCCAGTACAAATTGACACAAACTGTGGGATTGCGATTTGGCCTGGACCGATATGATGTAGGTAATTCAGCCCTCATTCCCGGAGGGCACACGACTGAGCTCTATGGCGGAGTTGCTTACAAGTTCTGAGGGTAAACTGGTTGGAGGGCGGGCTTTTGGAAAACAGGGGATGGCCAATGAAAATTTGTATGATTGGACTGGGCAAGATGGGTGGCAACATGGCAACGCGGTTATGTCGCGGTGGAGTGTCGGTTGTAGGCTATGATCGTTCACCGGATGTCTTGAGCAGACTGGCGCAGGAGGCAGGAGTCATATCGTGCGGCTCGCCCGCCCAAGCGGTTGCGCAACTCAAGGCGCCACGCATCGTCTGGCTGATGCTGCCCAGTGGCGCCGTGACGGAAAGCCAGATTGCGGAGCTCGTCACCCTGCTGCAGCCGGGTGACATTATCGTCGACGGCGGCAACTCGAATTACCACGACAGCCAGCGTCGTGGCGCAATGCTGGCCAAGGAGGGCATTGGATTCATGGACGCGGGCACTTCAGGAGGCATCTGGGGGCTGAAAAACGGTTATTGCATGATGGTGGGGGCCACACCTGAAGTGGCAGCTACCGTTGCACCATTGCTCAGGATCCTGGCGCCCGCATCCGATCGAGGCTGGGCACACGTGGGGCCAGTCGGCGCCGGGCATTTCGTCAAAATGGTGCATAACGGCATCGAGTACGGAATGATGCAGGCGTTGGCCGAGGGCCTGACCCTGCTGGAGGGCAAGCATGAATTTGCGCTTGATCTCGCCAAAATTACCGCGTTGTGGCAGGAAGGGTCGGTGGTTCGAAGCTGGTTGCTGGACCTGACCGCTGAGGCATTGCATGCTGATGCGGCATTGGCAAGGGTGGCTCCTTATGTGGCCGATTCGGGTGAAGGTCGGTGGACGGCCATCGAAGCGATTGAGCAGGGCGTGGCGACACCCGTACTCAGTCTCGCCCTGCAGATGAGGTTTCAAAGTCAGGACGAGAGCGGCTACGGATTCAAGCTGCTTTCCCTGATGCGCAACGCTTTTGGCGGACACGCCATCAAGGATTCCCGTGAAAAAGCCTGAGCCCTGCACCCTGGTGATTTTCGGAGCGCGCGGCAGTCTTGCGCGGCGCAAACTGATCCCGGCACTTTATCAGTTGGAGCGTTCGGGGCGGCTGTCCAGCGATATGATCCTGGTGGGGTCCAGCCTTGAAGCCATGGATAGGCAGGCATGGCAGGATGAAGTGGTGGGCCTGCTGCAGGCGCGCGACGTCGCCGACGCAGATGCCCCCACCCTGGAGCGCTTCCGCAATCGGCTGCATTACCACCGCATTGATCCGGGGGACCAGGAGTCGTATCGCGCGCTGCAGGAAAAACTGGAAAAAACGGAGGGCTTTCCTGCCAACATGGTTTTTTACATGGCAGTGCGGCCTGCGGATTACCCGGGCATTGTGGAGCACCTGGGGCTAGCAGGACTGCTGGGCGAGAAGGGCGGCTGGCGACGGGTTGTCATCGAAAAGCCTTTCGGCTACGACTTGCTCAGCGCGCAGACCCTGCAGGCCGGGCTATACAAGCACCTGGATGAGCCCCAGATTTACCGCATTGATCATTACCTGGGCAAAGGCACGGTACAGAACGTCATGGTGTTCCGTTTTGCCAACCTGTTGCTGGAGCCGTTGTGGAATCAGCATTATGTGGATCACGTGCAGATCACGCATTCCGAAACGCATGGTATCGAAGGGCGTGCGGATTACTACGAGGGGGCAGGTGCCCTGCGTGACATGATCCAGAGCCATTTGCTGCAGCTCCTGACCCTGGTGGCCATGGAGCCCCCGGTCTCCCTGTCTGCCGAGCACCTGCGCGACGAGAAGGTCAAGGTCCTGAAGGCCATTCGCCCCATTCCCCAAAACGCGGTGCACGCCCATGCGTTCAGGGGGCAGTACGCCAGCGGTATGGTCGATGGGCAGGCAGTGGCAGGCTACCTGGATGAACCTGGCGTGGCGCCCGATAGCGTTACCGAAACCTACGCCGCGCTCAGGGTTTACATCGACAATTGGCGCTGGGCGGGTGTGCCGTTTTATCTGCGAACAGGCAAGCGTATGGCAGAAAATAGCTCTGCCATCTGCATCCGATTCAAGAGCCCGCCACAGGACCTGCTGCGCCAGTCGCGCCATGGTCCGCCGCAACCCAACTGGATCATGCTTGGGATTCAGCCCAACGATAGCCTCAGGATGGAAATGCAGGTCAAAATGCCGGGCCTGGAATTGCAGACCCGCACCATCAGTCTGGATGCCACTTACCGCCAGGGAGAGGATGCGGATTACGATGCTTACGAAGAGTTGCTGCTGGACGTGATGCACGGCGATCATTCGCTGTTTTTGCGCATGGACGAAGTCGAGGCAGCCTGGCGAGTGGTCGATCCTGTCATCAAGGTGTGGTCCATGGAACGCGAATTCATCAACAGTTATCAGGCGGGCAGTTGGGGACCGCGGGGCACCTATCGACTCTTTTCGCGCGATGACCAGTTCTGGCGCCACTCCCTGGATCCTGACGGTGCCGACCTGCAACCCTATTGAGGTGTTTGCAAACCCCGAGGCTTTGGGTGTTGCTGCGGCCGAACGAATTGCCGTGCTAGCCATGCAGGCGCAGGCCGAGCGCGGGGTCTTCCGCCTGGCGCTGTCCGGCGGCAATACGCCGCGCCGCTGCTATGAGCACCTTCGCCACGGGGCACTCGATTGGTCGCGCGTCGAGGTGTACTTCAGCGATGAACGATGCCTGCCGCGCGGGGATTCCGGGCGCAATGACACGCTGGCCCACGAAGCGCTTTTGCAGCACGTTCCGATTCCTCAAGCGCAGGTCCATGAGATTCCCGCAGAACTGGGTCCCACGGAAGCTGCTGCGGAATATGCCCTGATTCTCGATTCAGCGCGACCGCTCGATCTGGTTTTGCTGGGCATGGGTGAGGACGGGCATACGGCAAGCCTGTTTCCAAACCATCCCGCCCTGGGCAGCACGGCGCTTGCCGTTCCGGTCTGCAATGCGCCCAAACCTCCGGCATCGCGGGTGTCGTTGGGATTGGGCGTCTTGAATGCGGCCCGCCACAAGCTGTTTCTAGTCACGGGTGTGGAAAAGCATGAAGCCTTGCAGCGCATGAAGGATGGGGCGCAATTTCCCGCGGCGCGGGTTGCGGGGGCGGCGTGGTATGTGGACCGAGCTGCGCTTTCTGGCGAGGCTGGTTGAGCGTCAGAAAATCTGCAGGGGCCCCAGCGGGTTGACGTGCTCTTCGTTCTTATGGATCGAAGGTTCGCCGCCAGACAGCTTGTAGATGACGATGTTGTCCTTGATCAGCAGGATGCCGTTGAAGCGCCAGCCCTCGATGTTTGTTTGCCGCTTGAAGTTGAGAAAGTCGACAAAAAAGTTTCCGTAACGATTGCTCTCCATGACCGCCTGGTTGATTGCATAGCCTTCGCAGGCCATCTTGGCCTTGATGCATTCCTGCACGCCCAGGTCCAGATCGTGCGCGTTGATGGAGGGGCTGGGAATGAAGCGACGCAGGATGTCGGAATAATTCAGGATGGCAATGTTGGGGTTGGCATGCGGATCCAGCTTCAAGGCCTTGAGATCCTCCACTGTGGTCTTGTGGGGAACGATGCTGTCAAACATCGTTTGCATTTCCTGGTAGCTGGTCCAGGGATTGACGTTGGTGTTTTCCGATTGCGGCAGAATTGAACTGCACCCCGGGAGGGCCGCAATCAGCAACAGGCCGAATGTCGTTTTGAGCCTGATCATCTCAACTCGGCTCGGACGGAGGGGGGCCATAGCATTTTCTGATCAGGTAGACGGGTCGTTGCTTGCTTTCTTCGTACAGGCGGCCCAGGTATTCGCCAATCACGCCGATGGCGACCAGCTGCACGCCGGAGAAAAAAAGGATGGCCACCATGATGGAGGGATAGCCCTTGACGGGGTTACCGTAGACCCAGGTGTCTATGATGATTTTGATGGCATACAGAAATGCGAAGGAAGACACCAGCAACCCGAAGTAGGATGACATCTTGAGCGGAATATGGCTGAATGACGTGATCCCTTCCAGAGCAAAATTCCACAATCGCCAATAATTGAAATTGGTTTGGCCGGCATGTCGAGGCGGGCGCTGGTAGTGCACCTTGGCGGTTTTGAAACCGACCCAGGCAAACAACCCCTTCATGAATCGACGGCGCTCTGGCAATTGCTGAAGCGCATCGACGACCACGCGCGACATCAGGCGGAAGTCGCCGGCGTCAGCGGGAATGGGAACGGTACTCAGGCGATTGATGAAGCGGTAGAACAGACGGGCAGTAGTGCGCTTGATGAAACTGTCGCTGACGCGGCTGGTGCGGATGGCCAGCACCACTTCAAATCCTTCTCGCCAGCGCGCAAGGAGTTCGGGAATGAGTTCGGGCGGGTCCTGCAGATCGGCATCCATGGGGATGATGGCATCGCCCCGCGCGTGGTCCAGTCCTGCAGTCAAGGCCGCTTCCTTGCCAAAATTTCTGGACAAATCGATGATGACGATCCGGGGGTCCTGAGACCGTAGCGATAAAAGCCGGTGTAGCGTGGCATCCTCGCTGCCGTCATTCACGCATACCATCTCCCAGGATTCGTCCAGGGGGTCCAGTACGGACCGGACACGCTCATAGAATGGGCTGATGTTGGCCGCCTCATTGCGCATTGGAACGATCAGGCTGAGCGTGGGTTGCATGATGTCGATGAAAGGCACATGGGTTGGAACAGTGTGTTCAACACCCTGTATTATACCGCTGTTAACTGAAAAATCCTTCAAAATCAAAAGGAATGATGTGCATTCGCGGGTTCGTGAAATCCTTTCGTTTGCGTTGGCTGGCTGCGCTGGGTTTTGCGTGGACGCGGGCGCGGTGGTCTTGCTCACAAGCTGGGCGGGACTGGATCTCGTTAGCGCCAAGGCCGTGGGATTTTCGCTGGCCGTCACAGTAACCTGGGCATTCAATCGACGCTTTACCTTCGCAAAACGGGCGCACCCGCAGTGGTTGCGGGAATGGTTGCGTTACTTCTGGGCCAACGGCCTGGGGGGGGTGATCAACAACGGGGTTTATCTGGTAGCGGTCTTTTCCAGCCAGGGCTTGGCGCAGCAGCCTGCATTGGCCGTGGCGCTGGGTTCGGTGGCTGGAATGTTCTTCAATTACGGGGTTTCGCGTTGGTGGGTATTTCGTAACACATATAAGCATTGACAGCCTATTGACACTGGCCCATAATTACGGGTTCGTTTTGGAGGGGTTCCCGAGCGGTCAAAGGGATCAGACTGTAAATCTGACGGCTCTGCCTTCGAAGGTTCGAATCCTTCCCCCTCCACCACCCGA